>DOTL01000089.1 GCA_003521145.1 Streptococcus sp. | reverse complement strand
AATACTCTCCTTTGAGATTGATTTTTTTATTGTAACAGAATTCACTAAGCTTAACTAATATTTAAACATAATCAAAGTGATAAGAAAATACTATCACCTAAAAATAGCAATTTTTTGACAAAGAAAAAAGTAGGAAACCTAGAACGATTTTCTACTTATAGTTATTAATAATGCGACAAACGCTCAATTACTTGTTGGTTATTAAGCACTTCCTGGGCAGGAAAGAAATCAGCCTTACCATCTTCGAAAAGTAGAACATCAGCCTTTTCATGATGAAGGTGCTTAAAATGATGAGCAGACATGATAATGGTTTTCCCAGCTGAATGAAGCTCATGTAGGAGTTCCCTAAAAAATTCTTCATATTCTTTAGAAAGATTATTGAAGGGTTCATCAAGTATATACACATCTGGATTCGTTACCATGATACTGGCAAAGGCCACTTTCTTCTTTTCTCCACCAGACAGTTGATAGGGAACGCGATCCCTTAAATCTTCAATTTTCAGCAGGGATAGCGTGTCTTGAACGCGCTGTGACACCTCTTCTTCAGTAAGACCTAGCTGACGCGGACCAAAAGCAATCTCATCATAGACAGTACTATTAAATAACTGACTATCCACATCCTGGAAGAGGATTCCGAGTCGACTATAAAAATCTCGTTTTAGACGTTTGTCCTTCAGCCAATCTTTGAGGTCCTTCCTTAAGAAAAGAATGCGTCCAGATTCTTCCTGCTTGAAGCCGGTTAATAAACTGATAAGACTTGATTTTCCAGTCCCGTTTTCCCCCATCAACATCACATATTGTCCTTGTCTAATCTCCAAATCAAGACCAGTAAAGACCTTTTTTTGTTCATAGGCACAGGCCACTTGTTTCAATTGAAACATCTCATCCTCCTAACATAATCTGTCCTAAAATCACTGCTACTAGACCTATCAAGGCCAGCCAGTCCTTCCATGTGAATGACTGTGATGACTTGACATACTCACCAACAAAGCAACGTGCTTCCATGGATTGAGTCAGTTCCTCACCATAGCGTATAGCTTTAAGGTATAAAATTCCCCAGATATTACTTCCAATCCGGAAACGATGGTTGCCGCCAAAGCTTCGTGCTTCAATCCCTTTGAGCAAATCCATTAATTGTTTTCCAAAGACATCGATATATTTTATGGTGATATCTAACTGGAGCAGAACAAGATCAGGAAAATGCAACCCTTTTAATGCCACTAGCATCTCACTTATTGTACTTGTCTCTGAATAATAAGCAATGGCTACGGCAATCAAAGGAAGTCTAAAAAGAAAGAGCGATTGACCTCCGCTAAGTAAAAGATGCGGTAGATAAAGAACTAAAGGGAAGATCAACAACACTACAGTTTTTTTCAAAGTTCTTACTAAAACAGAATGCGGTAAAAAAGCCACGCCAGCTCCTAAAAACAAGGCTATAATCCACAAAACTGTGAGATTTCGGCTAATTCCCACTGAAACAAGTAAGAAAAAGAGAAGTAAAACCTTAGCTGTTGGATGAAAGACTGATGCTACTTTTAAAGGATGCGTTTCAAACTTTTGAAGAAGAGCTTCCAGATGGTGACGATTCCGGATAAGAAAGTTATTTCTACCGACTTTAGTGACTACTAGGCGCTCTTCCGACATCCAATCTGGCAGAATCATTTTTCAATCTTTCTACCGAAAATCAAGCGATAGAGGATGAAGAAAATCAAAACAGCAGAGGCAGCACTCAGGATATAACCCAAAACTTCTGGAATGCCTGCGATACTATAATCTGGGAAGAGGGCATTGAATGAAAAACCATTCAACATTCCTTTTGGCGCTTGGGCTTCCACATGGTAATGAGACAATTTTTCTACTAACTCTTTGACATCCCATTCTGCAAAAGCTGTTCCCGTCGCCAATAAACCAAGTGGCGTTAGGATAATTAAGGCTAGGATAAAGAGCAATAACGGACGTAGTTTTTTAGTCGTTATTTCCTGAGCATTATCAATATTCAAACGTTCAATGAATTCTTGAACACCAGCTGTGAAAAATCCTTCTACCAGGCCGATAAGCAGGTGAGTCAAGCCCATTACTGGAAGCGTCACTCTCAAAGGGTATGGATTGTACAGCGGATTACCACTGCTATCTTTAAAGAGAATTGGTTGTATTCCTAGTAAAACCGCAACAGTCAGAGCCGCAACTACAATTCCAATATAACCTCCAAAAAAGCTAGCAATTATCCTGTTCTTTGTCCACTTATTCAAGAGTTTATAAACGGCATAACCTACAAACGGCATGACAACGGCCATACAAAAGGCATTCGCACCAAAGGCCAAAATCCCACCATCACCAAATAGCAAAGCCTGCATAGCCAGGGCTACACTAACTGCTAAACAGGAAGCCCAAGGCCCTAACAATATAGCAATTAGTACTGCCCCAACAGCATGGGCACTCGTTCCACCAGGGGCTGGAAGGTTAAACATCATGATAAGGAAGGACAAGGAAGTCCCAATTCCCAACATAGGAATTGCTTTTTTATCAGTATCAACTTTAACCTTTACTTCTTTGACAGCCTTATACCAAATAGGCAACATAACTGCCCCCATTGTCGCACAAGTCGTAGGACTTAGGTAATTTTCAGGAATGTGCATTTTTTATCTCCTCATATCATTTTTTCTCAAATTCAAAGTGGTTAATCCATGTATTTCTTGTCTAAAATAGTCTGCACAGGCATAAATGACGCGACGATTATCCTCAGCAGTTTTTCCTAAGATACGTAACACCAGACCTGGTATATCTAATGATGAAATAGCAAAATCAGACTCTAAATTCAGATCTTCTAAGTGCTTCCGCAAAGCCTTAACAAAAGCGTCGTCAATATTTGGTGACACCATTACCAAGCTATTGTAATTACGCCAGCCTTCAAAATAACCAAGTTTAAACATATCTTGTTTCTGAGGCTCTAAGAGAGTCTGATCGCTATAAACAAGCGCATTATCTTGGTAAATTTGTGTCAAATTACGAAAATAATGGTACTGAAACGGCAAATCCTCATGAGACCAACCTGCCGTCACACCATCTGAATAAATCAAGTGGGCAGACTTTTCCATATCAATACGACTTGTTTGGAAATAGCGTGATTTTAAATAGGGAATGACTTCATCAGCCATGTACTCCAAATAGCTATTTTCTTCAAGTGTGATAGACGTATGTTGTTGCGTCAACTGTCCTCTTTCACACTTGTAAACATAGGTAGGTGTTTGAGTTGTTACCAAGGCATGAGCATCTTTATTAACATCAATGGTCACTTGATACTGCTCACCCTCGACAAAGCCCCCACCCATATTAATGAGGAAATAGTAAGTAACACCATTGGCATCTGAATTATCCGCTGACACTCGAGAGTTGCCTTCTTGGTATTTCTTGTGGGAAATTGTACGACCATTTCTGTTTGAAAATCCAAGATGGACAAAGCCATCATATGCTTGTGTCATCCTACAAGTCCTCTAGTAGGAAATTCTTACGAATCCATTCTTCTACTTCCTTAACATTGTCATCATTATTTAAATTTGTAAAAATGAAAGAATCTTCGTTACGGAAATGAAGGGTATCTTCACGCATACGGTCTAGGTTGGCTCCAACATAAGGTGCAAGGTCAGTCTTATTAATCAAGAACAAATCACTCTTAATCATCCCTTGACCAGCCTTACGTGGGATTTTTTCACCCTGAGCAACGTCAATAATATAAATGGTAAAATCAACCAAATCAGGGCTGAAGGTCGCAGCCAAGTTGTCTCCACCACTTTCAAGGAAAATAACATCCAAATCATGGTTAAAGCGCTCTTGAAGAGTTTCAATCGCTTCGAAGTTCATAGAGGCATCCTCACGAATCGCAGTATGGGGACATCCACCAGTTTCTACACCAATGATACGATCTTCATCTAAGCTTGAATTTTTAGCCAAGAAAAGAGCATCTTCTTTTGTATAGATATCGTTAGTAATAACTGCTAAATTTAAGTCGGACATACGTCGTGTAAGACGCTCAAGCAAAAGAGTTTTACCTGAACCAACAGGTCCACCAACTCCAATAATTACAGTACGTTTTGTCATTGTTTTTTCCTCTCAACCTTGTTGATATTTTAGGACATGAATAGGCGGAATACCTGTGTTTCATGTTTCATCTGAGCTAATTCAAGACCAGGCGTATTGGCCCCAAGGTAGGACGCATCCAATTCTTGAATTTCTTGTGTCATTTTTTCTAATTGCGAAAAGCTACGTAAAACAATCTCCTGTCCAGCAAACTGTCCAAGGGGAATGGCACGCACAGCATTTTGAACCATCGTCGAAATCACGCTATAGCCATAAAGTGCTATGGCTTCATTACATCCCAAGCCCTTGTTAAACACATAGAGCGCAAAGACAATAGCTGGATTGCCGAAGGCCACACCCTTACGTATTTTGGACTGATAGTCATCCAATACCGGAATAGCATGAAGCCTTTGAATGAGTCGAAGCATTTGTTTAGCAATCATTTTAGTCCCCTGTCTTGTTTCACGCGCTTGCGTCGAAACTGTCAAGACCTTATCATAATACCAAACCTGGTCTATGTTATCTGTAACCATAGCATCATAAACCAGTTTGATTACAAGACCTTCACCATATTTAAACTGACTGGCTAAATAGGCTTCTTGCCACTCTTCGTAACCTTTATCATCTGTTACAGTGTCTTCACGCAGATAATTTTCCATCCCAAATGAGTGGTTAAATGATCCAATTGGAAAGGTTGAATCGACAATTTGCACAATTTCAAGATAATCTTGCAAAGACACATTAGCAAAGGGATTAATGTTCATGGGCAGTTAAATTCACATGGCGTAGGGGTTTATCAAGGACCACTTCTTCAATCGTGTAGGCAATCTCTTTTTGAGTCAAGACTTGCTCTACAACTGGGTCAACCTCTAAATAAATCTTGGCATCTTTCACCTCAATCGGTTTATGAGTATTCCCAAGAATATGAGCTGTGATTCCCATTTCATCCATATCTTTAGGTGAAATGACAATCAAATCCTGTGACTCAACACCAATAGCTAGGACATGGTGATCATCGATAAAAAAGGCAGATCCATTTTGCAATTTTTGTCCCTTATCAAGACGAATACCAAATTCATTCCCATGATCACTCTTCACACGAATAATTTTTTTGTTAAGATCGTCACTCGAAAGAATGACTGTTTCAATATGGTATTTGTCCACATCGATATCCTTAACAAGAGCATCTACTTTTGTAAAAATCATACTTTTTCCTTTTCTATTACATTTTAAAAGTCTAGCATCAGACTCATATAGCAATCTAATAAAGTGCTAAAAACGTTATGGCTATAAAATACAAAAGAGGTTGGAGGAAAAAATCCAGCCTCATGTATATAGCGTTTTCCTTAGAACAAGAAATAACGTTGAGACAATGATGTCGTATGGATTGGCTCACAAGTAACCAACTCATCATCAATAAAGACATCAAAGGTCTGTGGATCAATACGGATTGTTTTTGGAGCGTAGTCATTAAGCTTCATATCACGCTTAGTCAAGTTACGCGTATTCTTAACAGGAAGAACAATCTTATTCAAACCAATTTCTTCTTTGATACCATTATCATAAGCGTATTGAGAGACAAATGTAAGATTTGTTTCATGAACCGCTTGACCGTAAGCACCATATAATTTACGCATGATACGTGGTTGAGGTGTTGGAAGACTTGAACCAGCGTCACCCATAACACCATAAGTTAACATACCACCCTTGAGCACCAACTTAGGTTTTGCACCAAATTGTGCTGGTTCCCAGATAACCAAATCTGCAAATTTACCAACTTCTACAGAACCGATATAGTCTGCAATACCGTTAGTGATAGCAGGGTTTATTGTATATTTAGCCACGTAACGTTTGATACGGTTATTATCGTTAAACTCTGAATCCCCTTCAAGTGGACCGCGCTGTGCCTTCATCTTATCAGCTAGTTGCCAACAACGCATGGCTACCTCACCGACACGTCCCATAGCCATGGCATCTGAAGTCATGATACTAAGGGCACCCATATCATGAAGAACGTCTTCTGCAGCCACTGTTTGTTTACGTACACGTGATTCGGCAAAAGATACGTCTTCTGGGATTTTTGGATCCAAGTGGTGACAAACCATAACCATATCTAACAACTCACCAATAGCATTTGTAGTATATGGGTTAGTTGGGTTAGTTGATGATGGCAAAATATTTTCCTTACCTGCAAAAACCATAATATCTGGAGCGTGCCCACCACCAGAACCTTCGGTATGGAAGGTATGAACGGTACGACCTTGGAAAGATTCCAAAGTATTTTCCATAAATCCACCCTCATTCAAAGAGTCGGTGTGGACCGCAAAAGAAACATCGTATTTATCCGCAACTTTAAGGGAATTATCAATTCCTGCGTAAGTCGCACCCCAGTCCTCGTGTGTCTTAATTCCTGCTGCACCAGCTTTAATTTGCTCTTCAACCACTTCAGTCTCAGAACCAACACCTTTGGCAAGGAAACCAAAGTTAGCAGGCATATCATCAACAGCTTGCAACATACGAGTAATATGGAATTTACCTGGTGTACATGTTGTTGCATTACTACCGTCAGCGGGACCAGTACCACCACCAAAGAGGGTCGTAATTCCATTATCCAAACCAAATTCAGGAAGGTCAGCAGAAATATAATGTACGTGGAGGTCAATACCACCAGCAGTCACAATCAAACCTTCTGCAGCAATGGCTTCTGTACTAGCACCCACAACAAAGTCCACATTGTCCATTGTATCTGGGTTACCACCGCGACCAATAGCAACAATCTTACCATCACGAATACCGATATCTGCTTTAATAATACCTGTATAGTCAATGATGGTTGCACCTGTAATAATGGTATCAACAACTGATGGATTGTCACGTGTTTCCGTAGCACTAACACCCATACCATCACGCAAAACTTTACCGCCACCGAACTTAGATTCCTGTCCATAAACAGTAAAGTCTTTTTCAATGGCTGCAAAAAGATTGGTATCTCCAAGACGCACGCTATCCCCTACAGTTGGTCCATAGTGTTGAGCATACTCTTCACGATCCATTTTAAAACTCATCGATTTGTCCTCTTTCTAGTCTAAGAAACCATTGACCTTGTTATTGAAACCAAAAATACGACGTTTCCCTCCAAAGTCAATAAGTTGTACTGTTTTCGTTTCACCTGGCTCAAAACGAATGGCTGTACCTGCTGGAATATCTAGACGTTTGCCTCGCGCCTTTTCACGATCAAATTGAAGACCAGCTTCGTTTGCTTCATAAAAATGGTAGTGAGAACCCACTTGGGCAGCACGGTCACCCACATTTTTCACTTCAAGACTAATGGCTTCGTAACCACCGTTATAATCAATTGGCTCACTCGCCACATGGTATTCACCTGGAATCATTACATTTCTCCTTACTGAATAGGATCATGAACAGTAACCAGTTTTGTACTGTCCGTAAAAGTAGCTTCAACTTGAATCATTGGAATCATTTCTGCAATACCTTCCATAACATCTTCACGTGTTAAGAGATTGCGAGCTTCATCCATCAATTGGGCAACCGTTTTACCTTCTCTTGCACCTTCAAGCACATAGTCTGTAATCAAAGCAACCGCTTCTGGATGATTCAATTTGATTCCTTTATCTTTACGTCGTTGAGCAATCATAGCAGCAAGGCTAATCATCATTTTTTCCTGCTCACGCATTGTCAATTGCATCGTTTTTCCTCCTTAAATCAATGCTTACCACTTGCCCCAAAGCATCAAAAGCCCTGGAATCCAAGCTGTTACAATTCCTTCAAAAATAGATAGGTAAGGGACAAATTTTCCTAGGTTCTTCTTAAGGTTAATTTCAATAAAGGCAGTTAGCCATAGGATACCCCACAAGAACCAAATAATACCATACCAAGCATTACCACCGTATCCAAATGTTAAGCAAAGAATCCCTGCTGGTAACGTATTAATTGCCACAAATAAGCTGAACCACCCATACAAACGTTGATCAAAATCGAAAATCGTATTGATAGCTGAGTAAAGGTAGGTGAAGGCAAATAAAAGACCAGTAGCGCTACCATAAAACCATTCAGCGCCTTGCCCTGTACAAGCTCCATAAGCAATGACAATAATGTTGAGAATCAAACCCAGACCACCCGTAAAGATATTCATGACAACATTTGATTTATCAGGAATACCCTCTAAACGATGGAGTCCATTACTCATCAAAACCATACCAACATAGAGTAGGATGACACCTAACATAAGAACCTCCTATTAATAGTATGCTACCAGTATACTATATTAAATAGATAGGTACAAGGTGTGAATATTTAGACTTCTTAAGTTTTATACATATATAATAGGAAGATTTTTTAAATAAACTGGAATGGATTGAAATTAGGACTGTCTGACTCAATCTGGCCACTCACCATAGTCACCACACGACTGACATGTTGACGGACACTATTGCGGTGAGCAATAAAAATCATTGTTCGTTTAATCTTAGCAAGATTAGCCATGACCCTGCTTTCAGTATCACTATCGAGACCACTGGTAGCTTCGTCAAAAATCAAGATTGGTTGCTTGGACAAGAGGGCCCTCGCTATCGCCAAGCGCTGTTTTTGACCACCAGATAGACCACCGTCTTCAGATACTTGGGTCTGAAAACCTAGTGGCATTTTTTGAATATTCTCTAAGATATCAGCTTGTTGGCAGACTTTAAGGAGTTTTTTCTCGTCAACTTCTCCTTCAAATCCTAATAGCAGATTTTCTAAAATCGTCCCCGTAAACACATAGGTCTGCTGGGGAACGTAAGTCACCATTTGGCGCAACTCCGCATGGCTAATAGCATCTTTATCTAGGATTACATGACCACTAGATTTTACGTAATAACCTGACAACATTTTCGCTAAGGTCGTTTTCCCAGATCCACTTTTACCCATGAGGGCGATTTTCTCACCCTTATGAATCGTTAAATCAATCTTACTAAGCATCTCTTGCTGATAACTAAAGCGGTGACTAACGCCTCTAAGAGCAAGTTGTTTAAAGGATAATTCTTTAAGTTTTCCTTTTTCTTCCTTGTCCACAACATAAACTTCTTGCAGACGATTATTGGCTACTTTGGCTTGCTGAATTTTGGATTGGAGATTGATAATATTAATTAAAGGAGTTGTAAAATAATTCAGCAACATATTATAGGTAATCAACTGACCGGCAGATAGCTGTCCTTCCATGACCAATTGTGCCCCATACCAGAGGATAAGGACATTAGAAACTAACTGAACCCCCGTCTTTAAACCATCCTGCGTTAATTGCCACTTGGCCTTAGACAAAGACTTCTTCAAATAGTCATGGAATTTCACTTCAATTTCCTGATAACGTCTTTCTTCAACTCTCAAGGATTTTAAAGTTTCAATGCCTCGCAAATCATCAATAACAGCGGTATTGACCTGACTATTTGCCTCCATCAATTGATAATTTTCCTTTTCAAAAAGCTTATAGAATACCAAAATGATTAACACATAAAGAGGAACTACCGTGAGAGTCATCACAAAAAGTGACTGATTTTGTAAAATAAGAGCCACAGCTAGTGTCATCACAATGGTCACATCTAGGAAAATCGATAAAATCGTTGAAGCTAGAGCATCGATAATAGTGTTGGCATCTCCAAATCGTGACGTGATTTCACCAGTGCGACGTGAACTAAAGAAACTAATAGGCAAGGAAAGGACATGCTTGATATAAGGAAGAATGACAGCAATGGACAGGTAATTCCCCAATCGATGTAGAAGATAATCTTTGAAAAAAGTAAAAACTTGTTGAGCTAAATAAGAGATACATAGGCCTAGCGAAATCATGGTCAAATGAGTGTAGGCCTCTTGAGGAATCAAGCGGTCAATAATAGATTGCAGATAATAAGAACCAATGATATTAACTAGGGTCACTAGAAAACTCAGTAAGACAATGACTGCAATCAATCCCTTACGACGAAACAAAATTGGTAAAAATGAAAGAAGCCCCGGCACATCTTCCTTGTATTTAGTGTAGGTTTCTCCTGGAACAAAAAAGAGAGCAACACCCGTCCACTCTTTGGCAAACTCCTCTAAGGTCATTTTAACGATCTTCTTGCTAGGATCTGGATCACCAATAACAAGTTGCCCCTTAGTCTGAGCAAACACCGTATAATAATGTTGCAGTCCACCTTCTTTAACCACATGTGCAATAAAAGGATAGGATAGGTTTTCTTGTTTAAACAAGTCTAAATCCGCACGAATAGCCTGAGTTTCAAGACCCGACTGCTTGGCCGCTTCTACTAAACCAAGCGCAGAAGTGCCTTCACGAGAAGTCTGAGCCAACTCCCGCAAATAAGCTAAACTATAAGATGAACCATAGTGTTTAAGAATCATGGCCAAGGCAGCGACACCACAATCACGCTGATCAACCTGTGAAATGTATGGATATTTTGACATGGTGACTCCTTATTAAAGACAACCTGAAAAATAAGGCAAGATAGTGATAAGTAGTGAGAATAGTGTAAATAATTTTAGTTTTTTCAAAATAAAACTCCTTTTGACTGTTATTTATGTTTCTATAGTAAACATTTAACCATTAAAAAAGTAGTGACATTTATGTCACCACCATTTCTATAAACCATCTGCCGCTTTACCTGCCTTTATACTTTCTTCTAGCACCGAGTCTTCTAAAACGGAAGCAAACATTATGGCCTTATCGTAATTTTCTGCAGCCTCTTTCTTGTTTCCTTTATGCAGAAGTTCATATTTAGCTTTGAGAACAAAAACATTAGGTTTATAGCTATAGAATTGTGATTTTTCTATAACAGCTAAGGCTTTATCCACAACTGTTAAGAAGTCTGAGAAGGAATTGTGAAAAATCTTCAAAGCAGCGATAGCCATCAAATCATTAAATAAAATAATATTATAGACATCATCTGTCCAAATTTCCTGATTTAATACTCTCTTTACGATTCTTTCAAAAAGTTTTTTATCATACTGCTTTCTTCCATAAAGATGGAAGAAATAATAGTCAATAACTAATAAATCATTAGTTGAGAATTTCTTCTTCCTTTTGACTTGTTCAAACAAGTCTTCATATATTTCCTCAACTTTAGGACTATTTTCCCAACTAGTAAAACTCAAAATATTTTCCAAAATATCTATAGTTAACAATTCTTCCTCTGGGAGAAGTTCAAAGAATTTCTCATAAACCTCCTCAATTAAGGCAAGTTTAACCTTTATTCTTTCTGGATTTCTATATGTTGGAAACTTAATCAGACGATTCTTCGTCTCGTAGTATTCGTCAGGGATAGTAATATTGTCATGATCCAATAAATCGGTCATATTTTTTCCTAGACGTTTTGCAATATAAGATAATCTATCCAAGGACGGGAGCGACTCCCCTTTTTCAATACGAATTAGCTGACGCACAGTCAATTCCGCACCATCTAAACATAGCACTTCACGTGACATCTGCTGACGTTCACGCTCAGTTTTGATTCTTAGTCCAATGCTGTCTTTTATGTTCAAGAGACTCTCCTTTATTTCAAAAAATTAAAAATATTATATCACAACTGTAATATAATTAATATACAATTAATATGATTTTAACAGAATAATAGTCAAAAAAGCTATTTTTATACAATTTATATAAGAATGGCCTTCCTTTGCATCAAACAAACATGCAGTTCAAAAACTACATGTTTGTTTTATTTCTGTTTACTTTGGAATCGCCATTCAAAGCGAATGCGGTCATAAGTTGGATAGATAGCATTAAGCAAACCAAAGGCTAAGGTAAAGCCAGCTAAAACATCTGTTGGATAATGAACACCCACATAAATACGCGAAAGTCCAACAAGGAAAATCAGAAGCCCAGTAATACCATAAACTGCCATTTTAAATTCTTTTTTCGCCAAACGCTGAGCAAGGACAATAGCAATTGCTCCAAGAATCATAAAAGTTCCCAAAGAGTGACCACTAGGGAAAGAATAACCACTAGCGTGCACTAAATGCGTAATTGATGGGCGTTGACGCTGATAAATATACTTCAAACTTACAATCAAGATACTGGCGAGAAGCCCACTGGCACTTACAAAGATAGCTTCTGCTTTATACTGACGTAGATAAAGCAAGATTACTGCTACAATTGCAATAATAGCCTGTACGGGCGTATTCCCAAGTATGGTAACCGTTTTAAAAAAGCGTGTCAATTCTGCTGGTAAGTCTCCTCGAACCCAAGTTTGAATGTTGCTTTCAAATCCTGTTAAGGCTTCAGGATAGAACTTAACCATGTAACCGAGAGCAACAAATAACAATAAGGCAAAAGAAGCATAAATATAATGTGTATGTTTGTGTTTCATATTTATAATTTTACTAGAATAGACTTAAGTGGAGCATAAATCAGAGCAAAGGCTACCGCAAAAATCAATCCTTCAAGTAAATTAAAAGGTACTACCATAGCGAAAAGGTATTTATGGAGACCTATGAATTGCGCAATATCAAAGTTGGCAAATTTAGCATAGAGTGGTACTGCATAAATATAGTTAAGAATAGCCATAACAACTGTAAGCAAGACAGTTCCTACAACAGAACCAAGAATATAATTCTTGCTTGTTTGATTTTTCTTCCAAAAATAGCTTAGGCCCCAAACAAAGACTCCTAGAGCAACGAAATTCATAGGAAGTCCAATCATTAATCCTGGACCACCATTGTTTAGCAAAAGCTTCAACAATGAACGAAGCAATAGAACACCAATGGCACTCTTAAAATCAAAGATAACCAAGGCAATAAGAACAGGAAGGATTGAAAAATCAACCTTCAAAAAGTCTGCTGCTGGAATCAATGGAAATGAAAAATAAAGCAACAAGAATGAAACTGCGGATAAAATGGCAATGTAAGCCAATTTACGTGTGTTTGTCATAAAAAAATTCCTCCAAATTTTAACAATTTGAAAGAAGTTCCCAATGGATTTGCCTATGCCAAAAAAGCCTACGCAAAAAGACTGGTCTTCTTCCATCCAGACTATACTGTCGGTTGAGGAATCACACCTCATCAGCTTGCGCTCGCGGACTTATCCATAGAATCACCGCCGGTCGGGAGTTTCACCCTGCCCTGAAGACCTTTTAAGAATAACATAAAAAAACCTTGGTGACAAGGTTCTTAAATTATGGATTTCTAATCTCTTGATAGTCAATGACTATAATTATTCTTTTAAAACAAAATGAAGTATCTATTTTAATTTATCGTGTTGATAATGGTGACTCAGCTCTAGCCCCTCAAATTGTTGCTGACGAAGTGCCTCGTAAACAATCATACAAACAGTGTTGGACACATTTAGACTACGTACATGCTCATCATTCATCGGAATACGAATAGCTTTTTTAGGATGCTCACGCATAAAATCTTCAGGTAGGCCTGTATCCTCGCGACCAAACATAAAATAGTGGTCCTCACCATCGGCATAGGCCTCTTCTGAATAAGTCTTATCCGCAAATTTCGTGACTAAATGCAACCGACCATCCTGATTTTTAGACATAAAATCTGCCAAATTGTCATAATAAGTGATGTCAAGTTTATCCCAGTAGTCTAAACCTGAACGTTTCATTTTCTTGTCATCAATTGGAAAGCCCATAGGACGGATGATATGAAGAGGGCTATTAGTCGCTGCACAGGTACGTGCTATATTTCCGGTGTTTTGTGGAATACGAGGTTCAAACAAGACAATATGATTACGTGACATCTCAATTCTCCTAGACATAAAAAATACCATGTCGCCCGGAGTCAAACTCAGCAGACGACATGGTTGTGGACGTTCATTAGCTTAAATCATGACAGGTTAGATTTAAAATAACGAATCTTTGAATATATTTTAGCACTTCTGGTCTAAAAGTCAATACTATTTAAAGAAAAATTTTACCTTTATTCACTTAAATAGGAATAGTTGATAAAGCTAGCTGAAAAGGATGATTTTTCCGCTAAAATAGAGTATCATAGTAATGATTATTTGGAGGCAACTCATGCGTATTATTGTTGTAGGTGCCGGTAAAGTCGGTACCGCACTTTGTCGTTCTCTTGTTGAAGAGAAGCACGATGTTATTTTAATTGAAGAAAAGGAAGAGGTCCTCAAACGCCTCAGCAAACGTTATGATGTTATGGGCTTTGTTGGAAATGGGGCTAATTTCAAAATTTTGGAAAAAGCCGAAGTTAGCAACTGCGATGTCTTTATCGCGATGACTGATAAAGATGAAGTAAACATGATTTCAGCCGTTCTGGCTAAACAAATGGGTGCCAAAGAAACTATTGTTCGCGTGCGTAACCCAGAATACTCAAATGCTTATTTCAAAGACAAGAACTTTCTTGGATTCTCATTAGTAGTTAACCCTGAACTTTTAACAGCTCGCTATATTGCCAATACGGTTGAATTTCCAAACGCCCTATCAGTTGAAACTTTTGCTAATGGACGCGTTATTCTTATGGCATTTAAAGTCACTGAAAATAGCCAATTGTCTGGTATGACAATGGAACAATTCCGTAGGAAATTTGGCAATATTCTAGTTTGTACGATTGACCGTCAAGGTGAACTCATCATTCCAGATGGAAATGCTACCATGCAGATTGGGGATAAGATTTATGTCACCGGGAAACGTGTTGATATGGCACTTTTCCACAGTTACATCAAGCCAAAAAACATCAAAAAACTTTTGTTGATTGGTGCTGGACGTATCTCCTACTACTTGCTCAATATCTTGAAAAACAATCGGATTAAGGTAAAATTGATTGAGCAAAAAATGGATCGTGCGCAAACCTTTAGCCAGGTTTTCCCAGAAGTTTCTGTTATCTTAGGTGATGGTACTGCTAAAGATCTTCTTCTCGAGGAAAGTGCAGCCAGTTATGATGCTGTAGCTACTCTAACTGGAGTAGATGAGGAAAATATCATTACCTCTATGTTCCTGGAAAGCCTCGGTATCCACAAGAATATCACCAAAGTCAATCGAACTAGCCTTTTAGAGATTGTCGATACACGTGAGACAACAATTGTCACTCCTAAGAGTATCGCTGTTGACACTGTAATGCACTTTGTACGTGGGCGTTTTAATGCCAAAGACTCTAGTCTTGATGCCCTTCACCATGTGGCTAATGGTCGTATCGAAACCTTGCAATTCCAAATTAAGGAAAATAACCAAATTGCCGGTATGAAGCTTTCTGACATTGATTTCGCTAACGGTGTTCTTATCGCCGCTATCATACGTAATGGAAAAGCGATTTTCCCTACTGGTGAGGATAGACTGGCTTATGGTGATAAAATCGTGGTTGTTACACTCTTACAAAATATAACTTACATTTACGACTTGTTGAAGAGGTAAGCTGCCATGAATCAATCTATTGTCCGTTTTCTTATTGCCAAGCTCCTGCTTATTGAGGCTGCACTCCTAGTTGTACCACTTATCGTTGCCCTCATTTATCAAGAAGATGCCAAAGTATTTGCCAGCATCTTGGGTACGATGGGTATTCTCCTCTTTCTCGGGGTGCTTGGTACTCTTTTTAAACCGAAGAACTACCACATTTACACCAAAGAAGGAATGCTTATTGTAGCTCTCTGTTGGGTTCTCTGGTCCTTCTTTGGAGGATTGCCCTTCGTCTTTGCTGGTCAGATTCCAAGTATCATTGATGCCTTTTTCGAGATGAGTTCTGGTTTCACAACCACGGGGGCTACTATTCTCACAGATACTGGAGTACTTACCCACTCCCTCCTCTTCTGGCGAAGCTTCGCCCACTTGATTGGAGGGATGGGGGTATTGGTCTTCGCCCTAGCCATCATGAACAACAGTAAAAATGGTCACCATGAGGTTATGCGTGCAGAGGTACCTGGCCCGGTTTTTGGTAAAGTCGTAGCCAAGCTCAAAAATACAGCTCAGATTCTTTACATCATCTATCTGACTATGTTTGTTATTTTTGCTGTTATTCTCTGGCTTTGCGGTATGCCAATCTTTGATAGTATCATCACTGCTATGGGGGGCGCAGGTACTGGGGGATTTGCTGTCTATAATGACTCTATTGCCCACTACCACAGTGATCTGATTACCTATGTGGTTACTGTTGGTACCCTACTCTTTGGGGTTAACTTCAACCTTTATTTCTATATCCTCCTTCGCAAAATCAAGTTTCTCTTCCAAGATGAAGAACTACGTACCTACTTTGCGATTGTGGCTATTTCAACAGGTTTGATTTTCCTCAATATTTTTGGGATCTACCACAATTTGGCTGACTCTTTCAAATACTCGTTTTTCGAAGTGTCAACCATCATCACAACAACCGGTTTTGGTCTGACAGATATTACCAAATGGCCACTTTTCTCACAGCATATCCTACTCCTCCTGATGTTTATCGGGGGATCAGCGGGTTCTACAGCTGGTGGTTTCAAGGTTATCCGTGCTATGATTATTGCTAAGATTGCACGAAATCAGACCCTGGCTAGTCTCTATCCTAATCGTATCCTGTCACTTCATATTAATGGAAGTGTTCTTGATAAAGAAACACAACACAGTGTTCTTAGATATCTAGCTGTATATGTACTCATTATGCTAAGTTTAGTCACTGTTTTATCACTGGATAATCAAGACCTCTTGATTGTGACAAGCGCTGCTGCTTCAACCTTTAACAATATTGGACCTTTACTTGGAACGAGTGATAGCTTTGCTATTTTCAGTCCTTTGTCTAAGCTTATCATGGGATTTGCTATGATTGCAGGGCGTTTGGAAATCTATCCTTTACTACTCCTCTTTCTACCAAAAACTTAAACATAGAAAAACTCCTTTGGATTCATTTATCCAAAGGAGTTTTATTACGTTTTAGACTAAAATAATCTGGCACTGGATCATCTCCAGTCTCTGATAAAGGGTGACATCTTAAGATACGGGCAATTCCCATAAGAACCCCCTTTAAACCGTGTTTCTCTATTGCTTGAATCATATAGACTGAACAAGTTGGACGAAAACGACAAGACGGTGGAAATAAGGGAGAAATCCATCTCTGATAAGCTCTTACTAAGGCAATCAGAAATCTTTTCATTATTTGACCTTATTGACAGCAGCGTTATGTAGCTGACTGATTTCTTTCTTATTCAGACGGCGTGATTCACCTGGACGAAGGCCTTTTAAATCAAGGGTGCCAAAACGCGTACGTGACAGCTTATCAACAAGCAAGCCCACTGATTCAAACATTTTCTTAACCTGGTGGTTACGCCCTTCATGAATTGTCAATTCAACAACTGAACGGTTCTTTTCATGGTCTACTTTGATAATATTGTAACGTGCTGGTTTGGTTTTCTTGCCATCAACGACCACTCCACGAGTTAAAGGACGAAGGTTCTCCTTGGTCGCAATACCTTTGACACGCGCCAAATAAACCTTGTCAATCTCATTACGTGGGTGAATCATTTTATCGGTAAAGTCACCATCATTAGTCAAAATAAGAAGACCCGTCGTATCCCAGTCAAGACGACCAACAGGATAGATACGTTCTTTAACGTGGGGCATGAGGTCAATCACCGTCTTACGATTTTTCTCATCAGATACCGAAGAAATAACCCCTCGTGGTTTATTAAGAAGATAATAGACCTTCTCTTCATTATAAATTGGGCTACCATTTACCTCAACAATGTCACCATTTTTGACAATTGTTGCCAATTCCGTAACGGTCTTACCATTGAGGGTCACACAACCCTCTTTAATCAGTTCCTCAGCCTTACGACGGCTGGCCACACCAGCGTGGGCAATATATTTATTAATTCGCATTCTTTTTCTACAGCTTAAGCTGTATCCTTTCTACCTAGCATCTCTGCTATGTTTTTTTACTTTAATGATTAGTTTCAACAAGGTTTACTCTTAATTGTCCAAGTCCTCAAGCTCTTCTGAAGCATCTTCCCTAAAGAGACTCGTTTCTTGCTCTTCAAGTTCTAGCTGATTAATGGCCACAAGTTCGTCTAAACTGTTAATCCCCATAAAGTCTAGGAAATAATCAGTAGTCGCATATAGGTTGGGACGACCGACAGCATCTTTTTTACCAGCCTCTTGAATGAGATCAAAGGCCTGAAGTTTAGCAATAGCACCACTAGAATTAACACCTCTAATGTCATCGACTTCAGCACGTGTAATAGGCTGTTTATAAGCAACTATAGAGAGGACCTCAAGACTCGCTCGTGATAGACTCTGGTTAATAGGCGTTTTAGAATAGTCACGAAGGAGACTTGCAAAATCTGGCTTAGTCACTAACTTATATGTATTTGATGATTCCAATAAACAAAGAGCTGAATCCTCATCTGCCTCGTACTTGGCTTGCAATTTCTCCAAGGACTGGGTTAGACCCGTAACTGGCATTTCCAAAAGCTGTGCCATCGTACGTAGACTAAGACCATCTTCACCAGCCACAAAAAGTAAAGCTTCTAATCGTGCTAAATGACTACTCATTCGTCCATTCCTTTCTTAGTGTGATTGTTCCAAAAATTGTTTCCTGCTGTACTGATATGCGATGTTCCTTAATCAATTCAAGAGTTGCCAAAAAGAGGGTGATTACTTGATTCATATCCTTAGCATCTGTGAAAAGTTCATCCAGATATAGCTCATTTTTTGAGCCAAATGCCTCCTCAATAATCAGCATCATGTCTTCAATTTTATAATCATCACGCGCAATAGTCGTATGGTTTCGGCGAATTTCTTCCTGCTTTTCAGCCATGATTTTTGAAAAAGCCAAGAAAATGTCTTGAATGGTCTTATCCTGATTAAGTGTCACATCTTCATAAACCAATTCAACTTTTGGTTTTGAAAAATACTGAGCTCGTACCTCATGCTGCTTAGCCAACTCTTGACTAGCTGCTTTGAAGCGTGCATATTCTTCCAACTGACTCAAGAGCTCTAGTTCAGGATCATCTGCTTCAGGCTCAGCTTCCACCACTGTGGGCAAAAGCTTACGACTCTTAATCAGCATGAGCTGACTAGCCATAAGCATATATTCCCCAGCAACTTCAAGCTTCATGGATTGTAAGGTTGCCAAATAAGCCAAGTATTGCTCGATAACCTCAACAATGGGAACATCGTAAATGTCTACCTCATACTTAGAAACCAGATGGAGCAACAAATCCAGTGGCCCCTCAAAATCTTTTAACTTAATATCCATTAGGTTTTATAGTATTTCTCCAAGGTCACTGGACTTTTTAGTCCCAGTAAACGAGCAAGTTCAAAGGCGCCCGTTCCCTTTTCAATCTGTCTAAGAATAAATTGCTGACGCAAGACTTGAGCGGTTACATTCGATAAGCCACGGTCACTAACATAAGTCTGGATTTGCTTGTATAGCCATTGTCGGGTATAGACCTTACCCAAAAGCAAGCCCTGACTGTTCACATCTTTAATAGCCAACAAATACTGATTCACATCTGCTTCAAGTCTGAGAACACGCTTAGTGCTTCCCTTGGCCACAGTTACAACACCAAAATCCAAGTCAATATCAGCCCAGTCCAACTCCAAAATCTCTGAAGGTAAGAGTCCCAACTCTAGAATCAGCAGACTAGCCAGCTTACCAACCCCTTCACGCCCCTCGTAAAGCGATGAAAGATCCAGTATTCGCAACTTATCCTCCTGAGAAGGTATTGTAACCGTCTCCGATAGTTTGAAAAATTTCTCTAATTGACCCTTTTGATAGAGGTATAGCAAAAATTGATTGACTGCAGAGCGCTTACGTTTTTGTACGGATGGCTTCCATTCCTTCAGTTTGTTCTCATAGAGCTTAAGACTGGTGTAATCAATTTGTCCTGAAATCGACGTTGCAAACTGCTTAAGATCATAAGTATAAGCTTGCTTTGAACTCTCCGAAATGACCTTAGTAGCCAGAAAATCAGTGATCTGAGTTGTCAGTTGTTTTTGGAATGATGATATAGTCATGTGTAAAGTCATGTAAGAGGCTATTAACCGCCTTTAGAATCGATTTTCGTGTGATAATTCCTTTGAAAATACCTTGGCTGTCAACCACAGGAAGGAAAGGATTATTAACTAGCTTATGCATTACCTCATTTAGATTGGCATTATCTTCCACTGTTTCCAAGACATCTGATGTCATCGGCCCGATATCACGGTTAACCATCTCCCACTCTTGCAAGTTATGTTCATCTTGATAACGCTTAATATCTGTCAAAGAAATGGTCCCAAGATAATGCTTATCCTTAGTCAAAACGGGAACGCGCGAATAACCATTGCTTGTCAAAAGCAAGACCACATAATCCGACTTGTGACTATCAATAAAAATAGCAACCTGATCTGATGGAATTAAATAATTATCTAAATGAGCTAACAAAAAATCTTCAAATTCTTTAGCAATCATCGTTCAAATTCCTGTGTAAGTTCTGAATAAAGTTCATGGTCACGTGTGTAATATTCCACACGAATTTTTGCACTGTTTATAATCACCTTAGCATAAAGTTTCTCATGGATAGGTCCACGTGGCTGTGAAATAGAACCTGGGTTGATAAACACTGTCTTACCATTTTGCCAAGCTGCTGCCGCATGCAGGTGGCCATAGAGACAAATATCTGCATCCACTTGTTGCGCCCAAAGATCTAACTTGTCCCAGGTAAAATTAATGCCATAGAGGTGACCATGGGTCTGTGTAATTATCACATCACCAAGTTTAACGACCAAACGTTCTGGATAACCTGAATCATAGTCACAGTTTCCTCGAACAACATGGATACCTTCCCAAACAGGATCACTTGATTCTAACTCAGAATCTCCGTTGTGGAAAATAGCATCTACCTTTCCCTGATAACAATTTTTTATATCTACTACAATGTCACGATCTCCATGGGAGTCGCTCATTACGATTATTGTTTGTTCTGCCATGCTGGGAAGACCTCCATAAGTTTCTTGACAGCTTGTCCACGGTGAGATTGTTCATTTTTCTCTTCTGCAGAAAGCTCTGCTGCCGTTTTACCCGTATTACCAACTAAAAAGAGTGGATCATAACCAAAACCATTGTCACCTTTAGGTTCTCGGCCAATATAACCCTTCCAGTCGGCATCAACAACCAAACTATCACGTCCAGGTGCTGCAACAACTAGGGTTGTATGGAAGTTCGCGGTACGTTTGCTAGCATCAAGCACCATAGCGAGCTCGTGCAATAATTTAGCATTATTTTCAGCATCCGTAGCATCAGGACCTGCAAAGCGCGCAGACCAAACACCTGGTAAGCCTCCAAGAATATCTACTTGCAAACCAGAGTCATCTGAAAGGACCATTTTACCAGTTAATTCAGAAATGGTCTCCGCCTTCAAGCGTGCATTTTCCTCAAAGGTCATACCTGTTTCAGCAACTTCAGGAAGGTCTGGATAATCATTAAGATTCTCTACCTTAATGCCTAGTTTTCCAAATAGTTTACGAAATTCCTTGGTTTTTCCTTCATTGCGTGTCGCAATCAATAGGACATCACCAAAGTCTGATTTGTTATCAGAACCAAAGAAATCACTCAAGGCGACACCCTCTCTAGGCACATGCACATAGACAAGCTTATCTCCTTCACTAACTACCAAAGCCCCTTGATGTTGCGTAACGGCTAGGTCCCGTCCAGTTTCCTCTTTCAAGCAATCCAAAATAAAGGATACCAAGCGAAGGTCTGAAGAATGTTTAGCAATATGTAACTGGAAACCACTAACAGCCAAAACGTTAGTCAAGGCTTGGAAAAAGTCAACAAATTGTTCATAGGCCTCATCACCACCAAAACAAGTCAAGTGATTGTAGTTCCCAAAACTAGCCAAATACCAGTCTTGTTCGTCTTTATATTCTAAAATTGATTTAGTCATTTTCTAACTCCTTGTCCAAATCGACATGTTGGACAGCAACTTCTTCACCCAGCCATTGTCCTGCGATTTCTTTAAAACTAAGTACACTAGCCGTGGTGTAATATTCTTCCGTCTTGTCTTCGACTTCACGGCTACGATTAATTTCAAAGTAATTGAGCAAAACAGAAACATCACGAACTGTTTCAGCTCCGCTATCAATTAGCTTGACACTTGGCCCCATGACATTTTGGATGATAGGACGTAAAAGTGGGTAATGGGTGCAACCCAAAACCAAGGTATCTACCTTACCGACTAAGGGTGTCATGCTTTCATAAACAATCTTTTTAGCCACACTTGAGTTAATTTCATTGGATTCAACAATAGGGGCAAAGCGAGGACAAGATAAACTCAAGACTTTCATTTGTGGTGCCAGATGCTTAATTTTTTGTTCATATATGTTAGAGGAAATCGTCATAGGAGTCCCAATGATGCCAATATGACCCGATTGACTAGACTTAATGGCAGCACTAGAACCAGGCAAAACCACACCTAGAACTGGGATATCCAAGGCTCCTTTGATTTCCTCCCAAACTACTGCTGTTGCCGTATTACAAGCAATAACGATCATTTTTACATCTTTGGTCAGAAGGAATTTAACCAACTGCCAGGTATACTCTCTGATTTGTTCTGCTGGTCTAGGACCATACGGCGCCCTAGCAGAGTCACCAATATAAACAATAGACTCGTGAGGCAACTGACGTTTAAGTTCACGTACCACCGTCAGTCCTCCGACACCAGAATCTAAAAATCCTATAGGTCGATTATCCATCTTGCCTCCTTATCCCCTAGGTTACATGTAAAAAGCTGGGATTCACGTCCCAGCTCCCCACCATTATTTTTTCTTTTTCTTGCTATCTGCAAGTGCTTGTTTTTGTTGTTTGATAATTTGGTTATATGTTTGACGCACTTTTGCTTCATTTGGCTTTTGACCCGCAGCTGACATCATGGTACGAACAGCGTCCACATTCAAACGAGGATTTTCAGCCAATTCTTTCTCCATTTGTTTGCGGGCAAAGTATGCGCCTCCATAAAAACCACCCAAAAGGGCTACAAAAACAAGAATAATCCAAAGGATGGTGTTCATAAATTTAATTCTCCTATAACGTTGGTTTACCTTATATTATAGCAAAAATGGACCCTACTGACAAATAAGACGTTGGATCTTAAAAACGTCTAGAAAAAAAGTTTTTTCTTTTAAAATACCGAAAAACTGAGACTTTCAGTATTTTTTACTTACAACTGTAAAGGCCTTGTAAGTTTTCTAGAAAAAAATAGGTTATTATATAGGTTGTGGAATTATTATTATGTTTATATAAAGGGGTTTATTTATGCTCAAGGAAGCAACTATTTCCGAACGAAAAATTGTCAACGCATTTATTGAACTCTTAGAAGAGAGTTCTCTTGAACAAATCAGCATCACAGATATCATCAAGAAGGCAAATCTCAGCAGACCAACCTTTTACTATTACTATTCAAATAAAGAGGATTTGGTTGAAACAACCTTCTCAAAGATTTTAGATAAAATTTCAAGTATTCTTCAGGAAGACATGACCTACCAAGTGGGTGTTGTCACTGAAATGCTACGATATCTTAAGGAAAATCAAAAACTCTGTCTCACATTGATGACACATATTCCAAACATCAATGAGATGATTCGTGAATTCATTATCGAGACCATCCTTAACTCTGATATTGAAGATGTTACAGAGCTCATGGAACAAAGCTATCATATTCCTGCCAAATATTCATTGGAAGTTTATGTTAGCACTATTGTTACCATTTTGACACTCTGGCTCAAAGAAGGCTGTGTCGAATCCCCTGAGGAGTTGGCCGATATCATTCTTGAAGCTGTAATCATTAAAGTAAAATAAGCTAGGGCCTTTAAGGCCTAGCTTATTTTTTGTTAAATATCAAAATCAAAACCATCAAGAGTGGCAAAGTAGTCATTCATCGTCTCTGCACGACGAATCATACGAGCTGTGCCATCTTCTTGGTAGAGAATTTCTGCAGAACGAAGACGTCCATTATAGTTGTAACCCATTGAGAAACCATGGGCTCCTGTGTCGTGGATAACCAAGGTATCTCCAATACGAGCTTCTGGCAATTCACGGTTCTTAGCAAACTTATCATTATTTTCACAAAGTGAACCTGTCACATCAACTACTTGAATATCACCATCTGGATTAGTCATATTCGTGATGTGGTGGTAGGCATTGTACATAGCTGGACGGAGCAAGTTAACCCCAGAAGCATCTACACCAACATAACGACGATAAGTGTCCTTAATATGAAGAACCTTAGTAACGACAAGACCATGAGGTGCTGTCATAAAACGCCCAAGTTCAGTGTAAATACTGATATGTCCGAGACCATTCGGAACAAGGATTTCATCAAATTTAGCATGAACCCCTTCACCGATAACAGAAATATCATTTTGTTTATTGGTCGGTGTGTAGTCTACCCCAACACCACCTGATAAGTTGATAAAGTCAAGACTAACTCCAAGTTCATTCTTGATTTCTACCGCCAATTCAAACAGCTGAGCAGCTAAGGTTGGGTAATACTCATTCGTTACTGTATTTGACGCTAAGAAAGCATGCAAACCGAATGATTTCACTCCTTTTTCTTTAAGGTAGGCATAACCTTTGAAGAGTTGTTCCTTAGTCATCCCAAATTTTGATTCTTCAGGATGATCCATGATATCAGTACCAAGAGAGAAGACGCCTCCTGGGTTAAAGCGCAAAGAAAGGGTTTCAGGAAGCCCTGCAGCCTCTTCCAAGAAAAAGATATCTTCGTAAGCATCAAGGTTAATTGTTGCATTAATATCACGCGCGTAAACAAACTCTTCTACACGTGTATCATTAGATGTAAAACTAATGACGCTACTATCAAAACCAATTTTCTTACTCATGACAAGCTCTGTATCGGTTGCACAGTCAACACCACACCCTTCTTCCTTCAAGATTTTAAGGATTGCTGGATTAGGTGTGGCCTTTACAGCAAAGAATTCTTTAAAACCAGAGTTCCACGAAAAAGCTGCATTAACTGCACGTGCCGTTTCACGAATACCTTTTTCATCGTAAAGATGGAAAGGTGTTGGAAATTCTGCAGTGATTTGTTCAAGTTTATCAGCTGTAATAAAAGGTGTTTTTGTCATTTTATTCTCCATTTTTTTACAATTGTAATCCTATTATAGCATAAGAAAAGGCTTGAAACCCAATTTTCTAATAATCTCAAGGGATATTTCATTATACAATAGACCTATAACCTAAATAAAATAATGGGGGATTATTTATGAAAAAATATCTTTACTCTGGGGCTCTTGCTCTAGTAACTATCTTAACGCTATCAGCATGTGCTAAGTCAAAACTTGATGCCAAACTTTCTGTTAACGACATTGTCTATATGTCAGGAAGCGACCTAAAGCTCAAGGATGACCAAACCTTGGTCGAAGTCTCATTCAAACTTGAGAATACCTCAGAAGATATGGAAAATGAACTCAAAACATCTGCTAAACAATTCTACTTCAAAAATAAAGATGGTAAAAAGTCACAGCAAGCAAGCTTGACAAGGGTGACCTCCCTACTCTCTTCAATAAAAATAAGAACGTAGAAGACGCTACAGATGACTTTGGAAAGCTTGAAGCTGACGACTACAAGACTATCTCACTCTTTTTCGAAGTTAACAACGACGAAAGCTATAAACTCTATTTTGAATCAAAAGATGAGAAAACAGAGGGACAAACGGTTTCTACTAGCCTAAAAGATTTCGACGGTAAAACAACTACCAATGTTAAAAAGGCTGTTGATGCTTATTTCAACACAGTTCTTCCAGGTGGCGAAAGCAAAGACTACAGCAAATTTGTTTCTAACAACTTGGACAAAGCCAAGGGCGAACTTAATCAATATTTCTCAGATAGCCTTCAATACAGCTATGATGCAACTGATAACATAAAACCAACCGGTGATGAAGTTCCAAAAGTTTTTGGTTGAGTTCAAACTGCTAACCGTGAACGTGGCAGCTACACTGTTGACAACATTATCGTCGCTAAAGATAAGGCAGAATTTAACGTCAGCATGTCAACTATCAGTATGAAAGCTGCAGACGATGCCTATGGCGCTAATCATCCAAATCTCACAGATGACCTTAAAAACCACCTACAAGGTAATGGTGCTAACGCTGGAAATGTCGACCAACTGACAAGACAATACTACATGGAAACTTACCTACCAAATTCAATCAAAGAAGTAAGTCCATCAGCACCAAAGACTGAAGGGACAAATATCTTTGATAATTACTCAGTCGAGCTTACCCAAAAAGACGACAAGTGGGCCTTCCCATATAAAAATAGCTATGTCGGGAAATGGGATTACTATCCACTCTTCTACGCTTACACAGGTCAGCAAGGAACACTCACAAAAAACTATTAGACATTAAAAAATCAGCCAGATGGCTGATTTTTTTTACTAATTACGTCTAGCAAAGAGTCGTAAGATATTCAAGAATAAGTTAATGAAATCCAAGTAAAGACTAAGTGCCATAGAAACTGCCCATCCATCTGTGACCTGACCATTGGCACCGTAGTAAACCTTTTTAATCAGCTGGTTATCGTAGGCAATTAAACCTGAGAAAATAAGAATAGATACAATACTAATCACAAAACTCATCATGCTACTTGCAAAGAAAATATTAATCAAGCTAGCCACAATAATCCCAATCAAGGCTGCCAAAAGGAACTTGGCCATACCTGATAGATCTCGTTTAACGGTAACTCCGATAAGTGCCATGACAAAGAAGACAATGGCAGTGCTAAGGAAAGCTTGGAAAACAATGGCTTGCGTGTATTGAACAATGATAAAACTAAGTGTAAATCCATTCAAAGCGGAGTAAACCAAAAATAAAGGTAAGGCCGCAGGTGTATTTCTTCGTGCAGCACCGCTAGCCAAAAAGACCAAACCAAACTCTAAAAAGAGTGCTGCCATGTAAACCCAAGAATAATTCATGAGAATATTGACAAAAACATGAGAGAGAGGGAAGAGCATCAGATAAGAAATGACTGATGAAAGTCCCACTCCCATACCAACAAGGCCGTAAATCTTTCCGAAAAAGTGGCTTAAGCCCACATCACTAGTCGTATAAATTGCATTTGATTTCATAGTTATCTCCTAAAAATAATGAATTATTGGTGGTGGCTTTGTAGGGTCTTACGACGGAAAAACTTACGATTTTTGATTCGGTTTCGTAAGGGTGTCGCTGCTTCTTTAACCGCCCAATACTTATCCACCATAGTAACAATATAAGATTCCTTATACTTCGGCGGCGCAATCGTTGCTCCCCACATATGCTTGAGGATAATATCCTCTTCTTTTTTGTTCAGATTAACAAGTTTTCTGGCATTACGAACAGCAATACGTGGGTGTACCCAAGCATGACTCTTATTAAATTTAGTCACTCGCCAATCATAATAGAAAAAGTCATGTAAGAGACCGCCTCGAGCAGTACTCTTGTCATCCCAGCCAAATTTTTTAGCAATCTTATAGCTGGTGTAACTAACATTAACCGAGTGTTCTAAACGTGTCGAATGATGGTGTTGTACAATCCTATCCAATTTTTGAAAACGTGGGTGTGAAATCAAATGTCCCACAACTTCCATGAATTCTTTATCATCTTCTGGTCGTTTCATAATAATACCTCATTAATGTTTCTAATGCTTCTTCATTATACCACTAGTGCTTAAAATTACTTTAAAAGTCAGTTGTTTTCTCCTAAAATCATCCTTGAGACCTAGAGACTAAACATGAGAATTCCTGCGGCAACAGCAACGTTCAGACTCTCCGCCTGACCTGGCATGCTAATATGTACGAGTTGATCAGCGGACTCAGCCATTTCCTGACTAATTCCCTGACCTTCATTTCCCATCACTAAAGCAAAAAAACCATCTGTCTTAACTGCTTTATAGTCAACAGAGACAGCGGAAAGTGTCGTTGCCAAGACGGGTAAACCTTGTTTTCTACAAGCCTCAACCATGTCAAGAATTGGTCCACGATAGATCGGAAGATGGAAATGACTTCCCTGCATAGAACGCAAGGTCTTCTGATTATAAATATCAGCTGATTTATCTGACAAAAAGACTCCATCATAACCTGCAGCATCTGCTGTTCGAATCATTGTTCCTACATTGCCAGGATCCTGAACATCTTCCAAGAGCAGATACTTCCCTGAGAGAGACTCTGGCAAGGCTTGAAACTGTTTAGCAACTTCTGCCACAATCCCTTGAGGTGTCTGCGTTTCACAGAGCTCCTTGAGCACCTCCGGACTAACCAACTTCACCTTAGACATATTAGATACACGATCAGCCATATCCTCAAGCACGAAAACTTGAAGAATCTCGGTACTGCTTGCCTTTGCTTCCTCAAAAAGATGCCATCCTTCTAAAAGATAGCTAGTTTTACGGTGCTTACGCTGCAATAATTTTCTAGCAGACTTAATGCTAGCATTTTGCTTTGATTGAATGATTTCCATATACTCATTATAGCAGAAATTCCCTGATAAATCTTGGACTTGACCGACTTTATAGCAAGGATTATACTAAAAGAAAGAGCTTTTAAAAGGAGGTCATAAACCATGCAAAAAGTAAGATTATTAGTCTCAGGAAGAGTCTAAGGTGTTGGTTTTCGTTATTCAACCTATGCTCTGGCACTAGATATTGGAGACATATACGGCCGGGTTTTAAATAATGACGACGGAACTGTTGAAATTCTAGCTCAGTCAGATAACCCTTCTAAGTTAGCTAAATTTATTCAAGAAGTTCGAAAAGGACCTTCAAAATGGTCTAAAGTAAACTATGTCGATGTGACCATGGCTAACTTCCCTAATTACAGTGATTTTCGGATGGCTAATTAACGAGGACGCCTCCGTTTTTAGCTTGTTCTCTTCCTTAAAAAAAGGTAAAATAGATAAGTATAACTAAAAAACAAAAGGAATGATATTGTGAATAAAAATCAAAAACGTCTAGCCCTGATGGGGCTTGCTGCCAGCATGCTACTCTTCCTATCAGGATGTGTGAGCCTTGATAAGTCTGGTAATCCTACTGGTTGGGTCTGGAATCTCCTTGGTCGCCCTATGAGCCACGTCATCACCTACTTCGCAGATAATCTTGGTCTTGGCTTTGGTCTTGGTATTGTCTTCGTAACTATCATTGTTCGTTTGATTATCTTGCCACTTGGTCTTCACCAATCTCGTAGCGCAGCCTACCAAGCAGCAAAACGTGAGTACCTCGCGCCTATCTTGGAACCAATCAACGAACGTTTGCGTAATGCTGAAACTCAAGAAGAAAAAATGGCTGCCCAGTCTGAACTCATGCAAGCTCAGCGTGAAAACGGTCTAAGCTTGATGGGTGGTGTCGGCTGTCTTCCTCTATTGATTCAATTCCCATTCTTCTCAGCCCTTTACTACGCAGCACGTTACACTCCTGGTGTACTCCAAGATAACTTCCTCTGGTTTAACCTTGGTCACCGTGACTTCCCATTGATTATCATCATCGCAGCGCTTTATTACTTTCAGTCTTGGTTGTCTATTCAACAAGTTCCTGAAGAGCAACGTAAACAAATGGCAGCGACGATGTACAGTATGCCAATCATGATGATTTTCTTTGGTATTAGCTCACCTGCAGCCGTAATCCTCTACTGGTTCGTTGGTGGTATCTTCTCTATTATCCAACAGTTGATTACTAACTACATCATCAAACCTCGCTTGAAAGAAAAAGTTGCCGAAGAGTTCAAAAAGAACCCTCCAAAAGCACCTCGTACAACACCAATCAAGCGTAAAGATGTGACACCAAAAAATACTCAAGCAATTGCAAGTAAACCAAAGAAAAATCGTAACGCTGGTAAACAAAATCGTAAATAAGCTACAAAGCACTCTTAGCAAATTCCAAGAGTGCTTTTCTTATAGACTAATTCAGACTAACCTAACTCGGCTCTATAATTTCTGTAGT
>DOTL01000005.1 GCA_003521145.1 Streptococcus sp. | reverse complement strand
TCACCCACTACAGTTGACAAAGAGTCTCTATTTCTTCTCAACAGGTGCTACGCTTGCCAAAACTTTTTTAAGTCCCACTTCTGGGAATTTTATCTTAAGTTCCTGTGTCTTGCCACTTCCAGTTACTTCTAGGACGGTACCATCTCCCCACTTCTTGTGGTGAGCAATATCTCCGATTTCCCAATCAGTAGCTGAGTTACCAGTGTCTGAAGTCTTTCCAAAAGGTATTCCCCCAGTAGCTTTTGAAAATAGCTGAGCGCCAGTATGTCTTTGTGGTTGTGCATTTGCTTTTCTGGTCTGAAGCGCTTGTTGTAAACTCATACCCTGACCAAATTGTGTCGACTCTTCCTTTGTAAAACGAACACCAAATGATGAATTGGCTGGACGTGCTAGACCTTGATATTGTAATAAATCATCTGAAATTTCACGTAAGAAACGGCTAGGACGATTATAGCTAGTCTTACCAAAAAGCGTACGTGTATTAGCGTTGGTAAGGAAAAGAATTTCTTCAGCACGGGTAATACCTACGTAAGCCAAGCGACGCTCTTCTTCGAGTTCTTCTGGATCTTCTGAAGCACGTGACAATGGGAAGACTCCCTCTTCCATACCGATAAGGAAGACAACTGGGAATTCAAGTCCTTTGGCAGCATGGAGTGTCATCAGGGTTACCTCTGCTGCTTCCATATCACCATCGTCCGTATCAGCAATCAACGCTAAATCATTCAAGAAACGACCTAAACGGTCAATGCCTGTCTCGTCCTCCGTACCATCGGTGTTGGTTTCGTCAAAATTCTTAGTAACAGACATGAATTCTTCGATATTTTCAATGCGTGCTTGACTTTCAAGCGTTTGTTGCTTAGAAAGAGCATCCAGATAACCAGACTTATCCAAAACAGCCTCTACAGCTTCAGTGATGCTTAGTCCATCTAGCTGGTCGCGTAAGTTCAGAATCATGTTAGCAAAATCGTAAACGCCCTGAGCTGCTTTCCCCTTGATTGGTGACAACATAATATTAGCTGAAGCATCTAGGAGACTCATGTTTTGCTCATAGGCAAAGTTACGGATCTTTTCTAGTGTACCGGGTCCAATTCCACGTTTAGGTTCATTAACGACACGTTCAAAGCTAATATTATCCGCAGGGTTGGCAATCAAGTTCAAGTAAGAAATGGCATCACGAATTTCTTTACGGCTATAGAACTTGGTTCCTCCAACCATGGTATAAGGAATATTAGACTTGAGTAAAGCTTCTTCAATAGTACGAGACTGAGCATTGGTACGGTAAAGTACAGCAAAATCCTTAAAGTTCTTACCTTCTTCACGAATAATGTTATCAATAGTTGAAGCAACAAAAACAGCTTCATCACGCTCGTCATTAGCACGGTAATAAACAATTTGTTCACCGTCATCATTTTGAGTCCAAAGTTTCTTAGGACGGCGGTTGCGGTTATTTTTGATAACTTCGTTGGCTGCTTGGAGAATTTTCTTGGTTGAACGGTAGTTTTCCTCCAAGAGGACAACCTTAGCTTCAGGATAGTCCTTCTCAAAATCAAGGATGTTCTGCATGTCAGCCCCACGCCAACCGTAGATTGATTGGTCAGCATCACCCACGACACAGATATTCTTGAAGCGAGATGCTAAGAGTTTTACCAACTGATACTGAGCATGGTTGGTATCTTGATATTCATCCACGTGAATATACTGATAACGCTGCTGATAATAAGCGAGCACATCGGGATTTTTGTCAAAGAGACGCAGAGTCATCATAATCAAATCGTCGAAATCCATGGCTTCACTACGACGGAGCTCTTCCTGATAGGCTTTGTAACATTTAGCAACGATTTGAGTATACATGTCACCAGCTTGGTGCTCATAAGCCACTTCATCCAAGAGGTCATTTTTTGCGTTGGAAATCGTCCCTAAGATAGCACGTTCATTCCACTTTTTAGGATCAAGATTAAGATTCTTGAGAATACGTTTCATCAAAGTACGTTGTTCACCAGGATCCACGATAGTAAAGTTTCGATTGTAGCCAATATGGTCGGCTTCACGACGAAGGATTCGCACGCACATACTATGGAAGGTCGCAATCAAGGTTTCTGAAGTTGCTGGGTTTAAAGCCAAAGCACGATCACGCATCTCACGAGCTGCCTTATTGGTAAAGGTAATGGCCAAAATATTCCAAGGATTGATCATTTTTTCGTCGATAAGGTAGGCAATGCGGTGGGTAAGTACACGTGTCTTCCCTGATCCTGCACCAGCCATAATTAAAAGAGGGCCTTCAGTTGTTTGAACGGCTTCGGCCTGTTTGTTATTCATACCAGTTAATAATGGGTTCATCATATTCTCCATTCTCAAAAATAAGCTCTACTATTTTATCATTTTTTGGATGAAAATGCAGACTCTATTCATAATGAGTGTGAAATAACTATAGCAAATAATCGTTTGTTTTTATTAGGAGGTTTTTTGCTTAAAATGATTGAAATTCCAAGCTTTTCTAGGTTTTGGAGAAAGGCATTCTAAAGAATAATATTCGTTTTTTTTATAGTCTTGATAAATATTAGTGTTGACACTGTTCGGTTTTTTCGATAATATAGAACCACAATAAAATAAAAACCGAGTGATGTCATCAGGAAGACTGGTGATTGACGGACTTCTGGAGAGATCTTGAAGCAGCCTTAGCTGTAAACAAGACACCGAAGGGGCAAGGGGTAACAACCGAAACTCTCAGGTAAAAGGACAGAAAGCATCGCAAGTTTTTAACTTGTAGTAATAGCTTTTTATTCTCAGAGGTCTGGTTAAGCCAAACCTCTTTTTTTGACGTCTCGGTTAAAGGAGATTGTTACATTTATGTTAGACTTTTTTACTACCATTGATGATTTTGTCTGGGGTCCACCCCTTTTGGTCCTTCTTGTAGGAACTGGGATTTACCTTACGCTTCGTCTTGGACTTTTGCAAGTTCTTCGTCTTCCAAAAGCTTTTAAACTTATCTTTGCTGAAGATAAAGGTGAAGGTGATATTTCTAGTTTTGCAGCCCTTGCGACAGCTCTTGCTGCAACTGTTGGTACAGGTAACATTGTTGGGGTAGCTACAGCCATCAAAACTGGTGGACCTGGTGCCCTTTTCTGGATGTGGATTGCCGCTTTCTTTGGTATGGCAACCAAATATTCCGAAGGTCTTTTGGCTATTAAATTCCGTACACTTGACGACCAAGGTAATGTTTCTGGTGGTCCAATGTATTACATCACACATGGTTTCTCTGGAAAATGGCAAATAATTGCTAAACCTTTGGCCTACTTCTTTGCCTTCGCAGGTGTGCTTGTTGCATGGTTGGGGATTGGTACTTTCTCTCAAGTTAACTCAATCACCGCCTCACTTCAAAACAGCTTTGACTGGTCACCAAAAATCGTAGGTATCTTACTTGCTCTTATAACTGCTGCCATCATTTTCGGTGGTATCCAATCTATCTCTAAAGTTTCTGAAAAGGTCGTACCATTTATGGCTGGACTATATATCCTAGCAGCTCTTGTGGTTATCTTTACAAACTTTAATCAACTTTTGCCAGTTCTTGAAATGGTCTTCCAATCTGCCTTTACTGGGAAAGCAGCCGTAGGTGGTTTTGCTGGTGCAACAGTCATGGTCGCTATGCGACTTGGTATTGCGCGTGGTGTCTTCTCAAATGAGTCAGGTCTTGGATCAGCTCCTATCGCTGCCGCTGCGGCTAAGACCAAAGAACCTGTTGAACAAGGTTTGATTTCGATGACAGGTACTTTCATTGACACGATTATCATCTGTACGCTTACAGGTCTTGCTATCCTTGTAACTGGTCAATGGTCAGGTAGCCTAGAAGGTGCCCCAATGACACAGGCATCCTTCTCATCTGTTTTCGGAACTTTTGGTGAGAATGCCTTAACACTTTCTTTAGTTCTCTTTGCCTTTACAACAATCTTGGGTTGGTCTTACTATGGTGAACGTTGTTTCGAATTCATTTTCAAATCAACTAAATTCCTTCCACTCTACCGCCTCATTTTTGTGGTTATGGTTGCTCTTGGTGGTTACCTCACACTTGATGTTGTTTGGAAAATTGCAGATATCGTAAACGGCTTGATGGCATTGCCTAACTTGATTGCCCTCCTAGTGCTTTCACCAATCATCATTAAAGAAACCAAATCATACTTTGAACGCCACAAATAAACAAAAAGAGCTCAGGCTCTTTTTTCTTGGCTTTATCAGCACCAATCCTTGCGACTACTGCTCTTTTGCGTTACAATGAAATTAAATCATTTTAAAACTTATACAGAAAAAATCCAAAGGAATAACTATGTCAATTACCAAAGAATTTGATACGATTACTGCCATTTCAACGCCCTTAGGTGAAGGTGCTATCGGTATCGTTCGCTTATCTGGAACCAATGCTATTGCTATTGCTAATAAAGTTTTCAAAGGAAAAAATCTAGAATCAGTTACTTCACATACTATCAATTACGGCCATATTGTCGAAAATGAGGAAACCATTGATGAAGTCATGGTAAGTGTTATGCGTGCGCCAAAGACCTTTACTCGTGAGGATGTCGTGGAGATCAACACTCACGGTGGGGTTGCTGTGACTAATGAAATCCTCCAACTCCTTATTCGTTCTGGAGCTCGTATGGCTGAACCTGGAGAATTTACCAAACGTGCCTTTTTGAATGGTCGTGTGGACTTGACTCAGGCCGAAGCTGTTATGGATTTGATTCGTGCTAAAACTGATAAGGCTATGGCCATTGCTGTCTCTCAACTTGATGGTTCGCTCAAGGATCTCATTAACAACACTCGCCAAGAAATCCTTAACACCTTGGCTCAAGTCGAAGTTAATATTGATTACCCAGAATATGATGATGTTGAAGAAGTTACCACAGCTCTTGTCCGTGAAAAAACGCAAGAGTTCCAAGCACTTTTAGAAAATCTTCTTGCCACTGCTAAACGAGGAAAAATCCTACGAGAGGGCCTTTCAACGGCAATCATTGGTCGTCCAAATGTCGGAAAATCTAGTCTTCTTAATAATCTCCTACGCGAGGAGAAAGCTATCGTTACGGATATTGAAGGTACTACCCGTGATGTCATTGAAGAATACGTTAATATCAAAGGTGTTCCACTTAAGTTAATCGATACCGCTGGTATTCGAGACACAGATGATGTGGTTGAAAAGATTGGTGTTGAGCGTTCTAAAAAAGCTCTCGAAGAGGCTGACTTGGTTCTCCTTGTGCTTAATAGCTCTGAGCCGTTAACAGAGCAAGACCGTACATTACTAGAAATTAGTCAAAATAGCAATCGCATCATTCTCCTAAATAAGACAGACCTACCACAAGCAATCCAAATGGAAGAGCTTCCCGAAGATGTCATTCCAATTTCAGTCCTCAATAATGAAAATATTGACAAAATCGAAGATCGCATCAATCAGCTCTTCTTTGATAATGCTGGCCTAGTGGAGAAAGATGCTACTTATCTCTCAAATGCCCGTCACATTTCACTCATTGAAAAAGCTCTCGAAAGTCTTGAGGCAGTCAATCAAGGTCTTGAATTAGGCATGCCTATTGACCTCTTACAGGTTGATATGACATGTACCTGGGAAGTTTTAGGAGAAATTACTGGTGACGCTGCCCCAGATGAACTCATTACGCAACTCTTTAGTCAGTTCTGTCTAGGGAAATAAACATAAGTAAATTTATGTAAAAAGATGCTTAGTCATCTTTTTTTGTTCATGTAATAACTACAGAAATAAAATTATGTAAAACCTGACCTATCAATACCATAAAACTATTTACTCATGCTTTTTAAGAAAGAAAATGCTATCATGGTACTATCCTATGATTTTGAAAAGTTTGTCATGGGTAAAGCAGCTACTGATACAGAAGCCTTTGCAGAATTCTAATTTCAAGTTTAAACAATGTCTACGACCGTCAGACGAGGAATATAGAGAAGTTAAAGCTTCTCCTCTTTGAGATTTTTACGATGATTCGTCAGAAAGATAGACACTATGAACTTCTTCTTAAGTCAAAACTAGAAGAATTAATCTACCTCCTCTACTTTTATCGTTTGGTAGAGCGGAAAACTTCAGATGATCATCATCGTAAGAATGAAAAGATTCGCGAAATCATTGATTACATTAACCAACATTATGCCGAAAATCTCACGATTGAAAAGTTGTCAGAGCTAATGGGGTATAGTAAGACATATTATGACGATTTTTAAGCAAAATACTGGCACCTCTTGTACGGAATTTATCATTTAAGCAAGACTTAATGCAGCCTGTGAAGAGCTTCGTAATAGCGTTAAAATCGTTTTAGAGATTGCTACTAATGTTAATTTTAACAACCTGTCCAATTTCAACCGCCAATTTAAATACTACTACGATCAAACACCAAGTCAGTATTGAAAGACACATAGCAACAAGAAGAAAACAAAAAAGAGCTAGCCGAATGGTTAACTCTTTTTTATCTGTAAACTGCTTAGTTTCTCTCTTTACCTTTGTGTTTTCCACTAAGTCCAAAGAGGGTTAGCAACATACCAAGTGTAAGGAGACCAGCATGTGTGACCTCTTGTCACCTGTTGTAGGAAGAACTTTAGTTTGAGCAGAAGTTTCTGTCACTTTTTCTGTTTCTTTAAGGGCTTCCGTTTCTTGTTGAAACAAAGAATACTTTCCTATTAGGTGTCGTCACAACTTTAGGTACGACTGGTTTGCTAGTTTCTAAATCTTTAGCAATAGTTGATGGAGTGACTTGTTCCAATGGATTAAGTGTAGGGTCTGCTGCATTTTCTTTTTTGTTCAAGGCGACAAAATCAGCACTTGGAATTGAAATGGTACGTGAATTTGGATTGATAACTGCATACTTAGGAAGGTCTGCACGTGTCAAGTAATCCGCTAAGACGGTATCCATTGAAGGACCTTCTTCACGAGGACCGTCCAACATTGTGAAGCCGTCACCTCCAGCAGCCAAGAAGCCGTTTGTTACAAGGTAGTAAGTTCCGTTTGTGTTGAGTGCTTTATAAACACCAGTTTCTGGATCCAAAATGTCAATTGACAAGATACGTTTTTCGGCTGGAAGAGTTGTGTCATAGTAAACACGAGCCCCTGAGACTTGAAGGAAACCACCAGATGGTTCAAGAAGAGGTTGACCATTTTCATCCAGAACGGTTTTACTGCTTTCGTCAACTTGGAGAATATAACCAAGAAATTTGACAAACATATCATAGATATTTTGACCTGTTACTTGAATTTGAGCAACTAAGTTACCAAATGGAAGGACGGCAATGATATCACCTTTAGTGATTGGTTTGTCTTTGGAGATTGTTTCACGAAGACCACCACCATTTGTCACGGCAAGGTTAGACTTGTGTGTGAAAGCTGATTGTCCGTAATCCAAGAGAGCATTTGCGACCACATTACTAAGGTTGGTTTCTCGAACACGAACATCCATACGGTCACCGCTAAGTTTAAAGGGCTATTTTCAATAACGACTTTCGAAGAATCTGCCTTGTACTTAGCTTGTATATCATCAATCATAGCTTTAACCGTTGGGTTAACTTGATAGTTTTTCTTAGCTTCATCATGTGAAAAAATCACGCCATGTGACAAGACACGGGCAGAATTATAAACGACGCGACCGACATTGTTAAGGTAGCTACCAGTTTGGTTTTAAGTAAGGTTATCACCGTATGTCGCTATGTGAAGAGTGTGTGAATGACCATCAAGAACCAAGGACACGTTTACCTTTCAAAGGTGCATAGTTTGAAAGAGCTTCTGCCAAGGTTGGTCCACGCCATTCAACTGGAGTTGTTGTATCAATACCCAAGTGACTAAGGACAACATAAGTCTTGTATTCCTTACCTTAGGCACGAGCATTTGATGCCACTTGGTCAACAACAGCTCTAACCTCAGTAATAGGATCGGTGAAAGAGACACCAGTGATATTATGTGGGTGTTGTCTTAGTAGCTGTCTCAGGTGTAGTAACACCAATAACAACTACCTCATCTCCATCAACACCAAGTGTTTTGTCAATGATTATAGATGGTTGGAAAAAACGTACGCCGTCCACATAAACGTTAGATGTGATGATTGGGAAATTGATTTGTTTGCTCAAACGACACAATTGATCAAGACCAAAGTCGAATTCATGGTTACCCACTGTCATGGCATCAAAACCAACAGCATTCATGATGTTTGCCATATCTTCACCCTTAGAGCTGTTTGAAATCGGAAGACCATGGAATGAGTCCCCAGAGTCAAAGACAAGGGTTGTTCCTTTTGAACGAGAATCATTGACTATACCAGACAAAAGGGCATCACAAATAACTCCGTTACGATCGTCTTCAACCATACGAACGTGAACATCGTTAGTGTGAAGGACAGTTACAGTGTCGTTGCTGGCACTTGTGCTTGCATTTGTAATGACTTCTGTTGTAGGAGTTGTGGCTGCAGTTGTTGTTTCACTTGCTGTAGCAAAGGGGTGTCTCGCTTGTTTCAGCTGTTGAAGCATTAACAACTGATGTTGAACTAGCTACTGGAGCTGCAGACTCGCTTGATGCAGTTGTTGCTGCAGTAGATGTCGCATCGGTAGTTGCCTCTGTAGCTACTAATTCAGTGCTTTGGGCTGTTACAGTTGCATGAGTTTCTACCTCGTCAGATTGGACAGCATTAGCCAAGATGGCAGTTGAGACGAGTAGGGTTGATAGGGGCGTTGCAACGACTGTTTTCTTCTTCGTTCCAAAATACCTTTCTGATTTTTAAATCGCTTTTATTATACCGCATTTATAAAATTAGAATTAAATAAATTTCAAGTTTAATTAGATATTCGAACAATTTTTTCAAAAATCAATAGGTAGCTAAATGTTTTTCAAGATAGCCTTGAAGCAGTTCTAGAGTGAAGCTCAAAGTCCAGTAAATAAGGGCAATCAGGGTATACATAGACATGTAGTCATATTCACGACCACCGATAATCTTAGCATTTTGGAAAATGTCAGGTACTGTAATCATAGCAGCTAGTGAGGAACTCTTAACCATATCAATAATGACATTACCAAGTGGGGCTACTGCTATACGCATGGCCTGAGGTAAGATAATTTGACGGATAATAGACTTCAGAGGAAGACCAAGGGAGCGAGCGGCTTCCCACTGTCCCTTATCTACTGCAGCTATGGATGAACGGAAAATCTCTGCCATATAAGCGGCACTAACACAGGAGAAACCAATAAAGGCACAAAGAAGGGCAGGTAGCTGGACGCCAACATAAGGCAAACCAAAGTAAAGAATGAAGAGGACGACCAACATAGGTACCCCACGCATGATGGAAATATAAATACGGGCTGGATACTTTAACCAAGGTTTTTGTGACATCCGCATAAAGGCAAGAATGATGGCAAAAACATTCCCCACCATAAAGCTTAAAAGCGAAATTCCTAAGGTATAAGGCAGGCCTGATGGGACATAAGGAATGCTTTTTAGAATCAGTGAAAAATCAATAATCATAAGTCTATCTTTCTAAACATTTCTTTAGCAAATAAGCGATCCAATTAGATCGCTCATATTATTCAACATCAGAGATATCAATCTCAGTGTAGTCAACTTTTGTTTTCTTTGTAACGTCTTGACCAGCAAAGAATTTCTCAGAAATCTTGGTAAGGGTGCCATCTTCCTTCCTGTCTTTGATGGCTTTATTAACTTTTTCTTGAAGGGTTTTATTCTTAGATGAGAAAGTAAAGCTTGTTGAGTAAGGGTTACTGTAGTTACCATCGTTGATTTTAACAGGGTACTTATCCTTGATAGTGGCTATTGCCATTTTTTGCAAATAGTAATCGTTAACGATAACGTCTGTACGCCCATTTACCAAATCTTGCATGTAAACGTCATTAGTAACATTATCATATACGACGAGTTCAGCACCCATTTTTTGGCAATCTTCATGTACTTTGTACTTGCAGCATCGGCTTCCTTTTTGCCTTTTAGGTCCTTCCATGAAGAGATTCCGGAATTATCCGATTCACGAACGACCATTGAAGTGAAGGAATACTTGTATGGTTCAGAACGCAAGAATTTTTTAACGTTCTTGTTGTCGTCTTCGAGTGTGTAGTTAGCGATATCGACTTGCTCACTATTTACGGCGGTTAAGCATGCCATCTACACTCATCTCAGTAAATTTAATTTTCAACTTAAAACGTTTCCCAACTTCTTTGAGAATCTCAACGTCGTAACCAGTCAAATTATTCTTATCATCGTGGTAGCTTTGTGGGTAAAGTGTTCCAGCTGTCGCAACCTTGATGCTACCACGTTTCTCAATCTTTTCCCAGTTCTTTTCCCCTGTACTCTGTGACTAGCAGGCAACCAAAAAAACCGTAGCCAAAATTAGACTAAATACGGCGAAAAATCTCTTTTTCATCTATGTGTGTCTCCTTAAAAAATGAAGTTAAGTTAAAAACTTATAATTTAGACCTAAACTATTTGAAAGGGTTTCACAAAATATTGAACTGAAAATGAGAATGTCTAGCTAAAAACCGAACGTTCTTCCATCTGTTGGGCCAAGTGTAAAAGGAGGTTTTCTCTTCCCTTGGCAGCTGTCAGTTGAACACCGGGGGGACAGCCCTTGCCCATCACGATAGACAGGTAAAGAAATCGATGGTTGTCCCGTCAGGTTAGCTTGTTGCGTGAAAGGTGTCCAATCTAAGCTATCCGCAAACATTTCCCAAATAAGTTCCTGTTGCTTTGGCCAGTCAAAATCAGCCATATGTTTGAGTTGATTTTGTAAGTTTTCAGAGAGGGTAAACTGTCCATGCTTAGCTGCCACATCCGCAACTGTAGGTGTCAGAAAAATATCGTAAGACTCATGAAAATTCGCCATCTGATGACTATACTGGTCCCACTGAGCTAGGACTTTAGAGTAAACTTTGGCAGGAATCTTTTGCCCAGATTGGGAAATAGCCCAAGTCATCAACTCATATCTTCAGGCGTCATCTGACGTTCCAAACCAGCCTCTATACCATCAAACATGACAGCTGTCTCCACACTATTCATAATGTAGTAAGACTGCATGGCTTCAATCCCATTTAAGGGCTGATTGCTAATTTCATGCACATGATTTCCAAGACTTTCTAATACTAATACTCTAGCAAACTTTTTTGTCGCCGCAATAGCAGATTCTGACACCTTACCGCCAATATGAGAGACAGTAGAAAAATCAATCTTCAAAGGTCTAACTGGTTGCTCTAAGGATTCTTTGATAAGCTTGGACAAGATAAAGGGACTTTTCATCTGACAAGTTTGCATATGATAAAGCAAGCGTTTTGTATCTCGAACAGACTTAGTCAAAGCAAACTGGACAGAGGCTCCCTACCATCCACGGAAAGAGCCAGGACCGACTGGAATTCATCCTCTGGTAGGCTTGAGTCCAATAAGTCCGTTAAAGGAAGCTGGAATTCGAATAGAGCCCCCACTTGAGCCACCAGTATTATGCCTTACATCATCAGGTAGATTGACAGGACCATGAATCTGAGCATCACTGATATTTTTAAAGACAAACTCAGGAGTGCTAGAACTCCCTAAAATAATAAAGCCCAATTCCTCAAGTTTCTTAACAAAGTTATCCGTTTCCTGAGCCCGATAACTTGTAAATAGACGATAACCCGCTGTTGACGGCTCACAAGCTTGCTCCTGACCTTAAATCCTTTAGGAAAATTGGGACACCAGCAAAAGGTTTATCTGAAAAGTCTCTAGTTTCTGCTTCTTCTAATGCTTTCTCGTAGCGTTGACTGACGATAGCATTGATCTTTGGATTCGTCCTCTCTGCTTCACGAATAGTAGCCTCCACCAGCTTTCGGGGACTAACCGCCTTGTTATGCACGGCTTTAGTCATTGCCGTTGTTGCATCTGACCACTCATTTACTGACATCTTATACTCTTCCTGATTCTATTATTTTCTAAATTATACTAAAAAAAGCGAAACGCCTGAAACGTTCCGCCTTAAATCATGATAATTAGTCTTGCCAAGTTTCTTGATTTTCTTTAAATTTCTTCAAGAGTTGAAGTCCGTCTGCTGTGATGTAGCCTTGCACTTTAGCCACTTTGATCAACTCAGTGTAGTTTGAAAGAGTGACCAATTTAACGCCAGCATCAGCGAAGTTTTTCTCAGCTTTTGGCAATTCGTAAGTGAAGATAGCCACAACACCGATAACATCAGCCCCTTCACGCTCTGCAGCTGCTACAGCATCAAGTACTGATCCACCAGTTGAAATCAAATCTTCAACAACAACCATTTTTTCGCCTTTACCTACACGACCTTCGATTTGGTTACCAGCACCGTGATCTTTTGGTTTGCTACGGATGTAGGCAAATGGAAGGTTCATCTTGTCAGCGATGATAGCACCGTGAGGAATACCCGCAGTTGCGGTACCAGCAATCACTTCTACTTCAGGGAATTCTTCTTTAATCTTTTCCACAAAACCATTTTCGATAAGTGTACGAGTTTCTGGGTATGACAAAGTAATACGGTTGTCTGTGTAGATTGGTGATTTGATTCCTGATGCCCATGTAAATGGTTCTTCAGGTTTAAGGTAAACAGCCTTGATATCGAGCAAGTCAGATGCTATTTGTGATGCTAATGTCATAATTATTATCCTCCGTAAAGCGTTTTCTACTCTTTATTATAACCTAATTCGGTCTATTTTCCTATGAAATAAAGTCTTTTTGAAAATTTATTGACCGTTCCATTGGTCCTTAATGTCATGATAAGCTGCTACTGGATCATCAGCTTGTGTAATTGGACGACCAACAACAATGTAATCTGAACCAATTTGGCGGGCATCGGCAGGTGTCATAACACGTTTTTGGTCACCAACTGCTGCCCCTGCTGGACGAATACCAGGTGTCAAACAAACGAAATCTTCATTTGTTGCGTCTTTGATTTTTGCGACTTCGTGTGCTGAGCAAACAACACCATCAAGACCTGCTTCAGCGGTCTTTTTAGCATAATGAACCACAGATTCTTGAAGTGTGGTTTGGATATTTTGGAAATCACGCATCTGCTCTTCAGAGGTAGAGGTCAACTGTGTTACAGCAATCAAAATAGGACCATTTCCCAAGCCTTCACGTGCAGCTTTCATCATCTCCACACCACCAGCCGCATGTACATTAGTCATATCAACGCCAAGGTTAGACAAGACACGCATAGCTGATTTCACAGTATTTGGAATATCGTGAAGCTTAAGGTCAAGGAAAACACTATGGCCAAGCTCTTTAACGTAGCGTACAATCTCAGGACCAGCCGCATAGTAAAGTTCCATACCAATCTTCACATAGAGCTTTTCATCAGCAGGAAACTTAACAAGAAAAGCCTTCACATCCTCAAAAGTCGGGAAATCAAGGGCAATAACAGGACGTTTTTCACTCATTTCTTATATCCTTTCACAAAAAACCTCCGCCAGTCAGCGAAGGTTGCACGAAAACAGGGCACAGTCCCTACCCTTAGTGATGCCATAACATCTCAGTACACCTTTCTCGCCTCTCTGGACTCGATTAAAGGTTTAGTTCAATTTGTTCTATTATAGCGCTTTTATTAGGGAATGTCAAAAGGAAATATGAGTACGTTCTTTGAAAATACTTTTTCCTAGGCAAATATACCTATTAGCACTATATTATTTTCCCAACAAGTCTGTTCGAACTTCCTCACGCAAGTTCTCAAGAGTTGTGATGCCATACTTGTCCATGACTTCAGGGAGTCGGTCAATGATTTTAGGGCAAGCATAGTAATCTGCGAAGTTGGCTGTTCCGACACCGATGGCTGAGGCACCAGCGATGAACATTTCGATAGCCGCTTCGGCACTGTCAACGCCACCCATACCGATGATTGGGAGGTCTGACGCTAGAGCAACTTGGCGGATAAGCTTAAGGGCTACAGGGAAGACAGCGGGGCCTGACATGCCCCCCTGACCGTTGGCAATGATAGGTTTGCGAGTAGCCAAGTCATAGCGTGTTCCAACCAAAGTGTTAATCATGGTAAAACCTGTTGCACCGGCATCTTCGACTGCTTTGGCGACACTTGTGATGTCAGCCACGTTTGGTGTCAGTTTGACATATACAGGCACATCAGAGTGAGAGACACTTGCTTTTACTGCCGCATAGGCAAGCTCTGGGACTTGTCCGATGAGGAGGCCGTTATTGGCATGGTCCACGTTTGGACAAGAGATATTAAGCTCGATTGCCTGGACGTTGCTAGCTTTGGAAATCTTGTGAGAGACTTCCGCATATTCTTCGTTTGAAAACCCAGCGACATTGGCAATAATTGGAAGCTCAGGATAATGCTCCTGCAACCAAGGGAGTTTCTCAGACAAGACAGCATCAACACCAGGGTTTTGTAAGCCAATGGCATTAAGCATTCCTGATGGTGTCTCTGCCACACGTGGTGTTGGATTTCCGAAGCGAGGGTTGGCGGTCGTTGCCTTAATCATGATGGAACCTAGTTTGTCCAAATCATAATACTTGGCATACTCTTGACCGAAGCCAAAGCAACCTGAGGCTGGGATAATAGGATTTTTCAAGTCAAGCCCTGGAAGGCTGATAGCTAAACGGTTTTCTGATTTAATCTCTGACATGGTAACCTCTTAGACGATGACTTTTCCGGTAGGGAAGACTGGCCCTTCTCCGCAAACACGAAGATTTTTGGTATCCGATTCTCCTTTAACTTGAACCACACAGGCATAGCAAGCCCCCATACCACAAGCCATGCGAGCTTCCATAGAAACATAGGCATGAGGATGGTTTTCAAACTTGCTATTGACATATTTAAGCATGCCTGGAGCCCCGCAACTGTAAACGGCGTTTGGAGTCCAGTCGAAACCATCAATAACTGTCGAAACGTAACCCTTAATACCGTATGAACTGTCATCAGTGGTCACGTAGACTTCACCACAAGCTCTGAGCTTGTCCTCCAAGATGACAGCATCCTTATTGGCAAAACCAATAACTGATACAACTTCCACTCCCTTAGCCTTCAACTGCTTAGCCGTCTCAACCAAAGGTGGCACACCGATACCTCCACCAACTAGGAGGGCTTTCTGCCCAGCATCGACAACAGAAATATCAAAACCATTTCCCTGAGGGCCCATAGTATCAATGGTTTGACCAGCTACCATCTTAGACAAAATAGCTGTTCCCTCACGCTCCACACGATAAACAATAGTTGCCTCTTTTTTGTCGTAGTCAATCTCTGAAATGGAAATCGGACGACGAAGGAGCTTGCTTGGGTCTGGCACCTTGAGGTGGACGAACTGTCCAACCTGCATATCCGCAACCATCTCTCCCTTAAGCACCATTTCGAAAATACGAGGTGCAATCTCACGCTGACTTACAATGGTTAAATCTTCAACTAAAATCATGACAACCCTTTCTAAACTACAAAATGTCATCAAAAAAACCTCGCCACATGGCAAGGTCGCACAAAAAATCACAGGAGAACCCTGCTGTTTCACTCTGTTCGACCTTTCAAGCCTCTCTGGACTCATTTAAAGGTTATTTTGTGATTATTATAACCGTTTTCAAGACGGATGTCAAAGAAGAAAAGAAAAAACCAAAGCTTATAAATTTAAGCTAAGGTCTCTCCAGCCTATAACTAGGCTCTCTGTTTGATACGTTCTCTATCATCTCAAAGGGGAAAATAAATTGTCAATATTCTTAACAAGAGGTGTTAGAGTTATTGAACAACAGAATAACATTATTTGAACAATCTGTCGTAAACCATAGTATGTGCCAACTGCTGACCATCCCCACCTAACAGATCAACCAAGGCATATGCAAATGCCAATGCTGTTCCGGCACCACGACTTGTGACAATATTGCCATCAACGACCACCAAATCAGTTTGATGCTCGCCAGATGCAATTTGTTCTTCAACACCAGGGAAACATGTGAATTTGCGACTTTCAAGAAGACCAGCACGTTCGAGAACAATTGGAGCTGCACAAATAGCAGCAACATATTTTCCAGCTTTTGCAGCCTTTTGAAGTGAGGTAATCAAGGCTTGGTTGTCGCGTAGATTAGTTGAACCAGGCATGCCTCCAGGAAGAACCACCAAGTCATAATCAGAAAAATCGTCATCAAATACACCATCCATAGCGACTTGAATCCCATGTGAGCCAGTCACTGACGCACTTTCAAGTCCAAGCATGCTACAGTCAAATCCTGCTCGGCGGAAGACATCCACTGGGCTCAAGGCTTCGATTTCTTCAAATCCGTCCGCAAATACTACCGCTACTTTTGTCATGATATACCTCCAATTTACTTATCATTTGATTCTATTACATTTTAAATTATAGCAGTTTTAGAAGCAGGAAACAAACCATAAAAATGGACTTTGAGCACAAAAAAAGACAGCACAAGGACTGTCTTTGTCATTTTATCTAAACAAACTTGCTAGGATCCACAAGAGATAAATATGGGCTGGGTAGAAAATATAAAAGAAATTCTTGTTACCACTACCACGCTCACCATTATAGAAATACATAGGAATCGCAGCAAAGACCATCATCCACTGCACACCTGTCGGATCAAAGAGATGAGCAATCACTGAAATAACAGCTAAGACAATGATTTGAGCCATGCGATTGGTACGGAAAATATAGAATAGCAAACCAAGAATAACCATCACAAAGCCACCTTCAACCATGATAATACTTGGCACAAGTGACAAGATAAAGGCAACAATTTGCACAACAAGTGGGTTTGCATATGGTGTTTCATTTATACCTGCCAAGACTACAGACTACAACTGGAATAGATGAAAGAATTGGCAAGAGAAAAACACCAATCCCTTGAATCAACTCCTTGTATGATTTATCGCGAAGCCCCTTAGCCAACAAGTCCCAAGAGCAAATAAAAATCCCAGTAATAAAGAAAGTTGAAAAAGCATTGTTCATCAAACCAATATCACCATTATGAAAGAGACTACCAATGATGGTGTTGCCAATGGTCATGAACCAACTCATGTAAAGGAGACGTCTAAGGTAGGCCATTCGGTCATGAGTATAATGGAAACTATCTGCGACTAGAAAGAGGAAGATAGGAAAAACTAAACGCCCTAACATAGTCAACCACGTCGGTGCTCCCATATCCGCAAACATCTCATGGATATGATCCAAGAACATGAGTACAATGGCTAGGTATTTCAAATTAGTCGCATTGCATATCTTTTTTATATCGTTCATTTAATGCTCCTTTAACTCTCAGCATATTAAATGCTACCACAAGTCAGATATAAATTCAAAGGTATTCATGATAATAAAAGCCATAACTTTTAACTGTTTTAGCGGAACAATTTTTGTAATAAAGAATAGTCCTTAATAATAACAAACTCAATTCCAACTACCTATCCAAAGCATTTTTACTCTCTTTGTGCTATAATAGTTGGGCAGTATTTACGTTCATAACGTATGCAAATTATTTATAAAAAACAAACAAAGCTAATAAACTCTGCAAGTTTTTGAAATATCTTTTTTGCAAGCAGAGCGAGCAATTAACCGAGACTTTACGCCGTGTTAAAAGCGCCTGAAACCTTTTAGTTTCAGGCGCTCGGAATTTTTGAGACGCTAGGCTCAAAAATTAGTCATGGAACTTTGTAAAAGTTCGCTGACGTCCGCCAACCCCTAAGGAAAGTCCCACAGAAAATTTTATTTTTAAAATAAAACAATTATTATCAATAACAAGAAAGGAAATACACCATGTCTTTTGACGGCTTTTTTCTTCATCATATGACGGCTGAGTTACGTGAGCAGGTACTTTACGGGCGTATCCAGAAAGTTAATCAGCCTTTTGAACGTGAGTTGGTCCTGACCATTCGTAACAATCGTCAGAATTACAAGCTTCTGCTTTCGGCTCACCCTGTCTTTGGACGTATTCAGACGACCAAGGCTGACTTGCCAAATCCGCAGAATCCAAACACCTATACCATGATTATGCGGAAATACCTTCAGGGAGCGGTTATCGAGGATATCCAGCAGCTGGAAAATGACCGTGTCCTTGAGATTTTTGTGTCTAACAAAAACGAAATCGGTGACAGCGTCAAGGTGACTCTTGTCATGGAAATTATGGGGAAACACTCCAACATTATACTAATTGACAAGAACGAGAACAAAATCATAGAGTCTATCAAGCACGTTGGTTTCTCGCAAAATAGTTACCGAACTATTTTGCCTGGCTCTACCTACATTGCTCCGCCAAAGACAGATGCTAGGAATCCTTTCGATATTTCAGAAGAAAATCTCTTTGAACTCTTACAGACGGAGGATTTGTCAGCTAAAAACCTTCAAAAACTCTTCCAAGGGTTGGGGCGTGATACGGCTAATGAATTATCAGCTTTATTAGAGACTGATAAACTCAAGAATTTTCGTGACTTCTTTAATCGTGAGGTCGAACCTAATCTTACGACTAAGGCATTTTCAGCTGTAAGATTCTCAGATAGTCAGGACCAACCTGAGTTTGAGACCTTGTCAGAGCTTTTGGACTACTACTACTTGGACAAGGCGGCGCGTGACCGCGTGGCTCAACAGGCTAGTGATTTGATTCATCGTGTGCAAAATGAACTGGAAAAAAACAAGAAGAAACTTGTTAAACAAGAAAAAGAGCTTGCTGCTACTGAAAATGCTGAGGAGTTCCGTCAAAAAGGTGAACTTTTAACAACCTTTCTGAGCATGGTGCCAAATGACCAGGATAGTGTAGAACTAGACAACTACTACACTGGCGAAAAGATTACCATTCCTCTAAATGTGGCTCTAACGCCTAACCAGAATGCTCAGCGTTACTTCAAGAAATACCAGAAGCTCAAGGAGGCTGTTAAGCACTTGACTGGTTTGATTGAGGAAACCAAACAGACCATTGATTATTTAGAAAGTGTTGAATTCAGTCTTTCTCAAGCTAACATGGATGAAATCGGAGATATTCGTGAGGAGCTTGTTCAAGCTGGGTTCATGAAGCGTCGTTCAACTGACAAACGCCACAAACGTAAGAAACCTGAACAGTATCTAGCTTCTGATGGCAAGACCATTATCATGGTTGGTCGTAACAACCTGCAAAATGAAGAGTTGACCTTCAAGATGGCTAAAAAGGGTGAGCTCTGGTTCCACGCCAAGGATATTCCTGGTAGTCACGTGGTCATCAAGGACAACCTTAACCCAACTGACGAGGTCAAGACCGATGCGGCTGAATTGGCAGCCTACTATTCTAAGGCTCGTCTATCAAACTTGGTTCAAGTGGATATGATTGATGTTAAGAAACTTAACAAACCTACGGCTGGTAAGCCTGGATTTGTAACTTATACGGGACAAAAGACCTTACGTGTCACACCGACTGAAGAAAAAATCGATAGCATGCGGATGAAGTAATCTCTATTACAAAATCAAACTCTCTCGTTTTTGAAACAAGAGAGTTTTTTCGATGTCGTCATTAGAGCAATTTCTTTTCAGTGATGAATGAGATTTTCCTCAAGTTTTCATTACATTTTTCCGATGACTGTGTTAAACTATAAGGGTAATTACCTATATTAAAGGAGACTTTCAGCATGACGGCTCTTATGTCATATACGAATTCTGTTTTAGAATGGTTAGGTCGCTACGTGGGGCTCTTAGTCTTCGGACTATTATTTGTGACTGCTTTACTCATTCGCACGACTATGATGACGGGATACTTTGAGTGGGCAGAGATTAGTAGCGTTCCTTGGTATGTTTATGTTTCAGGTGGGGGCATCCTGCTTTTGACACTTCTCTGGCGCAAAATCTTAAAGGAACTGACAACAAAGCAGATTTTCATCTTTTTTTCCGTTTGCTTTGTGAGTTTTGGCCTACTTTTGATTTTTCTGACTAGTTTTGCTGGTCGAGATGATGCAGGTACTGTCTTTAAAGGGGCAGTCCAGTTCAATGCTGGCAACTTCTCCTTGATTAAACCAGGAGCCTACTTCTACCGCTATCCTCATCAGTTGGGATTGCTTAGTTTTGAACGCTTGATTCTCCATCTGATTCCTTTGCCGGTCATCTCGGTTTTCTATGTATTGAATCTTGGCATGGTCATTGGTATGAACTATGCTACATGGAAAATCACGGATGAACTGTTTACGAGACCTTTAGTTAGTCGTTTGGCTGTCATCATGAGCTTCGGTTTTTTGCCTCTAGTCTTTAACATTATGTTCGCCTACGGACTTATGTATGGGTTGTTCTTTTCTAGTTTTGCTATTCTCTTCTTCCTACGTTACGTAAGGCGTGGTAGGGATAGGAATGCGATTCTTTCGGTGCTCATGCTATCTTTGGCTTACTGGGTAAGGAGCAATAATATTATTCTCATTATTGCCCTATCTGGTATTCTAATACTCATGACTCTTAGAGAGAAACGGTATCGTTATTTGCTTTTGGTCTTGGCTTTCTTTGCCTTTCCTATGAGCTTGCATAAGGCGACGACCAGTTTCTATGTGATTACCACTCATCAAAAAATCTCTGGTACCCCTCAGATTGCTTGGCTGGCCATGGGCTTACAGGACAAACCTGATTCTAAACGCATGCCAGGATGGTATACCGGCTATGTCCGTGATATTTACGCCAAGAAAAAAGGCAATATCGAAAAGATTGAAAAAAGCGCCAATCATCTTTTTGATAAGCGTGTTCAATACCTCCTAGCACATCCTGATGAGGCCAGTTGGTTTTTCAGTACCAAGTTTATCAGCTCCTGGACAGAGGGAAGCTTCCAGTCCATCTGGAACGGCCCAAGTAAAGACAAGTTTCAGCCTTTGTGGAATAGGTTTGCGACCTCTATCTATCACGATGGGACCCTGCATCTCTTTTTTGTGACCTATATGCAAGGCTATCTCCTAGTCCTATATCTTGGTGGTGCGTTCTACTATGCTTTCACTTATAAACGAATGGGAGATGGAGCCACACTGGGCCTCTATGCCTTCCTCTATCTTTTCGGTGGCATCCTCTTTCACCTCATATCAGAGACTAAGAGCCAGTACACCCTACCTTATATTTACTTACAAATTCCAATGATCGCGGCGGGTTACAATCATATGACACAAATACTTAGCCGCTATCTAAAAAATATGCAAAAGTCATCCTAGGATGGCTTTTTAACATTGTTTCACAATTACAATCTTGCTATAATAAGTCTATGAAAAATTCATCAGTTGATCTTTTACGAGGGAGGCCCTATCCAGTATTTCAAGTTTTTAGTGACTGGCAAATGATTTTCTGAGTCTGAAATGTTTTTTCTAGATTAAAGATACGAATTTAAACGTCCCTAACTAGTACTTTTTAGGTGAGATAGGTATTAAAACACACTGAAAACTCATTAAAAAATAACTTAAAAAAACTTTAAACAACATTGACAACCTTTTCAAAAGAAGCTAGTATATCATTTATATTCATAAAATAATAAATAGCTCTAACCACTTTAATCGTTTTTATCATGATATAATAAACCAAAGAGAATATATTGGAGAATTCTATGACACTCACACATATTTTTTTCGACCTAGATGGTACCCTCGTTGATAGTTCTGAGGGTATTCACAATGGTTTTGTTCAAACTTTTGAAAGACTAGGCCTTCCTGTTCCTACTGATCAGAAAATTCGTACCTTTATGGGACCACCTCTCGAGGTAACCTTTAAAGAAGAGGTTAGTGAAGAAGATGCTGCCAAAGCTGTCAAGATTTATCGTGACTATTATGAGACCAAAGGACAATTGGAAGCTCACCTCTATGATGGCATTAAGGAAGTTCTTGAACAACTTAGTAAAGACCCTTACAAGAAAATCTTTATCACAACTTCAAAAAATGAACCCATTGCCCTAGAAATGTGCCAACACCTTGGGATTACTGAATATTTTGAAGGTATTTATGGCTCTACCCCTACTGCTTTTCATAAGGCTGATATCTTGCAGCATGCTATTACTGAAAATCAGGCTCCTAAAGATCAGTCCGTCATTGTTGGTGATACCAAGTTTGATTTGATTGGTGGAAAAACAGTTGGCATCAAAACAATAGCGGTTACCTGGGGATTCGGGGCTAACGAAACCTTATTAACTGAAAATCCAGATTTTGTAGCTGAGACTACCCAAGAACTTTGGGATATTTTGAAATAATAACTTACATCTAAAAAGAGCACGATTATATAGTCATGCTCTTTTTTCTATTGAATTAGGATTACATCTGGACAATGATATCCAGACAAAGCTCTAAAGCCTTATCAAAAGCCTCTGAGCCCCAATCTCGTTGATCGTAATTGTCAATATCTGCAAGGGAATCTGCCGTAAAGAGTAGTAATCCCCAAATAGCTCCTCGAAGTTGAGCAACTGCTGCAAGTGCAGAACATTCCATCTCTACAACACTACAGCCCTCTTCAATGCGATAGGAAATCTTATCTGGTGTTTCTCTATAAAAGCCATCTGTCGACCAGGTCATGACCTCTTTATAGGGGATTTTCTTTTGCTTTAAAGTTTTCTCAATGGTTCCAAGAGCTTTTTCATTCATGTCTATATAGCGGGATGGCGCAACATAGTGGTAACTTGCACCTTCATCTCGCAAAGCTCTCGTCGGAATCAAAAAAACATTCTCTGCCATGTCTACCAAGACGCCACAAGTTCCAGTTGATATAATTTGCTTTACGCCATAACCAATTAGCCAATCCATAAATTGTGCAGCTGCAGCTGAGCCAACTGGAGCCTGAGCCAAGCAAATTTCCTTCCCGTTGTAAGTCATCACATAAACGGGATAGGTTTTGGTGGCAGAGACAAACTCTCCAACTTTATCAGCCTCAACAGCGTTCGCATAGCGTTCGATTTCTTCTTCTAAAAAGGCGTAGATACACCTAGCCGGTAAGTCCAAATCTAAGTCCTCATGTGTTGGCATAATCACAGCCTGAGGACTATCATCAAACTCTAAAATTGGAATTTCATGTTTGTGTATCATCTGTTACCTCCTAAGTTTTAAGAATTATTATATCAAAAATTCAAACTGATTATATGATTTCATAAAATCTATTAGCTTATAATCAAGAAAAATAGATGATTAAATCATAACACCTAAAAAAAGACATGAATATGTTTTAGTCAGAAACATGTCTTATTTGTGTTCTATTCAAGAAAGATTATTTCAATCATCCTCTATTATCTCACGAAAACTTCTGATGTTAAGAATCTATTCACGATACTCTGAAATAATCTCTTCTATCCACTTTTTAAAAGCTCGTGAGAAGGAAGATTCTTGATAATAACAAATAAATAGAATTTATAACTTTCCTTCATCTCCTCACCTTTAATCATCATCTTCTAGTACTAGATTCTCATCCTCATAAAAAACGACTTTCCCATCTTTTACTTTAAAATTGTAATTAACTGAATTATTTGGTCCATCTTCAAAATTAGATTGTTAAAAACTATATTCACCATTTTGAAGGTCCCTGGCATCCAACTTTTTAGCAGCTTCTTTCATATCTTGTGATTTGACTGTTTTCTTTTCATCGATATAAATGACCATCTCAATCAACTCTTTATCAATCAAGGTTTGGGATGGAATTTGATAGTAACCTGCAAAGTCCTTCTTACCTTCTTTGAGATTGTCTGAGGCTAAGGTATCCAGATTTTTCTCCTTTTCATCATGACTGAAGTTAGATAGAAAACTAATGAAGGTAGTGTAAAATAAGTTGTGTAAACACAAAAAGGAATAAATCCGTTATAGTAGAGTTGCAAAACATTACTAGAAAGAGATTTATTCCTAT
>DOTL01000082.1 GCA_003521145.1 Streptococcus sp. | reverse complement strand
TCAATTTCTAGATTTATGTCACGAAGTGCATGATAATCGCCGTAGTATTTATTGACATTTTTAAATTCGATAAGTGCCATAAGAGCCTCCTAAAATTTTACATTATTATATGTAATAATAAGAGTGTATTTTACTATAGATACAGGGAAATGTCAAAAATGTTTGTAAATTCAATCATAATGTTCGTCTTTTAACTGATTACACATAGCAAAGGTATCTTAAAAAACAAGGAAAGCTTGTATATCAGCTTAATATCTATAGTAGAAACTTGGTCCTTAACCTATTTTTTGGTATAATGTGTTTTATGCGTAAAGTTTTCTACTTTACAAATTCAATGATTTAAGAAAACCGATGAGGTGTTTATATGAAAAAAATTCTAGTTGTTGATGATGAAAGACCGATTTCGGATATCATCAAGTTTAATCTAACTAAAGAAGGTTATGAAGTGGTTGCTGCCTTTGATGGTCGTGAAGCTTTGGAGCAGTTTGAAGCTGAAAAGCCAGACTTGGTCATCCTAGACTTGATGTTGCCTGAACTAGACGGTTTAGAAGTTGCTAAGGAAATTCTAAAGACAAGTCATACACCAATTATCATGCTTTCAGCTAAGGATAGCGAGTTTGATAAGGTTATCGGGCTAGAAATTGGGGCAGATGACTATGTGACGAAACCATTTTCTAATCGTGAATTATTGGCACGTATCAAAGCTCACTTGCGTCGTAAAGAGACTATTGAAACAGCAGCAGAAGAAATCTCTAACTCTGGTAAGCAGGAGATTTCAATTGGTGAGTTGATTATTGTTCCAGATGCATTTGTTGCTAAAAAACGTGGAAATGAAGTCGAGCTTACACACCGTGAATTTGAGTTGCTTTTCCATTTGGCAATTCATATGGGACAAGTGATGACGCGTGAGCATTTGCTTGAAACTGTTTGGGGCTATGACTATTTTGGTGATGTTCGTACGGTTGACGTAACCATTCGTCGTCTCCGTGAAAAAATTGAAGACACACCTAGTCGTCCTGAATATATTTTGACGCGTCGTGGTGTTGGTTATTATATGAAGAATTATGACTAGTATTGGCTTAAATATGACAAGCTTTGAACTAGCCTTACTCTTTACGCTCCTTTTTGTGGCTTTCTACTTTATTTTTCTGGCTTATCGTGATTATCGACAAGTCAAAAATATTCGAAAGTTGACAAAGAGAGTCAAGTCCTTAATGGCAGGTAACTATAACGAGAAGTTACGCTTAAAGGGTGATCCAGAGCTTTTAGAGCTAGCTGACAGCTTGAATGATTTATCGGACGTCTTTCGTTTGACGCATGAAAATCTAGCCCAGGAAAAAAACCGCTTATCATCAGTCCTCTCTTACATGAGTGATGGAGTTATTGCGACAAATCGCCGTGGTCAAATTACCATGATTAACAGCACAGCTCAGCGTTTGTTGAATCTAGATTTTGAAACAGCGACACAGATGTCTATTTTAGATTTATTAGATGGCGAAAATCCCTATACTTATAGTGAATTGCTCTCTAAGACTCCTGAAATTCATTTATCACGTCGAGATGCCAACGATGAGTTTGTGACCCTACGCGTTAACTTTGCTATTATTTGTAAAGAATCTGGTTTTATTTCAGGTCTGGTTGCCGTTATTCATGATGCTACTGAGCAGGAAAAAGAAGAGCGGGAACGCCGACTCTTCGTCTCAAACGTTAGTCATGAGTTGCGTACACCTTTGACTTCTGTAAAATCCTATCTGGAGGCACTTGATGATGGAGCTCTCGATGAAGAGATTGCCCCTAACTTTATCAAAGTTTCTTTGGATGAGACCAATCGTATGATGCGAATGATTTCTGACCTCTTGGCACTGTCTCGTATTGACAATAAGAGTACCCAACTTAACGTTGAAATGACTAATTTCACGGCCTTCATGACCTATATCTTGAACCGTTTTGACCAGATTAAGAGTCAAGAAACCAATACAGGTAAAACTTATGAAATCATTCGAGATTACCCAGTAAACTCAATTTGGGTGGATATTGATACAGATAAGATGACCCAGGTGGTGGATAATATTCTAAATAATGCTATCAAGTATTCGCCTGATGGTGGTAGGATTACAGTGTCTATGAAGACAACTGATTCACAGTTGATCATTTCTATTTCTGACCAAGGTTTAGGTATTCCTAAGAAGGATTTGCCGTTGATTTTCGACCGTTTTTACCGTGTTGATAAGGCCAGAAGTCGTGCCCAGGGTGGAACTGGTCTAGGGTTGTCCATTGCAAAAGAAATTATTAAACAGCATAAGGGCTTTATTTGGGCTAAGAGTGAGTATGGTAAGGGTTCAACTTTTACAATTGTGCTTCCATATGACAAGGATGCTATAACGGTTGATGAATGGGAGATGTAGTGAAAATGACCTCAGGTTTAGGGTTTAAATATAGTATTTTGGCCTCAGGGTCAACTGGTAATTCCTTTTACTTGGAGACTCCAGAGAAGAAGATTCTTGTAGATGCTGGTTTGTCTGGTAAGAAAATCACAAGTTTGCTGGCTGAGATTGATCGTAGTCCGAGTGATCTGGATTCTATCTTAGTAACGCATGAACACAAGGATCACATCCACGGTGTAGGTGTTTTAGCTCGTAAATATGGCGTGGATATCTACGCCAATGAGAAAACCTGGCAAATTATGGATAGTAAAAATATGCTTGGCAAGATTGATAATAGCCAGAAACATGTTTTTTCTCGAGACAAGCTTCTGACCTTTGGAGACATTGATATTGAGTCTTTTGGAGTTAGTCACGATGCTATTGATCCACAGTTCTATCGCTTTATGAAGGATGGAAAAAGTTTTGTCATGCTGACGGATACGGGTTATGTTTCTGATTGTATGGCAGGTATTATTGAGAATGCTGATGGCTATCTGATTGAGTCCAACCATGATATTGAAATCCTCAGGGCAGGTTCATATCCTTGGTCAACTAAGCAACGTATCCTCTCTGATCAAGGTCACTTGTGTAATGAGGATGGAGCGGATGCTATGATACGTACCATCGGTAACAAAACTAAAAAGATCTACTTGGGTCACCTTTCTAAAGAAAATAATATCAAGGAGTTGGCCCACATGACGATGGAAAATCAGCTGGCACGTGCTGACTTTGGTGTTGGAACTGACTTCAAGGTTTATGATACCTCACCAGACACAGCGACACCACTGACAGACATTTAAAACATAGCAGAAGAGCTGCACTAATGCCTTTAGTGCAGCTTTTTAAAAGGAAAGTATTTATGAAAGTAATTTATCTCTCGTTAGGGTTTGTCTCGCTCGGTTTGGGAATTCTTGGAATTCCTCTTCCTGTCTTACCCATAACACCTTTTCTACTTTTAGCCATTGCTTGCTTTGCTAGAAGTTCTAAACGTTTTGAGAAATGGTTATATCATACTAAGCTGTATCAAAGTTATGTGGCCGATTTTCGAGAAACAAAATCAATTGCCAAAGAACGAAAGAAAAAGATTATCATCCAAATCTATGTTTTGATGGGAATTTCAATTTTTTTTGCACCCATCCTTTGGGTGCAAAATCGGATTTCTTTGCTTGACAGTATTCCTCACCTATTATTTATTTAAAAATGAGACTTCCAAGATGGAGTCTCATTTTATATATTATTAATGTTTGCTCCGTAATTTCTTATGGAGTTTATAGGCAAAATTGGCTAGTCCGTAAAGAGGGCTAACTGGAAGGTTGAATTCCCCAATGAATTGTTCAATACGTGGGTTAAATTTAGACTTGAAATTATACAAACCACCATCTAGTGAATTTTCAATTCCCCCCATGTTTTGCCACTCAGCACCACGCTCAAAGGCGTGATTAGCTGTTTCATACCAGGTCAGGATAGCTGGTTGATAATGGCGGTAGTCTTCATCCATTCCTGCATAGATATTTTCAGACGTCTTGCCAAATTCAAGAACTAATGTGCCAGAGAGTGGGACCGTCTTATTTCCAGAATCAACCTTTTCTTGAAGGAAGTCAATCTCTTCTTTAAGTCTTTTGTGCTCTTGCTTATTGTTCTCTATTTTTCCTGGTTTAGTTTTTTCAGTGAACTTGGCCGCATCTGCAAGGTTCTTTTCGAGTTGCTTATTGAGGTCTTTGAGACGGGCAGGTAAATCAAGAGTTGAGAGTGTAATGTAAGATGATTCTGGGTAAGTAGTCAACAACTTTTCATAATAATCAATGCCACGAAGGTGGATGTTTTTACGGGCTTCTGTCTTCTTCATCAGAGAAGCGAATTGTTCAAGAAGCTCGGTGCCACCAAATTGGACTGAAATCCCCTTGTTTCGAGCAGTACGAATAGCCTGCTTGGTGCTCTTAGAGAGTTGTTCTTCGGTGAAATCTTCCTTATGAATATTAGCTTGGAAGCGAGGTTGGATATTTTCAGCCATATCTTCAGTGAGGCCTGTCCATTCAATGCCGAGAGCCTGGATGTCTTTGGCAATCGCCATGGCCTCTTTACGGATTTCAGCTTTTTGTGAAATCCGGTTCTTTGTCACAAAAAGGCTTGGGTCAAATTTCACAAAGAGAGCACGCTTTGTTTTGGCATATTTTTTAAGTGAAGCCATAACAAAGGCAAGCAAGTCTTTATCTTGATAGTCCATAATAGGTCCACGAGGGATATAAATCATAGAAAAGCCAAGAGGGAGTGGCTGAATAAGGACGCTAGCGACAGCAACGAGATTACCATCTTGATAGAAACCTAGGCGGTCATTTCCCCAGCTATCCTTGATTTTAGCCCATGAACTACTCTGTAATAAGTTTGTTTGAGGACTATCTATAACAAAACGGTCATGCTCAGAAGTACTGAGTCCAGTTTTATAGGTATACATATTATTCTAGAACCCACTTTCTAATAGCGTAAGCGACACCAGATTCATCATTTGATTTTGTGATGTGTTTCGCAATTTTTTTCATTTCTGGATTACCATTTTCCATAACAACAGGAGAGCCAACGACTTCAAGCATAGCACGGTCATTTTCTTCATCACCGATAGCCATTGTCTCTTCTTTAGAAAGACCGAGTTTCTCAGCAAGATGGGTTACAGCAATTCCTTTGTTGGCTGTTTTCTTGAGAATTTCTAGGTAAAATGGTGTTGATTTTACAATAGTAAAGCGGTCATAAAATTCCTGTGGAAGTTTGGCAATAGCTGCATCAAGAATTTCAGGTTCATCGATATACATGGCCTTAACAAATTCCTTGTCAGCCACCTCTTCAGGTGTACGATAATAAATCGGCATATGAACAAGTGTAGACTCATGAACCGTGTAGCGGCCAATGTTGCGATTACTTGTGTAGATACCATCTTTAGTAATAGCGTGAGAATGAACATCAAGCTTGTTAGCCAAAACCTCAATGTCAAGGTAGTCTTCGTATGAGAGTGTCTCACGAATTAATTCATTACCAGTAGAAGTTTCTTGGACAAGCCCACCATTGAAGGTGATAACATAATCTCCGTCTTGGTTGAGGTTAAGTTCTTCAATAAGAGGAAGCACCCCAGGAATAGGACGACCAGTCGCGATAACAACCTTTACACCAGCAGCCTTGGCATCTTGAATCGCTTGAAAGACTTCCGGTGTAACTTGACGTTGGCTATTTAAAAGAGTTCCATCAATATCAACTGCAATAAGTTTAATAGACATAATAATTACCTGTTTCGTTTAGTTAGTTTCCCTTCTATTTTACTAAAATTTAGGCGCTTTGTCATAGTTCTTCCTAAGAAAAGTGTTAATGTCTCTTTGAATAAGTAGACTAGGTAAGAATTGCTCAAATGCTTTTTAATTGGTAAAATAAGGTCAGACAAATAAAGGAGAGATAAAGTGATTAGAGCTACCAACCAATTGACGGAGAAAGAACGGAAGGCAGTAAAAGTATTGATTGTTAGCTGCCAAGCCTATGATCAAACCTTTCGAGAACCCTATCTCTCCAATATGCTTAATTTTGATCCCAATATGCCGGCCTTTTTCCTCTATTATCAAGAGGGAGAGTTGCTTGGCTTATTAACGGTTTATGCGGATGATGAGGACGTTGAAGTGAGCATCCTAGTGGCCCCCAGTCATCGTCGTGAGAATATTGCGCGTGCGATGTATAGAAGCTTTGAAAAAGAATTGGCATCCTACCCTATTCGCTCAGTGACCTTTCAGACGGAGCGTGTTTTTCTAGATGGTCATCCTGATTTGGCAAGTCATTGGGGTTTGATTGAGGATGAAGAGACGGAAACCTGGCTAGGGAGAGATAGGACACCATATGTTTTGGGGTCCCGTTCAGATGTCAAGATGGTCTTAGCTGAACTTTCTTACCTAGATGAAATTGCCCAACTCCATCACCAAGCCTTTTCTGATCCAGAGGAAACACTCGAAGTAAGTCGCAGATACATTACAGAGGCCTTGAAGGATTCCGATGGCCTACTTTACATCCTCCTCAAAGAAACTCAGGTCATTGGAGTTTGTACGGTCGATTTATCTGGAAATAACAACTACCTCTATGGACTTGCTATAGCAGAAGCCTATCGTGGCCAAGGTTATGGAAGCTATCTAGCAAAAACAGTCGTCAATCAACTCATTGTGCATAATGACAAGTCTTTCCAAATTGCAGTGGAAGATAACAATATAGGTGCCAAACATTTGTATGAAAAGATTGGCTTTGTTAAACAAACCCAGGTGGTTTACTTGAAATAGAAAGGATGACTAATGTTATTAGAAGAATTTGAAAATGTGTCTGCTGTGATAGAGCCAACTGATCGAAGCCTTCTTAGTAGTGGAGAAATCTGTGATACTATTATTCTATCTTTTAATGGAGAAATCCTTGAAAGAGTAAAGCAGATAGACGGAGTCTATGAAGGTGGTTATCTAACCAACCTAAATGGCAAATTTCCATGGTATATCTATGAAGTAGATGGACTTAAGCTTGCAGTTGCTATGGCTACTATTGGAGCTCCAATGGTTGTGGGTTTCTTAGAAGAACTCAAAGCGAGAGGCTTTAACAACTTTATCGTTTTGGGCTCTTGCGGAGTTCTAGATCAGTCTATTCAAGCAGATAAAATTATTATACCAAGTTCAGCTCTACGTGATGAAGGTACAAGTTACCATTATGCTCCTGCAAGTAATGAGATAGCTTATGACGAAACTTTGCTCTTAACCATGGAGAACGCTTTGAACAAATCTGGTATTGAGCACATTCGGACCAAAGCTTGGACGACAGATGCCTTCTATCGTGAAACAGCTGCTAAGGTTAAACGAAGACTTGAAGCAGGAGCGAAGGTTGTAGATATGGAAGCTTCGGCTATCATGGCTTGGGCCCAATATAGACAAGCCAAGGTTTATCAATTTTTCTACACGGCTGATCATGTTGATCATCATAATCATGAGTGGGATGCTAGACGCGAAGAAAGAAAAGCAGATGCTATGACTTTCTTCGAGATTGCTGTCAGTATCGCATTAGAATTGGAAAAATAAGTATAGAAAGAAAAGGAGTAATTAATGGAAATAAAGATAAAAAACAAAATTAAAGTAGGTGATCAAACGGAAATTATCGAAGAAATCCATACTTGTGAGGTTATGGAGAAAGGAGATTACACCTACCTTGTTCACCATAATTCCAAGGAAGAAAAAGTGGTTATTAAGTTGAATCGGGATGAGCTAGTGATGACACGCTTTTCTAATCCTAAATCTATTATGCGTTTTTCTGCTAAGGTACCTGCCTTGGTTCACATTCCGACACCGCTTGGTACCCAGCATTTTCTGATAGACACTAGTTTATTTGCACATGACCCCAATGGACAGACAGTTGATATTCATTATCAATTAAAACATCCAGAAACAGAAGACGTTTTTGCTGATTATGAATTAGAGGTTTCTTGGTTTTGATTTTTGAAAAAATAGAATCATTTTGCTTGAATAAAGAATAATTTATGATAAAATGTAAAATACAAATGAGTGAGTAGCAGGCTACTGTAATCATGAGATTTGATTAATGGTTGCGATTATGTCGTCATTACGAAATTTCAAATTTCCGGCATATTCTTAAACAGCGAGACTTGTTTTTATTAAACAAGTCTCTTTTTGTATGATTTTTATATAAAAAGAGTCTTGTTAGCCATTTTCCCTATAGAGAAGGAGGAGATTATTTTGTCGAAAGAACAAAATAAAGCCTTGTTTTATACACAAGGAGAGGAAGAAGTCCTAAAAAGCTTGGACACTTCCATTGATGGTTTGTCTACTGCACAAGCCAAGGAACGATTGGATGCATATGGATATAACGAGTTGGATGAAGGTGAAAAACGCAACTTTTTGTCAAAATTCATCGATCAGTTTAAAGATTTGATGATTATCATCTTGCTTGTCGCAGCCGCCCTTTCTGTTATTACAGAAGGTATGCATGGTCTGACCGATGCCTGCATTATTTTAGCCGTTGTTGTTTTGAATGCAGTCTTTGGTGTTTATCAAGAAGGACAAGCAGAAGCGGCTATTGAAGCCCTCAAAAACATGTCTAGTCCTATGGCTCGTGTGCGTCGTGATGGCCATGTCGTTGAAATTGATTCACGTGAATTGGTTCCTGGAGACATCGTCTTGCTTGAAGCAGGTGATGTTGTTCCTGCGGATATGCGTTTGCTTGAAGCTGCCTCACTTAAGATTGAAGAAGCAGCCCTAACAGGTGAATCCGTTCCGGTTGAAAAGGATGTTACCGAGATAGTTGAAGCAGAGGCGGGTATCGGTGACCGTGTGAATATGGGTTATCAAAACTCTAACGTTACTTACGGTCGAGGTACAGGGGTTGTAACAAATACTGGTATGTATACAGAGGTCGGTAAGATTGCCGATATGCTAGCTAATGCGGACGAATCTCAAACGCCATTGAAACAAAGCTTGGAGCAATTGTCTAAGACCTTGACCTATCTTATTGTCGCGATTGCCTTGGTGACATTCTTGGTTAGTGTATTTATTCGTGGCGAACAGCCCCTTGAAGGTTTGATGGTTGCAGTTGCTCTTGCCGTTGCAGCTATTCCTGAAGGATTGCCTGCCATTGTAACGATTCTCTTGTCACTTGGAACAACGACTCTTGCCAAACGCAATGCGATTGTTCGTAAATTGCCAGCAGTTGAAACCCTAGGTTCAACTGAAATTATCGCATCTGATAAGACTGGTACCTTAACGATGAACCAGATGACTGTTGAAAAAGTCTATACAAACGGTCAATTGCAAAATGCTGATACAGAACTTGGTGCTGACAATACGACCCTTCGTATTATGACCTTTGCTAATGATACAAAGGTGGATCCAGATGGTAAATTAATCGGAGACCCAACAGAAACAGCACTTGTACAGTTTGGTTTAGATCACAATTTTGATGTTCGTGAAGTCTTGAAATCAGAGCCTCGTGTGGCAGAGTTGCCATTTGACTCTGACCGTAAGCTCATGTCTACTATCCATAAGGAACCAGATGGTTCTTACTTTGTAGCCGTCAAGGGTGCACCTGACCAATTGATCAAGCGTGTTACTCGAATTGAAATCAATGGGGAAGTTCGCCCAATTACGGATGAAGACAAACAAGCTATCCTTGCTGTCAACAAAGACTTAGCAAAACAGGCCCTTCGTGTCTTGATGATGGCTTATAAGACAACGAGTGAAATTCCTACTTTGGAATCTGAAGTTGTTGAGTCCGATTTGATTTTCTCAGGTTTGGTAGGTATGATTGACCCAGAACGTCCTGAAGCAGCAGAAGCTGTCCGTGTCGCTAAAGAGGCGGGAATCCGTCCAATTATGATTACAGGTGACCACCAAGATACAGCGGAAGCAATCGCTAAGCGTCTCGGTATCATTGATCCAAATGATACGGAAGATCGTGTCATTACTGGGGCTGAGCTTAATGAGCTTTCTGATGAGGAATTCCAGAAAGTCTTCAAACAGTACTCAGTTTATGCGCGTGTGTCTCCTGAACACAAGGTTCGTATCGTTAAGGCTTGGCAAAATGAGGGCAAGGTTGTTGCTATGACAGGTGACGGGGTCAATGATGCGCCATCACTTAAGACAGCTGATATTGGTACCGGTATGGGGATTACAGGTACAGAGGTTTCTAAGGGAGCTTCTGATATGGTTCTTGCCGATGATAACTTTGCGACAATTATCGTTGCTGTAGAAGAAGGTCGAAAGGTCTTCTCCAATATTCAAAAATCAATCCAGTACCTCTTGTCAGCTAACATGGCCGAAGTCTTTATTATCTTCTTTGCTACATTATTTGGATGGGATGTGCTTCAACCAGTGCACCTTCTCTGGATTAACTTAGTAACGGATACCCTTCCAGCCATCGCTCTTGGTGTTGAGCCAGCTGAACCAGGTATTATGACTCACAAACCTCGTGGACGTCAATCAAACTTCTTTGATGGTGGGGTCTTTGGTGCTATCATGTATCAAGGTGTTTTCCAAACTATCCTGGTTCTTGCAGTATATGGTTGGGGTCTTGTTTTCCCAGAACATCATACACAAGTAGAAATTCATGCAGATGCCCTTACAATGGCCTATGCAACACTTGGATTAATTCAGTTGCTTCATGCCTTTAACGTTAAGTCTGTTTATCAATCAGTCTTTAAAGTTGGTCTCTTTAGAAACAAGACATTTAACTGGGCAATTCCAGTTGCCTTCATCCTCTTGATGGCAACTATCGTGGTTCCTGGGTTTAATAATCTCTTCCATGTGTCACATCTAAGTTTTACACAATGGCTTGCGGTTATTGTAGGTTCATTCTTGATTGTGGTTTTGGTTGAAATAGTCAAAGCTATTCAACGTGCCCTTGGTAAGGATAAAGACGCTATTTAAGATATAAAGTCAGAGACAATGGTCTTTGGCTTTTCTTATCACATCTTGAATTCATTAGATGTCTTGTTTATAATGAAAGGAACTAATCATAAGTTAAGGAGAAGGTCATGAACGAAACTATTAAGACACAACTCAATCACCGCAGTATTCGTCAGTTTAAACCTGTGGCTTTGGCACAAGAAGAGGTTAACCTCCTGGTTGATGTTGCCAGACATGCACCAACAAGTAATTTTAGACAGGCTTATTCGATTATCAGTATTACTGATGAAAAATTGAAGGAACAAATTGCAGAAATTGCCAACCAACCCTATATTCCTAATGCTGGGCACCTCTTTGTATTTGTTGTAGACCAAAGACGTAATACCTTGATTGCAGAAGCTAAGGGAGCCAAGGCTTTGGTACAAGGTAGTCCTGAACGCTTTATTTCAGCGTTCTCGGATGCAATGATTGCTGCTCAAAACATGGTAGTAGCTGCTGAGAGTTTAGGCATGGGAACAGTTTATTTGGGCAGTATCCTGAATGATAACGCTAAACTTTCAGAGCTTCTCAAACTTCCAAAGTATGTCTATCCAGCAGTAGGATTAGCAGTTGGTTGGCCAGATCAAGAACCGCAGCTTAAACCTCGTTTACCCCGTCACGTCATCCATATGGAAAATTATTATCAGGATTTAGAAAATCCCTTGGAGGAGCTAAAAGATTACGATGCTGAAGTTCATGAGTATTATGACCTTCGCGATCTCAATAATAGGGTTGATGAATTTACGACTCAGATTGCAAAGACTATGGATAAATCCGTTGCCAATCGTGCGAATACTTTGAATGATCTTCAAAAGCAGGGATTTTTCATCGACTAAAAAAAACGACTCTCATGAGAGCCGTTCTATAAATCGAATAATGTCATAGATGAAAGGAACTCATTTGCTAGTTCCTTTTTTTCGTAATCTAAAAACTCTTACCGTTTCTTGACCAGGTTGTAATGCTTGGATAGGTTCCATGTTCCAGTAGGATTGAGTTCGGGGTGATTGGAAACAAGGTCGATGGTTAAATCCCATTCTTGTCGATATCCAAGAGGACGCGAGTGATAGGTTACGTCATCAAGACTTACCGTCCCATAACTGCGGTGGGCATGACCAAAAACAACATCTTTGACTCCATGCTTGACGAAGATTTTATGGAATTGTTCAGTTCCTAAATAGGTATTAAATGGTTTAAATCGTTCGTGAGTCATGGTAAAGCGACTGTGGGAAACAAAATGCAGGGCAACTATAAGGTTACTGGTGTCTAACTCACTTAAGACATTATCTAGCCTTTTAAGACTAGTTTGACAGACTTCCAGATCAGTCCCCAATCGTTTAAGTCGTCGGTCGAACCAAAGTTGTTTCTTACATTTAAGAATCTTATCCAACTTTTCATCTGAATAGGAATAATCATACCACCCGTGAAAAGCCAATAATGTTTTACTACCTAAATTTATCACCTGAAAATCAAGATTATCAATAAGGTCATCTTCTAAATCAAGCATATCATGATTGTCTAAATTATAGGTGACCTTGACCGCCTTAGAAAGATTTCGTAGAAAAGGTTTTGTGTCGATAAAATAATGGTTAAAAATATCACCAGTGATATGGAGATGGCTAACATTTTGATTTCTTAGGCAATTTAAAAGAGTGTCAATTTCATATGTTTCAAAGTGATCTATATCAATATGTAAATCACTCATTATTACAAGTCTTGTCATAAAAACATTGTAACAAAAAGGTTTAGGCTTGTCTCTAAATGAAGATGGTGGAAAATACTTGCCCTTGGACTATATTTTCATTATGATAAGACTATGGATATCAAGTTAGAAATACAAAAGATGGCCAAGGAAATTGGCATTTCAAAAATTGGTTTTACAACCGCCGATGATTTTGCCTATCTGGAGAAATCCCTTCGACTTGGTGTCGAAGAAGGGCGAACAACAGGGTTTGAACATAAAAATATTGAAGAACGTATTTATCCTAAGTTAACCTTGGAATCAGCTAAAACCATTATTTCCATTGCAGTTGCTTATCCGCATAAGTTGCCGCAACAACCTCAAAAAACAGAATTTAAGCGGGGTAAAATCACTCCAAATTCATGGGGTCTAGATTATCACTATGTTTTGCAGGATAAACTAAAACGTTTGGCAGAAGTCATTGAAAAACTGACGGAAAACTTCGAATATAGAGGTATGGTGGACACTGGGGCCTTGGTCGATACAGCAGTGGCCAAGCGAGCTGGAATAGGCTTTATCGGAAAGAATGGACTAGTGATTTCAAAAGAATACGGCTCCTACATGTATCTCGGTGAGCTTATCACTAATCTAGAGATAGAACCTGATCATGAAGTAGACTATGGATGTGGGGACTGTCGTCGCTGTCTGGATGCCTGTCCAACGTCTTGCCTAATAGGCGATGGGACTATGAATGCCCGTCGTTGCCTATCCTTTCAAACCCAAGATAAGGGGATGATGGATATGGAGTTTCGAAAGAAGATAAAGACTGTTATCTATGGTTGCGACATTTGTCAGATTTCCTGTCCATATAACAGAGGTATCGACAATCCCTTGGCTTCAGACATTGATCCTGAGCTTGCCATGCCTGAATTACTCCCATTTCTAGAGCTGACCAATAAATCTTTCAAGGAGAAATTTGGAATGATTGCTGGTTCATGGCGAGGAAAGAATATTCTTCAACGTAATGCCATTATTGCCTTGGCCAATTTACATGACCGCAATGCTATTGTCAAACTGATGGAGATAATTGATAAGAATAATAATTCCATCCATACGGCGACTGCCATTTGGGCTCTCGGAGAAATTGTTAAGAAGCCCGATGAGGCCATGTTAGACTATATGAGGAATCTTTCACCTAAAGATGAAGACGCCCAAGCAGAGTGGGAGCTTGTATGTGCAAAATGGCAAATTTAAGTAATTTATGCTAGAATTAAGCATAATACTATAAAATGGAGGAAACCTATCCATGGAAGTGGCAGAAATTCGCCAAAAAATCTCTGAAAATCAAGAGAAGCTCGTGAGCTTCGGGAGGTCTCTTTGACTTAGATCGTTTGGAAGGGGATATTGCGCTCCTCGAAAACCGAATGACTGAGCCAGATTTTTGGAATGATAATATTGCAGCTCAAAAGACCTCGCAAGAATTAAATGAGCTCAAAATGAAATACGAAACTTTCAACAATATGCAAGAACTCTCTGACGAGACAGAGCTTTATTTAGAAATGTTGGAAGAAGATGATAGTGTTCAAGAAGAACTCGAAGAAACGCTCGAAAAACTTGATAAGATTATGACAAGTTACGAGATGACACTGCTCTTGTCTGAACCATATGACCATAACAATGCCATTCTGGAAATTCACCCAGGCTCTGGTGGTACAGAAGCTCAAGACTGGGCTGATATGTTACTCCGTATGTACCAACGTTATGGGAATGCCAAAGGTTTCAAGGTTGAGACTTTGGATTATCAGGCTGGTGATGAGGCTGGAATCAAATCTGTAACCCTTGCTTTTGAAGGACCTAATGCTTATGGTTTCCTCAAGTCAGAAATGGGTGTCCACCGTTTGGTTCGTATTTCACCATTTGACTCTGCCAAACGTCGTCATACATCATTTACATCAGTGGAAGTTATGCCTGAATTGGATGATACCATTGAGGTTGAAATTTGTGATGATGATATCAAGATGGATACATTCCGCTCAGGTGGTGCGGGTGGTCAGAACGTTAACAAGGTTTCAACAGGTGTGCGTTTGACGCACATTCCAACAGGTATTGTTGTAGCTTCAACAGTTGACCGTACACAATACGGGAACCGTGACCGTGCGATGAAGATGCTTCAAGCTAAGCTCTATCAAATGGAGCAAGAAAAGAAAGCAGAAGAAGTGAATGCTTTGAAAGGTGATAAGAAAGAAATCACTTGGGGAAGCCAAATTCGCTCATACGTTTTTACGCCATATACTATGGTTAAAGATCACCGTACAGGTTATGAAGTTGCCCAGGTTGATAAGGTAATGGATGGAGATATTGAAGGCTTCATTGATGCCTACCTCAAGTGGCGTATGGAAGAATTGTAACGACATACTATTTTTAAGTATTTAGATACTTTATCTCAATGAAAGGAAGGCGTTCAGCTATTTAAGTAGTTGAATACTGGCATTATGGCTCTTATTAAATTAAAAGATGTTACTAAGAAGTACGATAAGTCAACAACAGCCCTCAGACACATTGATTTGTCTGTTAACTCTGGGGAGTTTGTCTACTTAGTCGGCCCTTCTGGTGCTGGTAAATCAAGTTTAATTCGCTTGTTCTACCAAGAAGAAAAATTAACGAGTGGCTCTATGAAGGTTGGAGAGTTTGATTTAACTCGACTTCGTAAGAAAGATATTCCACTCTTGAGACGTTCTATTGGAGTTGTTTTCCAGGATTATAAACTCCTTCCAAAGAAAACAGCTTTTGAAAACGTCGCATATGCTATGGAAGTTACTGGTGAGAAACCTCGTCACATCAAGAAACGGGTGACAGAGGTTCTCGAGTTGGTCGGTCTTAAACACAAGATGCGTTCATTCCCAAATCAATTGTCTGGTGGTGAGCAACAACGTGTCGCTATTGCGCGTGCTATCGTCAATAATCCAAAAGTGTTGATTGCGGATGAACCAACAGGAAACTTGGACCCAGAGATTTCTTGGGAAATTATGCAGGTCCTTGAACGTATTAACTTGCAAGGGACTACCATTATAATGGCAACCCATAACTCAACTATCGTTAATAACCTTCGTCATCGTGTCGTAGCGATTGAAGAGGGACGTATTGTTCGTGATGAAGAGGAAGGAGAGTACGGTCACCATGATTAGACGCTTTTTCCGCCATTTAGGAGAATCGATTAAGAATCTCAAACGTAATTTGTTGTCGACACTTACTGCAGTATTTTCGGTAATGATTGTTCTTTCACTTTTAGGTGTATTTGGCTCTGTTATCTTAAATACACAGAAATTGGCTTCAGATATTGAAAAGAATATTCAGGTCAATGTCTACTTGGATCCAGATTCATCAGATGCTTCGAAAACAGTCAAGGAACTTTCTGGACAGATTGTTGCTAATAAAGACTACCATAAGATTTATGATGCTTTGACCAAAATCAAAGGTGTAGATAAGGTTACTTTCTCTAGCAAAGAAGAACAAAAAAAACAACTCATTGAAACAATGGGGTCAAGTTTCGAGACAGCTACTGGAGATGCTAACCCACTATCTGATGTTTACATCGTTCAAACGAAATCACCAAATGATGTCAGTCGAGTTGCTAAGGAAGCAAATGCTATTCAGGGTGTTGATAATGCTAACTTTGGCGGCTCAGATACTGAAATTCTGATGTCCACTATGAAACGTGTTCAATTTTGGGGAATCATTGCCACAGCACTCTTAACTATCGTGGCTGTCCTATTGATTTCAAATACCATCCGTATTACCATTATGTCACGTGCAACTGAAATTCAAATCATGCGTTTGGTAGGTGCTAAGAATTCATATATTCGTCGTCCCTACTTGATGGAAGGTGCTTGGATTGGTGCACTTGGTGCCATCATTCCTTCTGGCTTCATTTATCTTCTGTATCATATGGTATACTCATCTTTGAACCCTGATTTCGTTAAAGGTGGTATTTCCATGTATGATCCAGAGTGGTTTGTCTATGCAGTCATCGGAACACTGTTTGCAGTCGGTATCATTATCGGTTCGATTGGGTCACGTATGGCAATGCGCCGTTATTTGAAATACTAAGAGATTAAGGCTCTTTGTCAACTGTAGT
>DOTL01000067.1:3785-4324 GCA_003521145.1 Streptococcus sp. | reverse complement strand
TAGTTGACAAAGAGCCTTTTTTATTTATCGGGTGTGAGAATCATTGGAATAATGATTGGTTCACGTTCTGTTTTTTCATATAGAAATGGGCGTAAAGCATTGACGATAGCTCCGTTAACAGATTGGATGCTAGCATCTTTATTCTTAAGAGCGATTCGAATAGCATTGAATAGAATGCGTTGGCTTTCGCGGATAAGATCGCCAGATTCACGCATATAGATGAAGCCACGACTGAGGATGTCTGGACCAGCTAGAATCATCTTAGACTTGAAGTCAACAGTAGCTACGGCAAGTACAACACCATCTTCAGAAAGATCACGACGGTCACGAAGAACCGCGGCTCCGATATCACCAATGCCATTACCATCAACATAGATATCTTGAGCATTGAAGTGACCTGCACGACGCGCAGAGTCTTTTGTTAGGGCTAAGACATCACCATTTTCCATAATGAAGATATTATCTTTAGGAACGCCACAATCAACAGCAAGACCTGCGTGGACTTTCTGCATGCGGTATTCACCGTGAACAGGCATGAA
>DOTL01000067.1:0-3748 GCA_003521145.1 Streptococcus sp. | reverse complement strand
TGTTGATTTTACCGTGGATAACATCAACACCAGCTTCTTGAATGGTATTAATCAGACGGTTAACGCTAGTGGTGTTCCCTGGGATAGGGCTAGATGAGAAGATGACGGTGTCACCAGGTTGTAGTGTCACTTGGCGGTGCATCCCATTGGCGATACGTGCAAGGGCCGCCATAGGCTCCCCTTGAGAACCGGTACACATGATGAGGATCTCACTGGCGTGGTAGTTTTTCATTTCACTAGGATCAATGATAGTCCCTTTTGGAACCTTGATGTAACCTAATTCAACCCCATTGACAATGGCTTTTTCCATAGAACGTCCGAAGACAACAATCTTACGGCCAGTTTTTACAGCGGCTTCGGCAGCTTGTTGAAGACGGAAAATGTTTGAGGCAAATGAGGCGAAAATAATACGTCCGTGGATGCCTTCAATAATTTTCATAATCGATTGGCCAACAACCTTCTCGGAATTAGTGAAAGTTGGTACTTCAGCATTGGTTGAGTCTGAGAGGAGGCAAAGAACGCCATCTTCACCGAGTGCAGCCATACGGTGAAGGTCTGCTGGTTCACCTACTGGGGTGAAGTCGAACTTAAAGTCACCGGTACACACAATTTTACCCTGAGGTGTATGGATGACAATACCGAGAGGTTCTGGAATTGAGTGAGTAGTGCGGAAGAAGGTCACGCTCATATTTTTGAAAGTAAGCTCGGTATTAGCATTGATTTCATAGAGTTGTGCGTCACGAAGTAGTCCGTGTTCTTCCAATTTTCCTTTGATAAGAGCAAGAGCAAGTGGCCCTGCATAAATTGGGATATTTGCCTGTTTAAGAAGGAAGGGAATCCCACCAATATGGTCTTCGTGACCGTGGGTAATGACAAGTGCCTTTACACGATCAACGTTTTCAACGATGTAAGAATAGTCTGGGATGACATAGTCGATTCCGAGAAGATCGTCTTCGGGGAATTTAATCCCCGCATCGACGATGATAATCTCATCTTGGTATTCAATACCATAGGTGTTTTTACCGATTTCCCCCAAACCACCAATCGCATAAACCCCAACTTCTTCAGGTTTTAGATTGATTTTTGATGTCATGGTCTTAGAACTCCGTTACTTCAAAAACGCCTGTTTCTTTTTCGTATTCAAGGGCTTTTTCTGAGAGGAGCTCGATGAATTCGATGTTATAGGCAGTGTTTTTTTCGATGATTTGACGAGCTTGGATACGTCCCTCAAGTTCAGTTTCTGCATCGATATCTAGGTAGAGTGATTTTGTCTGTTCACGGCGTGGATTACGCTCTTTAGTTTCTTGGTAAAAGACTTTATAAATCATGGTTTTCCTTTCTTTCCAAAAGGCTCTGCCATTCTATAAAAAAACCGGTCAAGTTAATCTTGCTATGATTTACTTGACGTTATGATATTCACTTTATGAGTAATAGCTAGTAGCCTTGATTCGTTTAACAATTACTAGTATTGTACCATAAGATAAGGGCTAGATAAAGAAAATGGTGGAAAAAGTTGGAAAATGTTCGTTTCTGGGAAACAGTGACTTGTGTTATAATAGAAAAGCATAAAAGGAAACAAGGAAGAAAGATGAAAATATTAGCATTTGATACTTCTAGCACAGCTTTATCAGTAGCCTTGTTAGAAGATGAGAAACTAGTGGCAGAGTCAACTGTCACAGTAAAAAAGAACCACAGTATTAGTCTAATGCCCACTATTGATTTTTTAGTTGCTCAGGCAGGCTGGCAACCGTCTGATTTAGAACGTATTGTGGTTGCACAGGGTCCTGGATCCTACACAGGGCTTCGTGTGGCTGTCGCAACAGCTAAGACTTTAGCCTATGCGCTTGATATTGATTTAGTGGGAGTTTCAAGTCTACATGCACTGACAGACCTTTCGGTTGACGGTGTTGTGATTCCTATCATGGATGCCCGTCGTAATAATGTTTACGTTGGTTTCTATGAAAATGGTCAAGCCCTCGTCCCTGATTGTCACGCTGCTTTTACAGATGTTCTTGAGCAGGCTAAAGTTTATGAAAAGGTGACATTTGTCGGTGAAGTGGCTAATTTTGCGGATCAAATTAAGGAATGTCTCCCAGAGGCAACTATTTTGTCTAGCTTTCCATCAGCTCAGTTAATTGGTCATTTAGGTTTGTCCTTGCCTTCTGTTGATGTGGATGCTTTTGTTCCACATTACTTGAAGCGGGTTGAGGCAGAGGAGAATTGGCTTAAGACGCATGAGGAGACTAACCGTGACAACTACATCAAGCGCGTCTAGATTGAGTAGCCAAGAGCAAGCTCAACTGATTTATCAGATTTTGTCGGATGTTTATGACAAGTCTCCGTGGACGATGGAACAAGTGGTAGCAGACTTGGCTTTGGATACTACGGAGTATTTCTATGTTTATGATCAAGAAGAAGTTGTTGGTTTTTTAGCTCTTAAAAATTTGGTGGGTGAGCTCGAGGTGACCAATATCGCCGTTTTAAAAGCTGATCAGGGTCGTGGTTATGCTAGTCAGCTGATGAAGCATTTGGAAGAGCGTAGTGAACCTATATTTCTAGAGGTGAGGGCTTCAAATCAAGTCGCTCAGGCGCTTTATAGAAAATTCGGTTTTGAAAGTATAGGAATTCGGAAAAATTATTATCATGAGCCTCAAGAAGATGCAGTTATCATGAGGCGAGAGGAAGTCTAATGGCAGATAGATATATTTTGGCAGTGGAGAGCTCGTGTGACGAGACTTCAGTTGCTGTTTTGAAAAATGAGAAGGAACTTTTAAGTAATATTATTGCCAGTCAGGTGGAAAGCCATAAACGTTTTGGTGGTGTTGTTCCTGAGGTGGCTAGCCGTCACCATGTGGAAGTGGTAACTCTTTGCATTAAGGATGCCCTTTCTGAGGCGGGAATTACTGCTGAACAACTAGATGCTGTAGCAGTAACCTATGGTCCTGGTTTGGTCGGGGCACTCTTGGTCGGGATGGCAGCGGCTAAGGCCTTCGCTTGGGCACACGGATTGTCTTTGATTCCAGTTAATCATATGGCTGGGCATCTTATGGCAGCGCGTGAGGTTCAAGAATTGGAATATCCCCTTCTAGCACTTTTGGTGTCTGGGGGACACACAGAGTTGGTTTATGTGTCAGAACCGGGAAATTACAAGATTGTTGGTGAGACACGTGATGATGCAGTTGGTGAGGCCTATGACAAGGTCGGGCGTGTGATGGGTTTGACCTACCCAGCTGGGCGTGAAATTGATGAATTGGCTCATAAAGGGAAAGATGTTTATGATTTCCCACGCGCTATGATTAAGGAAGACCACTTGGAGTTTTCATTTTCAGGTCTGAAGTCAGCTTTCATCAATTTGCATCACAATGCAGAGCAGAAGGGAGAACTTCTAGTCAAAGAGGACCTTTGTGCTTCTTTCCAAGCTGCTGTGTTGGATATTCTCCTAGCTAAGACTAAGAAAGCCTTGGAGCGTTATCTCGTCAAGACACTTGTTGTTGCAGGTGGCGTGGCAGCTAATCAGGGCTTACGAGAACGTTTGGCTGAAGAAATCACAGATGTAAATGTAGTCATTCCGCCTTTACGTCTTTGTGGTGATAATGCTGGCATGATTGCTTTAGCGGCCGCTATTGAATGTGATCAAAAACATTTTGCTGAGTTAGATTTGAATGCAAAACCAAGTCTATCCTTTGCAGGATTTGAAGAATAAGAAGAACCTCTTACTAGTCTGGTATGTAGTGACCCCCAAAATATA
>DOTL01000077.1 GCA_003521145.1 Streptococcus sp. | reverse complement strand
ATCTCTACTGGTGGTGGTGCTTCTATGGAACTTCTTGAAGGTAAAGAACTTCCAGGATTGGCTGCACTTACTGATAAATAAGTCTATTAGAATGAAAAGAGTTAGGAAACCAACTCTTTTTTGTGTTATCTCATTGAGTATTTGATAGAAGCTAAAACTATTATTGGGAAGTAACTTTCTCTCAAAAAATGCGATTATTAGTTTGAACTTTGCGGCATAATACTGTAGAAGTAGCCAAAAGTTTCATAATCATGTTAAAATAGTAAAATGGGATTGAAATTTGAACCGAAAAAATTTAAATTTGGTATGCGTACACTTAAGACGGGGATTGCTGTCTTTCTTGTTTTAGGTCTTTTTTCTGCTTTAGGGTGGGAGGGGATTCAGATTGGTTGTTTGACAGCAGTCTTTAGTCTTCGAGAAAACTTTGATAGAAGTATTCAGTTTGGTAAGTCACGTATTTTTGCGAATACGGTTGGAGGGCTTCTGTCGCTATTATTTTACTTTGTGAATATGTGGTTTAATCATTCAGTTTGGGTTACCTTGCTATTGGTTCCAATTTTGACAATGCTGACGATTGTCATTAATGTGTCTTTTAATAATGCATCTGGTGTTATTGGAGGGGTGGCTGCCCTTTTGATTATTACCTTGTCTATTCCACCTGATAATACCTTTGCTTATGTTATTGCTCGAGTCTTTGAAACTTTCTGTGGAGTCTTTATAGCAATCCTTGTCAATTATGATTATGATTGGCTACTTAAACATTTAAAATAAGAATGATAGAGTTCTATTGGACTCTATTTTTTATGTTTTTTATATAAAATCTTTAAATTATAACAAATAAACAATGTAATGTTCGGAAATTGCTTATTGTGTAAGAAAAAGTAACATAAACTGTTGACATGTAGAAATATTCAGAATATAATTGTTAGGGAAGGAGGATAATCATGGCAAGAGGGAAAGAATTAAGGCGTTCTCTAGCTGTTTTTCCGATTGGAACAGTTATGAAGTTGACGGATTTAACCGCTCGTCAAATTCGTTACTATGAAGATCAAGGTTTAATTCAACCTGAACGTACAGCTGGAAATCGTCGGATGTACTCATTAAATGATATGGATCGTTTATTGGAAATCAAAGATTTTTTGGATGATGGTTACAACATTGCAGCGATTAAACATGAGTACGAAGAGCGTGAAGTACGTGCCCAACAAAAACAAGTGGCTTTAACAGATGCGGACGTTCGACGTATCTTGCATGATGAACTCCTTCAGCAAGGCCGTTTTACGACCCCGTCACAACAATTTGGTAACTTGCGTATCTAATTACGCTTTGAACTTTTATTTTTGGTTTTTATAAAGGAGACCCCTATTATGGCAATCACAGCATCTGATATTCGTCGCGAAGTCAAAGAGAAGAATGTTACTTTCTTGCGTTTAATGTTCTCTGATATCCTTGGTGTTATGAAGAACGTTGAAATTCCTGCGACAGATGAACAGTTGGATAAGGTACTTTCAAATAAAGCTATGTTTGATGGTTCATCAATCGAGGGATTTGTTCGTATCAACGAATCTGATATGTATCTTTACCCAGATTTTGATACGTGGACAGTTTTCCCTTGGGGCGATGAAAATGGTGCAGTAGCTGGTCTTATTTGTGATATCTATACTTCTGCAGGTGAACCATTTGCTGGTGACCCTCGTGGTAACTTGAAAAAAGCTTTGCATCATATGGAAGAAGTTGGTTATAAATCATTTAACCTTGGACCAGAACCAGAATTTTTCCTTTTCAAATTAGATGAGCAAGGTAATCCTACGCTTGAAGTTAACGATAAAGGTGGTTATTTTGACCTTGCTCCTACTGACCTTGCAGACAACACACGTCGTGAAATCGTTAATGTGTTGACAGAAATGGGATTTGATGTTGAGGCATCTCACCATGAAGTGGCGATTGGTCAACATGAAATCGACTTCAAGTATACAGATGTTTTGAAGGCTTGTGATAATATCCAAATTTTCAAATTGGTTGTTAAGACAATCGCTCGCAAACATGGTCTTTATGCGACATTTATGGCGAAACCTAAATATGGTATTGCTGGTAGCGGTATGCACTGTAACATGTCTCTCTTCACTGAAGATGGAAATGCATTCTTTGATCCAGAGGATCCACGTGGTATGCAATTGTCTCAAGATGCTTACTACTTCCTTGGTGGTCTGATGAAACATGCATACAACTATACTGCAATTATTAACCCAACAGTTAACTCTTACAAACGTTTGGTTCCTGGATATGAAGCTCCTGTATATATTGCATGGGCTGGTAGCAACCGTTCACCATTGATCCGCGTTCCTGCGTCTCGTGGTATGGGTACACGTTTGGAGTTGCGTTCAGTAGACCCGATGGCAAACCCATACTTGGCACTTGCTGTTCTTTTGGAAGCTGGTCTCGATGGTATTATTAACAAGATTGATGCTCCAGATCCAGTTGAAACAAACATTTACTCAATGTCTCCTGAAGAACGTAAAGAAGCAGGTATTATTGATTTGCCATCAACACTTCGTAACGCTCTTAAAGCATTGGAAACAGATGAAGTGGTTCGTCAAGCTTTGGGTAATCATATCTATGCAAACTTCCTTGATGCGAAACGTATGGAATGGGCAAGCTATGCTACCTTTGTTTCACAATGGGAAATTGATAACTACTTGGACATTTATTAAGAAATTAAATTTGAAAATCAGGTTATATCTGGTTTTCTTTTTCTTTTAAATTTATTAAGTTCTTGGACAAATTACGTAGTTTTAACTGAGCTGTTTTCTTTTGTCATATTTCTTTATTCCTCCTTAATCGCATTAAAAAATAAGAGTGTTAAACTAATTTCATATTAATCTTATTCAGGAGGAAATATGAAAACTACAAAAAAGCTGCTTTGGCAGCAGCCTAAAGTGCATTATTGATCGGTCTTACAGTCGCACAAACAGTTAGTGCTGATACTTATACAGTTCAAAATGGAGATTCATTCTTCGGGATTGCTAGTCAGTATGGTGTAGATCCTTATTAATTAGCAGCTGAAAATGGAATGACTATTTGGTCAACAATTGTTCCTGGTGGAAGCTTGGAAGTTTCAGGAGCTACTACGGCAGTTGAAGAAACAAAAGAAGTTTCTTCTTCAGAGGTAACAGCTACTGATTCAGATGCTACTTGGAATCGTTATCCAGTTGGTCAATGTACATGGGGTGTTAAGGAAGTCGCTCCATGGGTAGGTAACTGGTGGGGTAATAGTGGCGATTGGGCCGGAAGCGCTGCTAGCCAAGGTTATGCTGTAGGTTCAACACCTGTGACAGGATCAATTGTATGTTGGACTGATGGTGGTTATGGTCACGTTGGTTATGTAACACAAGTTGGTCAAGATGGTCAAATTCAAATCTTGGAGTCAAACTATAACAACCAGCAACAAATCAATAAATATCGTGGTTGGTTTGATTCACAAAACTCAACTACACCAGGTTCAGTATCTTACATTTATCCAGGTGCATAAAACGAAAAGAAGCGTTTATAGCGCTTTTTTGATGTGCACCCCAAAAGTT
>DOTL01000027.1 GCA_003521145.1 Streptococcus sp. | reverse complement strand
AGAAATTAGTCCCTACTCGATTTCTATTTCAGTCCAATCATGCAAAATACCTTCCAAAATGGTACAATAAAAGCTACTATGTATAATTGTGTGTATTTGAGAGATGTGACGAATGGAGGTAAACTTTGAAGGATATTTTTATCATAGGTAGTAGAGGTTTGCCTGCTCAATACGGTGGCTTTGAGACATTTGTTGAGAAATTGATTTCTCATAAGGTATCGCCTGCTATACGTTATCACGTGGCTTGCTTATCTGACGAAAGTACTGGCAACCATTTTGACTATAAAGGTGCGGATTGTTTTACGGTTAATCCTCCAAAGCTAGGTCCCGCGCGTGTCATAGCTTACGATATGATGGCTATCAATTATAGCTTGAAACTTATTAAAAAAGAGGGGATTCAAGCCCCAATTTTCTATATCTTAGGAAATACCATTGGTGCCTTCATTGTTCATTTTGCCAAGAAAATCCAGTCCATTGGTGGCATTTTGTTAGTCAATCCTGATGGTTTGGAATGGAAACGTGCTAAGTGGTCAAAGCCAGTTCAAAGCTATCTCAAATACTCTGAAAAAGAGATGACAAAGTATGCGAACTTGATTATTTCTGATAATCGAGGTATTGAGACCTATATTCAAAATACCTATCCGTGGTCTAGAACGACGTTCATTGCTTATGGAACTGACTTATCTAAGACGACTCTGACTGCTGAGGATGCCCCTGTTCGAGATTGGTATCAGAAATGGCAAACTCAAGAAAAAGATTATTATTTGATACTGGGTCGATTTGTTCCTGAAAACAACTACGAAACTGCGATTCGTGAATTTATGAAGTCCTCTACAGAGCGTGATCTTGTTATCATCTGTAATCATGAAGGAAATGCTTACTTTGATGAACTACGACAGATTACAGGATTTGATAAAGATAAACGTGTGAAGTTTGTGGGGACTGTCTATGATCAGGACCTGCTTAAGTATATCCGTAACCAAGCCTTTGCTTATATTCATGGACATGAAGTAGGTGGAACGAATCCAGGTTTATTAGAGGCTTTGGCTCAAACGGACCTCAACCTGATCTATAATGTAGACTTTAACCATCAGGTTGCTCAAGAGACTGCATTGTATTGGAATAATGAGGATGGGATTTTGTCTCAGCTTATCGATTCTGTAGATGGTCAAGTGTTATTCGAAGACTTGGGAAATGCTGCTAAAGCAAATATGAAAGAAAATTACACCTGGGAAAAAATCGTGGGTGAATACGAGGAGCTATTTTTATCATGAAAGTAACTATTCTCATGTCTACTTATAATGGCGAGAATTTTTTAGCAGAGCAAATAGAGAGTATTCAGCAACAGACTTATACGGATTGGACCTTGTTAATTCGAGATGATGGTTCTAAAGATAAAACGAGAGAGATTATCAAACGTTTCGCTTTAGAAGATGATCGCATTACTTTCATCAATCCTAATAAAACTGAAAATTTAGGTGTAATAAAGAGTTTCTTTACGCTTCTGAAGTATCAAGAATCTGACTACTATCTTTTCTCAGACCAGGATGATACTTGGTTACCAGAGAAGCTATCTCTTCAACTTGAGAAAGCAAGTCATTACCCATCTGATAAACCCCTTTTGGTATATACGGATTTAAAGGTTGTGAATCAAGATTTAGAGGTACTTCATGAGAGTATGATTCGTACTCAATCTGACCATGCCAATACAGAATTGGTTCAAGAAATGACAGAAAACACTGTCACAGGTGGTGTGTCTTTAATCAATCATTCCCTGGCTGAATTATGGACTGGTGAGGAAACTAATAAGCTTCTGATGCATGACTGGTATTTAGGTTTGCTTGCGTCAGCATTTGGTAATCTTGTTTATATTGACCAGCCAACAGAGCTTTACCGTCAGCATGCGGATAATGTCTTGGGAGCTAGAACGCTTCGGAAACGTATGCAGAATTGGATTCGCCCTCAGACCTTGTTCAACAAATATTGGAAGTTGATTAAGGCTAGTCAGAATCAGGCGGAAAATCTTCTTTCTTTGCCATTGAATACTGAAAATAGAGAGTTGGTTGAAAACTTTGTGACCATTATGGATCAAGGGTTAAGAGAGCGTTATCGTCGTTTGAAAACATATGGTTATCGTAAAAACAGAACTTTTCATACCTTTGTATTTACGAGCTTGATTTTGACAAAATTCATGTATAAGGAGGACTAAATGAATTTCTTTAGTCAAAAAAATAGGATTTTACTTAAGGAACTGATTAAAACGGATTTTAAATTGCGTTATCAAGGTTCTTTCATTGGTTATCTTTGGTCTATTTTGAAACCTTTGATGATGTTTACAATTATGTACCTTGTCTTTGTTCGTTTCTTGAGATTTGATGATGGGACACCACACTATGCAGTAGGATTGCTTTTGGCTATGATTTTTTGGGGCTTCTTTACAGAGGCTACCAATATGGGGATGCTTTCCATTGTTTCACGAGGAGACCTATTACGTAAGCTTAACTTTCCAAAGCAAACAATCGTTATCTCATCTGTACTAGGAGCTGCGATTAACTTTTTGATTAACCTAGTGGTTGTTTTCGTATTTGCCTTGATTAACCATGTTCCGATTGGTTTCAATACTTTGGTTATCATTCCTCTCTTTATTGAGGTGCTATTGATGGCAATGGGAGTTGCTTTTATTCTATCAGCACTCTTTGTTAAATACCGTGATATTGGTCCTATCTGGGAAGTTGTACTTCAAGCTGGTATGTATGCGAGCCCAATTATCTATTCCATCACTTATCTTCTTCAAAGAAACCAGACGTTTGTTGCAAAGGTTATGATGTTGAATCCAATCGCTCAGATTTTACAGGATATGCGTCATTTTATCATTGACCCAGTTAACCCAAGAGGATGGGATATTATTAACAATAAGTTGATTGCTTTTGTTCCTTATGCGATTCCTGTAGTGATTTTTATCATTGGTTTCCTTGTCTTTAATCGAAATGCGAAACGATTTGCGGAGATTCTATAATGTCAAATAATATTGCTGTAAAAGTAGATCATGTAAGTAAGTATTTTAAATTACCAACTGAGGCGAGTCAGAGTTTGAGAACAACTCTAGTCAATCGCTTTAAAGGAATTAAAGGGTATACTGAACAACATGTCTTAAAAGATATTTCATTTGAAGTTGAAAAGGGTGATTTCTATGGAATTGTTGGACGTAATGGTTCTGGTAAATCAACACTTCTAAAAATTATTTCTGAGATTTATGTTCCGGAGAAAGGTAAAGTTACAATTGATGGTAAGTTAGTATCTTTCATTGAACTTGGAGTTGGGTTTAACCCCGAATTAACTGGTCGTGAGAATGTCTATATGAATGGTGCTATGCTTGGCTTTTCAACGGAAGAAGTGGATGCCATGTATGATGACATTGTAGACTTTGCTGAACTTCATGATTTCATGAATCAAAAGTTGAAGAACTACTCAAGTGGTATGCAGGTTCGTCTAGCCTTTTCAGTGGCTATCAAGGCTCAAGGTGATATTCTTATCTTGGATGAAGTTTTAGCCGTAGGTGACGAGGCCTTCCAACGTAAGTGTAATGATTATTTCATGGAACGTAAGCAATCTGGAAAAACAACTATCTTAGTTACCCATGACATGTCAGCAGTTAAAAAATATTGTAATAAAGCAGTTCTGATTGAACATGGTTTGGTAAAAGTGGTTGGTGATCCAGACGAAGTTGCTAACCAATATAGTTTTGATAATGCTGCTGGTCAAAAGGTTTCAAACGACGACGTTGTTGTTGAAAATCCTAAAATCACTGATTTACAAGTAAAACTCTTGAATGATAATATTATCAGTCCTAATCAAGATATTTCATTTGAGACTTCATATGATGTCAATGAGGATATTGAGACCTATATTGCCTTTTCATTGACAGATATTGACCGTGGTATCTGGATTTATAATGACAATTCCATGGACAATAAAACGAGTGGTTCTGGAAGAAAAACACTCACATATAAATGTAGTCTTGCCCATCTTAATAACATTAAGCTTAAGCTTCAAGTTTCTGTTCGTGATAAGGATGATCAGATGATTGCCTTTGCTGATTCGGAAAATTCACCAGTTATTCTTTTAAATCGAACTGATATTGAGGATGATGATAAGTCTGCTAAAGATTCTGCAACTGGTATGGTTCAGAGAAATGGAAAATGGGAGATTCAAGAATAAATGAAACGTCTCTTATTGTATGTTCATTATAATCAGTACGACAAATTAAGTGGTCATGTGCTCTACCAATTGGAGCAACTTCGACCACTTTTTTCTAAACTTATTGTGATTTCAAATAGTCAACTAACGGAATCGGCAACATTAACTCTCAAAGAGCTTGGCATAGATGAAGTTATCCAGAGAGAGAATCTGGGCTTTGATTTTGCAGCCTGGAGAGATGGTATGGCTCATATTGGATTCGAACATTTAACAGACTTCGATTCGGTTACACTTATGAATGATACTTGCTTTGGTCCTCTTTGGGATTTGTCTAACATATTTGAAGGATTTGAACAACAACAGAATGTTGACTTTTGGGGGATGACGAATTTTAGAAAGACCAAATATTTCGATGAGCATCTGCAAAGTTATTTTATATCTTTCAAAAAACATGTTGTTGATTCAGAAACCTTTCAACAATTTTGGACTTCTATAAAGACTTTTACCGATGTTCAAGATGTTATTGATAATTATGAAACTAGGGTTACCAATGTTCTTCTTGAAGCTGGTTACCGTTATGATGCTGTCTTTAATACCATTTCTGAAGAGATTGACGATTTAATTCACCCTGATTTTTCTTACTATAGACCGATAAGTACACTTGAACATAAGGTACCGTTCATTAAACTAAAAGCATTTACTGACAATGAAAAAAAGGGAAGACTACTTTTAGACTATATTACTAAGCTATCGGCATATCCAGTAGCACTAATTAAGTCCCATCTTAATAGCTACCATTCGCCAGATAGCTTAGTCATTTTAGATGAGAAAATCATTGAACCTTCATTTTATTCGGTAAGTGGGAAAGGCTATCATTCGGCTATCCATGTACATATTAGTGACCTTGAGAGACTAAAAGTTTTCTCTGATAAAAAGTTATCTGCCTTTTATTATTTCACTTTATCAAGCCATTTGGATAAAAATATCGTTGAGAACACCTTATTAAATAGCTTTGATAAAGATAGATTTCAGCTAGTTTCACAAAGATTTGATAACCATTACCATGCCTTAGTATCCTTGGCATCTCAGCTTAGCGAGTATGACTTTGTTGGGCATTTTCACACAGAAGACTTTGGAAATGAGGGCAAGCTTGTTGATGAAGCTACAAGACTTGCTTTAGTGGATATGTTATTAGATGAAGAGAAAGTGGCATCAATCTTTGACCATTTTCCAGAGGTTGGTCTGATTTTTGCTGATTTATCAAAAGAACTCTATTGGATAGATGCAATTGGTGCCTTAAATCAAGAACAAACTGTTAAACTAACTGACGAATGTCAAAAAGTAATCAATCATTCGCTTCATATTTTTCAAGGTTCTATGTGGTTATCAAAAGACTTTCTAGAAAAAATTATTCTTAAGGATAAGCAAGCTTTTAATGACTTTGATGAGGATACCCTTTCTTATCTTTTCTATCGAAAAGCTTGGGATGTAGGAATTGATTATCGCATTATTTCTTCTGAAAAAATATCTTTTGCAGAACGTTATAAGTTCCATCTTATTGAAATGTCCCAGGTAGCAGAACCATTGACGTTAAAGAAAAAAATTTCAGCATATCGAGAAGTCTTGTTAAAGAAATTAGGTTTAAAAAAATCTTCAGCTGTTTAACTTCCCCTCCCACTTACGAATAAGTAAGTAGGAGGTTTTTTCTTATGTATAGTATTGTAGCTGAGGAGTCGGGGCTTTTGCCTCGTGAACGACTCTTACAGAAGGGAGCAGAGGTGTTGTCTGACCAAGAGTTGTTGGCGATACTGCTGCGGACAGGGACCAAGTCTGAGTCGGTCTTATCTATGGCCAATCGTATTTTAAAAGGAATGACGAATTTGGCGGACTTGTCTCGCTTGTCTCTGAATGAGCTTCAAGAAATCCCTGGTATTGGGCGTGTAAAGTCTATTGAGCTCAAGGCTATGGTGGAGTTGGCTAAGCGGATTGAGAAGTCTGAGTTGGCTCGTTCCGAGCAGATTATGTCCAGTCAGCAGGTGGCTCGTCGTATGATGCTGGATATTGGGGACAAGCCTCAGGAGCATCTGGTGGCTATCTATTTGGATACGCAGAATCGTATTATTCAGCAAAAGACGGTCTTTATTGGTGGGGTTCGTCGTTCGATTGCTGAGCCACGTGAGATTTTGCATTATGCCTGTCATCTGATGGCAACGTCTTTGATTGTGGTTCACAATCATCCGTCAGGTGAGGCCTATCCAAGTCGAAATGATATTGATTTTACACAAAAGATTAAGCGGTCTTGTGATGATTTGGGGATTTGTCTGCTTGATCATCTGATTGTTGGCAAATCAACCTATTATTCCTTTCGTGAGGAGAGGGAGGATTTTGAGCTTTAGATTGAGCCAATGTAATAAAGACAAGAGAAAAGCAACTGAGTGTAGTCTCAGTTGCTTTTAAAGTTCGTTAACGACGTATTCAAATAGTTTGAGGTCTTCTTCATGTTTGTCTAGGAGAAGCTCTGGGTGCCACTGTACACCAAGGAAACGAAGGTCTGGACTATTTGACTCAACGGCTTCGACGGTGTTGTCCTTGGGATCACGCGCAATGACACGAAGGTCAGGGGCCAAGTGTTTGATACTTTGATGGTGGAAAGAGTTGATAGAGGTTTCACGTCCGTAGATTTCAGCCAACTCACTGTTCTCATTAACAATAATCTTATGGTAGAGGTAATCAGAAGGCTTGTCCTGCCAGTGATGCTCAATATCTTGATGGAGGCTACCACCTAGTGCGACGTTCATGAGTTGGGTTCCACGACAGATTGAAAAGATGGGTTTCTTCTGCTTAGTGGCTTCCTCGATGAGTGCCATTTCAAAGATATCCCGTTCAAGGAAGAAGTCATCTTCACTGGCATGATTCTCTTCGTTGTAGAATTTAGGGTCAACGTTTTGTCCACCGATCAGGATGAGTTTGTCAATCATGGAGATGTAGGTCTTGGCTTCCGAAGGTTCGGATACGGGTAGTAGGATTGCTAAGCCACCGGCTCTTTGAACTCCTTCTACAAAGCCAGATGGGGCATAGGACCATTTGATGTCTTCATGGGCTGGATTAGGTCTTACATTGGCTGTGATTCCGATAATTGGTTTAGTCATTGTTTCTCCTTGATTTTTCCTCTTCTTTCATGAAATAGAGTAGGGTTTGTAGTTCGCTAGTCAAGTCTACATATTGGACCACCACGTGGCGTGGAAGATTGAGGTTGACTGGAGAGAAGCAGAGAATGCCTTCAATTCCAGCCTCAACCAAAAGATCAGCCACTTCCTGGGCCTTAACTGATGGCACTGTTAGGATGGCTGTTTTGATATCTTCTTGGGCAATCTTGTCCTTAATTTGGGAAATCCCATAGATAGGAATCTTGTCTTCGGTTTGAGTTCCAACCAGTTCGTTATCGTCTGTATCAAAAGCCATGACCAGCTGCATGCGGTTACGCTCTTGAAAACGGTAGTGGAGGAGGGCACGCCCGATATTACCAACACCTACGAGGAGTACCTTGGTAGTCGCATTGTCATTAAGGAGTTCAGCGAAAAATGTCATTAGCTTGTTCACGTCATAACCAAAACCACGACGACCTAGCTCACCAAAGTAGGAGAAATCTCGACGAACAGTGGCAGGGTCAATCCCAATAGCTTCAGCAATTTGTTTAGAGCTTGTTTTGTCGATATTTTCACGATGGAATCGTTTGAAAATACGATAGTAGAGAGAGAGTCGTTTGGCAGTGGCGTTTGGGATGTTTTTCTCAAATGTCATTGATCGCTTTCCTTTCTTTAATCAGTGTGATTCTCTTATATTTTAAGAAAAGTTTTTGAAGATGGCAACAAAATAGTGTAGATGAGGCGATATAAAAAACCTATCATATGGATAGGCTATTTCTATGTTGTGAGAAGAAGTCTAGACTTCTTCTTGCTCGAAAACGTTACGATCAACCAAACTCTGCATCAAGAAGTAGAATTTTTCTTGCAAGATGTGATGATCTTCATTTTTAAAGATATTAACGTTACGAAGGCCAGATTTGTCTGTGATAGACAATTTAAAGCCTGTCAAGTCTTTGTTAACAGTGATTTTGAGTGGGAAACCTTCGCCTGAGTTAGGCACTTTTTCGAGAAGGCGGTGCAACTCGTAGTTTCCGATTTTATTTTGCACAAAAGTCGTATCACGTAGAGTAAATTTTTTGACATTAGGACTGATGTTGTAACGGTACTTACAGTCAGTCAAATGAATGCTTCTTTCAAATGCCATGTTAATCTCCTATGATTTGATTAAGTTTTTCTGCTAGAGCTTGGAGTTCTTCAGTGGTATTTTCCTCTGATAAACTAATGCGAATGGCTGTTTTTAACTTGTCAGAATCCTTGCCATAGAGGGCCTGGATGACATGGCTAGGGTCAACAGTCCCAGCAGTACAAGCAGAACCCGTTGAGACGGCAAAGCCAGCTAGGTCTAACAAGGTTAAGAGAGGCCCATTTTCCTTACCAGGAAAGCTAATGTTGATAACATGAGGTAGGCTAGATCCACCACCATTAATTTCGTAAGGAATGGTAAGGGAATCTAGAAAGGCCTGACGAATCGTTTCAACATGCTGGTAATTGTCTTGGTAGTGGTCGCTAGCTTGTTTGTAAGCTGCTGTCATACCTGCAATCCCGATCAGGTTTTCAGTACTGGCACGGCGTTTTTCTTCTTGCTCACCACCGTGGAGTAGGTTGTCAAAATGCAAATCGTTATGATAGAGCAAGCCGACACCTTTAGGTCCGTGGAATTTATGGGCACTAATAGAGAGAAAATCGGCTCCAAGTTCCTCTGGGTGAATAGGAAGCTTTCCTGCTACCTGAACGGCATCGACGTGGAAGGCAGCTTGGTGATTGGCAAGCAAGTCACCAATTTCCTTAATAGGAAGTAATTGGCCAGTCTCATTATTGGCATACATAACAGAAACCAGAATGGTATCATCACGTAAGGCATCAGCAATTTGTTGGGCAGTAATGACTTGATTTTCTGGTTGAAGATAGGTTACTTCAAAACCAAAACGCTCTTCCAAGTAGGCCATGGTGTGAAGGACAGAGTGATGTTCAATAGCAGTTGTAATCAGGTGCTTACCTTTGGATTGATTGGCTAGGGCGTAACCTTTGATAGCTGTATTGTTTCCTTCAGTCCCACCAGAAGTGAAAATAAGCTTACGAGTAGGGACTTCAAAGTGTTTGGCCATTTCTTCACGGGCTTCACGAAGTTCCTTAGAAGCCTGTCGACCGTAAGCATGGATGCTGGATGGATTTCCAAAGGTTTCAGTCATGACATGTGTCATAGCTGAAATAGCAGCAGTATTTAAAGGAGTTGTTGCTGCGTTGTCCAAATAAACCATAGCTTAGTCCTCGTTTGCAGTGTAAGCAAAAAGTGGGCTAAGTGGTTGACGCTCGAAGATACGAGTAGTAGCGTTAGCGATTAGCTCACTTGCTGAAATGTATTTAACGTTTGTAGGAACCTTTTCTTTAGTTGCAACTGAATCTGTCACCAAGATTTCTTTAATTGGGGCAGCGTTGAGGACTTCTGCAGCACCTCCTGCAAAGAGACCGTGACTAGCTACTGCATAGATGTCTTTAACGCCACCACGTTCAAGGATTTTAGCAGCTTCAGCAAACGTTTTACCAGTGTTAAGGATATCATCAACCAAGATTGCTATTTTTCCTTCAACCTCACCGATGATGTAGCCTTCTTCACGTTCTGAATCATCTTGGGCGTAGTCAATGATAGCGATTGGTGCATCAAGGTATTCCGCCAAGCTACGAGCACGTTTAACACCTGAGTTTTTAGGGCTAACAACGACAACATCACTTCCTGTGAATCCTTTTTCGTTGTAGTATTCAGCAAACAAAGGCATTGTGAAGAGGTTATCTACTGGGATATCAAAGAATCCTTGAACCTGGACAGCGTGAAGGTCAAGCGTCAAGACACGATTGACACCAGCTTTAACTAGCATATTGGCAATCAATTTAGCAGTGATTGGTTCACGTGACTTAGCGATACGGTCTTGACGTGCATAACCAAAGTAAGGCATAACCACGTTGACAGAGTTAGCACTGGCACGTTTGCAGGCATCAATCATGATGAGCAATTCCCAAAGGTGGTCGTTAACAGGGTTGCTAGTAGATTGGATGATATAGATATCGTCCCCACGAACAGACTCCTCAATGTTGATCATGATTTCACCGTCAGAAAATTGACGTGAAGATACTTTACCAAGTGGCAATCCAGTAGCTTCAGAAATTTTTTCAGCAATTTCTGGGTTTGAGCTGAGCGAGAACAATTTCAATTGTGGGTTTGCTTTTTGATGTACCATGACGATGGTGACTCCTTTGAAAAATAAGATGCTAAGCCCGGTTAGGACTATCGTAATAAAACTACAGATAGTCCTATTTTAGCAAAAAGAAGCAGAAATTTCAGCCCTCAAAGTATGATATTAGTGAAAAATACCGAACCTCTGCTAGATAAAACGCCTTTGTATAAGTTTTTAGAGCAATCTAATACCCTCTGAAGTTCTAAATACTAGTGGTATTTGAAGCTGCATATGTTTAAAATAAAAAAAGGAGCCAACTCCTTGTCTAAATTTTAGTCTTTGTCTCGTTTGAGGGTAGCAACAAAGCGTGCAACCTTACTCTTGGCATACTTAAAGTCAATATTATTTTCTTTAAGGAAGGCATCAAAGTCGTCTTTACCTTTCTCAGCATCCGAAACTTCTAGTTCAAGCTCGTAGTCTTTCTTATCAGCATAGACATTGACATCAAGAGCCATGAGGCCGATGTTGGTCTGGTACTCGCGACGAGTTGTGGTCAAATGTCCGAGTATGGTTAGGTCCTCTAGTTTAACCCCACGTTCTAAAAGAATGGATTTGATTTGACAATCAGGAAAGTCCAGCGATTTAGTCAAAGCCTTAGCATCCGCACAATCCATGGTAACATTGTACTCCATGTTCCCGACTTTTTCAGGGATTTTCAAGGTCAGCTCACCGTGAGTGGGAAGTGTCCTAATACGCAAAGATAACTTTTTATTTCTCATGTCACTCTGAAGAGTGTCGATGTAGTAGTTTGTTTGCGTAACAGGTGTCACATGGGAGAAAAACATCGCTAAACGATTGTACTCGTCTTTGGTGAGTAGAGTCTTGTACTCTATCTCTAAATGGTTCATGTGTGTCCTTCCTTGTGCTTTCAAATGTGGTATAATATAATATATTGTATTCATTTTATAAAAAACTAAAGCTTTTGACAAGGAGGAGCCCTATCTTGACCATGGATTGGGAAGAATTTCTAGACCCCTATATTCAGGCCGTAGGTGAGCTCAAAATCAAGCTCCGAGGCATTCGTAAACAATTTCGTAAGCAAAATCGTCACTCGCCTATTGAGTTTGTGACGGGACGTGTGAAGTCAGTGGCTTCCATTGAGGAGAAAATCGCCCTTCGTGGCCTTTCGATTGAAAATTTGGCTCAAGATATGCAGGATATCGCTGGTCTCCGAGTCATGGTCCAATTTGTTGATGATGTGGATGAGGTTTTGGCTTTGCTTCGTCATCGTAGTGATATGACAATTATTTCAGAGCGTGACTACATCAGAAACCGTAAGCATTCGGGTTATCGCTCTTATCATGTTATTATCTCTTATCCCGTTGATACCATTGATGGTCGTAAGGAGATTCTTGCGGAGATTCAGATTAGGACTTTGGCCATGAACTTTTGGGCCACCATTGAACATTCCCTTAATTACAAGTATCGGGGGGATTTTCCTGAGGAGATTAAACTTCGCTTGGAAACTACGGCCCGCATGGCTTATGAGCTTGACGAAGAAATGCGGAAGATACGTGATGATATTAGAGAAGCCCAGTTGCTTTTTGATCCAATTAATAGAACTTTGAAGGATAGTGTAGGAAATAGTGATGACACAGATGAAGACCTCTTCGGATGAGATAAAGGTAGCTATTATTGCCAATGGCAAACCCCAAAGTAGGCGTGTTGCCTCGAAACTTTTTAATGCCTTTCGAGATGATCCTGATTTTTATTTGACCAAGAAAAATCCAGATGTGGTCATCTCAATTGGTGGTGATGGCATGTTGATATCAGCCTTTCATATGTATGAAAAAGAGCTTGCTCGTGTGCGTTTTGTGGGGATTCACACGGGTCATTTAGGCTTTTATACGGATTATTTGGACAGTGAAGTGGATCAATTAATCGAGACGCTTCGAAAAGATAGTGGTGCAAAGATTTCTTACCCTCTTTTGAATGTCAAATTGACCCTGGCTGATGGGCGTTCTTTTACGTCGATTGCCCTCAATGAAGCAGCCATCAAGCGTAATGAGAAAACAATGGCAGCAGATGTTTGCCTTAATGATGTCTTGTTTGAGAGTTTTCGTGGTGATGGGTTGTCGGTGTCAACGCCTACAGGATCAACGGCCTACAATAAATCTTTGGGTGGTGCGGTCCTTCACCCTAGCATTGAAGCCTTACAACTGACTGAGATTGCCAGTCTTAATAATCGTGTGTATCGTACCCTGGGTAGTCCCATTATTGTGCCTAAGCATGAGAAGATTACGGTTTATCCTACCCGAATGGGGAGTTACACTCTATCTGTTGATAATAAAACCTATACCAACCGCAATGTGAAAAAGGTAGAATTTTCGATTGACCAACGAAAGATTTCTTTTGTTGCTAGTGCTAGTCACACAAGTTTCTGGGAACGCGTACGTGATTCCTTTATTGGAGACATGGAAGAATGAGATATGAATTTACCGTAGGACGTTCATGTCGAGTTAAGACCTTTTTGAAGGAGCATGATATTTCAAAAGGACTTCTGGCCAAGATTAAGTTTGAGGGTGGTCATATCTGGGTCAATGGTGAGGAGCAGTTTGCGACTTATCCTGTCCATGAGGGAGACGTGGTTGCCATTGAAATCCCTGACGAGGCACCGCATGAAACCTTGAAGCCAATTCCTTTTGACTTGGATATCGTCTATGAGGATGATAACTTCTTGGTGATTAATAAACCCTATGGCTATGCTAGCATTCCAAGTGTTAACCACGATAATACCATGGCTAATTTTGTCAAACATCATTTTGTCAGCAATAATTATCCCAACCAGCGTGTGCATATTGTGACACGTTTGGATAAGGATACCTCTGGTCTGATGCTGTTTGCTAAGCATGGTTACGCCCATGCTCGTATGGATAAACAGCTACAACAGAAGTCTATCAAGAAACATTACTATGCTTTGGTTGAAGGTGACACTAAACTTGAGAAGCAAGGTGAAATCATTGCACCGATTGCGCGTGATTTGGATTCCATTATCACACGTCGAGTCCATAAGTCGGGGAAATATGCCCACACTAGTTATCGTTTGGTAGCTGATTATGGTAGGGTTAAACTGGTTGATATCAACTTGCATACTGGACGTACTCACCAGATTCGCGTCCACTTTGCCCACTTAGGCCTTCCCCTTTTAGGAGATGATCTTTATGGTGGTTCCCTAGACTATGGTATTGAGCGCCAGGCCTTGCATTGTCACCGTCTTGCATTTATTGATTCTTTTACCAAAAAAGAGATGGTCCATGCATCTTCTTTGACAGATGATTTTGAAACCGTTATCATGAACTTGCAAACTAAAAAAGATTGATTGAGGAATTTTTTCATGCGTAGTCTATTTGGTGAACTTCGTGAACATATTTTAGAGAAAGGTGTTAAGATTGTTTTACCTGAGGGTAACGACGACCGTGTGGTTCGTGCAGCAGCCCGTTTGAAATTTGAAGGATTGGTTGATCCTATTATTCTGGGAGACCCAGCAGAGGTTCACAAAATCTTGAACGATCTTGGTTTTGCAGACTTTAACTATACAATTATTAATCCTGAAACCTATGAAGATTTCGAGGAAATGAAGGAAAAATTTGTTGAAATCCGTAAAGGGAAAGCGACAATGGAGGATGCGGAAAAGTTGCTTCGTGATGTCAACTATTTCGGTGTTATGCTAGTTGAACTTGGTCTTGCTGATGGGATGGTTTCAGGTGCTGTTCACTCAACAGCGGATACGGTACGTCCGGCCCTTCAAATTATCAAAACAAAACCTGGTATTTCTCGTATATCAGGTGTCTTCCTTATGAACCGTGAAAATACCGATCATCGCTTGATGTTTGCTGACTGTGCTATCAATATTGAACCAAATGCTCAAGAATTGGCAGAAATTGCAATTAATACTGCCGAAACAGCTAAAGTTTTTGGTATTGATCCTAAAGTGGCCATGCTTAGCTTCTCAACAAAAGGTTCTGCTAAATCGGCAAAAGTTGATAGGGTTGTTCAAGCAACAAATATTGCTAAAGAAATGCGTCCTGACTTGGCTATTGATGGGGAGTTGCAGTTCGATGCAGCATTTGTTCCAGCAACAGCAGCTATTAAGGCTCCAGATAGTGACGTAGCAGGACATGCTAATGTCTTTGTCTTCCCTGGCTTGCAAGCAGGTAACATTGGATATAAGATTGCCCAACGTTTGGGAATGTTCGAAGCTATCGGACCAATCTTACAAGGTCTTAATAAACCAGTAAACGATCTTTCTCGTGGTGCTAGTGCTGAAGATATTTACAATTTGGCGATTATCACAGCTGCTCAAGCTCTTAATGGCTAATTTTAACTTAGAAACAGAGGTTTAACTGGCTCTTTGTCAACTATAGTAGGTAACGAAAAGCTAATATCTAGAGAGGACCGGATAGGTC
>DOTL01000059.1 GCA_003521145.1 Streptococcus sp. | reverse complement strand
AATTTCAACTTGAAATTTGGGCTTTTTTCGAAGACCATAAAAACTCTCAAAATCTAAAGATTTCAAGAGGTTATTTCTAATCATATCTAAGAGCTTCGATAGGGTCGAGTTTTGAAGCTTTATTAGCCGGTAGGAGACCATAGATAATCCCTACAGCTGCTGAGAAGGCTATGCTTCCCATGGCTACACCAAGAGAAACCGTCGCTTTAGGGTCCATGGCATTCCCAATTGGTCCAACGACTAGGGCTGCAAAGCCTAGCCCAATCAAACCTCCCAGAATGGTCAGAACCATCGAGTCAATCAAAAACTGGGTCAAGATTTTACGACGTGTAGCACCTAAAGCCTTACGAAGACCAATCTCTCGTGTCCGCTCAGTTACCGAAACCAACATGATGTTCATAACACCGATTCCGCCAACTAATAATGAAATCCCAGCAATAGCTCCGACAACGGTGGTAATGGTTCCAAAAATCGTGTTCACCTGATCGAGGGCCGAACTCATATCTGCTTCCTTATATTCTCCATGCTGACCTTCCCTGTCCAAGTTTGGTCTGGGTATACTTTGGAAGCAATCTTGACCTTTTGACCTACTGAAATATTTGGAATGTCATATTCTGTTAAGGTCCCTTGAATCTCAAATTGGCCTTCACTTGCACACGAACTAGAGTTTAGCTCTCTTTTGAAGTAGGGCCCACAGAGTCCGCAACCTCTACGACTGTTCCATTAACATCTGAAACAATGATGGTTTTGGTTGAGGACATCTTGCGCCTTTTCTAGATCTGATGCTGCATTAGCAACGGCATCATTATAATCTTGCAAGGTTTGGTAATTACTTGCCTCAGTTTGCTGACGCTGTTGAGGACTAACGGTAGTTGTCGAATCATCCTCATCCGAATCACTACTTGTTTGTGCTGATGCCGCAGGAGCCGTTCCATACTGTTGGAAATAATTACGGTCACGAACTGCCTTATTGTAGGCACGACTAGCCGTATCATAAGACGCTTGGGCTGAGGTGCTATCTTATTGGACCAGTTGATGACCGACCCTAACTTTCTCACCAACAGAGACTGTCACAGCGGCATTGCGTCCAATGGTATTGTCAAAATAAACATACTGTTCCGACTGAGCCTTCACTATACCAGTCAGAAGGGTCGACGAGGCCAGCTGCCCCTTAGTTACCTTACTTGCTGTAGGGGACTCAGAAGCCTTATCATTCTTGCCACCACCTGCAAAAAGGTTAAAGCCTAGGACCAAAAGGACAAGGAAGCCAATTCCTCCAATGATCCAAACTCTTTTTTATTTTTAAATAACTTTGGACTGATTTTCTTTCGCATAAGTCTCTCTTTTTTGTATTATATGAATAAAACAATTGTAATAATTTTAACTTTCAGTGTCAATGGCCTTCGCTTACATCCATGACACCATAATGCAGCTTTTGATTGGGCCGAACCTGGCGTTCAAAACCAAGTTCTTCAAAAACGGTATCTCGAAAATGTGCCTTGATGATAATTTTTTCCCGTGCAGCACGTTTAGCTTCTTTTAGCCATTCTTCTGTCAGACGGCTACCATTAGCTAGAGGTTTGATAGCTTGTAGATTTTCTGATTCCTTGATAGTCTCTGAAAACATAGGATCGGCATAAATGATATCAAAAGAGTGATCAGCCTGAGATTTCAAAAAGGATAGGCTATCGCTCTTAATAGCTTTAATAGACCGCATGGCCTTTTCAAGCTGCTTATCATCCGTCTGATAAGAGGCAAGACCACTAGAAACCACCTGAAAAATCACATCTTGACTCTCAAGGGCAGTCACCTGATTTCCCGCTGCTGCCATCACTAGGCTATCAGAAGCCAGACCCATAGTCGTGTCAAGAATAGCCTTGGGAGTCTTACCTAAAAGACTGACTAAAGCGTCATGGGGGGCCTTAATCCTTAGAGCAGCCGTATCTGGATGGAAGGTCAACTCACTAGCATCCGAATTGATAAAAGACAGTCTGTCTTTATATAGGAGATAGAAAGGTCCAAAGCGATCTAAACATTTTGCCAAGGACAACTTGCGACGAGGCTGGTAATCAGCTCCTAACTCGTGAGCTAGTTCTTGGGCACGCGCAATCAAGGACTCGTTTTCACGTAAAGATGTCGTAATAATCATGTTTCTAGTATATCAGAATTTAAGTAGTCTAAACCATGGTCTTAGCTTTCATTTTTAACTTTCTAGCTTACATTTGTGTAAGAAAAAAGCCCTAGCAAGGCTGAGACTCATAACAGCAATCAACTAGGTTTAAATATGACACAAAAGATAAATCTCTGTAGGGAATATGGAAGAGTTTTTTGCGGACCTAGTCAGCTTAGACCGAGACTTTTGGCAGTGATGAAAACGCCTGAAACAATTAGTCTCAGGCGTTCGGAAGTTTTGAGACGTTCGACTCAAAACTTAGTCATGGAACTTCGAAGAAGATCGCTGACGTCCGCCATCACCCAAGAAAAGTCTCAAAAGAAAACTGTGTCTTCAATAAAAAAAGGCTCTATAATTTCTGTAG
>DOTL01000008.1 GCA_003521145.1 Streptococcus sp. | reverse complement strand
TTCGATTCCGTCTCGCGCCATTTATTTATATTTTGGAAGGGTAGCGAAGAGGCTAAACGCGGCGGACTGTAAATCCGTTCCTTCGGGTTCGGGGGTTCGAATCCCTCCCCTTCCATAGTTACGGGCATAGTTTAAAGGTAGAACTAAGGTCTCCAAAACCTTCAGTGTGGGTTCAATTCCTACTGCCCGTGTTAGTAAAGTGGCGAATGTGGTGAAGTGGTTAACACATCAGATTGTGGCTCTGACATTCGGGGGTTCGATTCCCCTCATTCGCCTATATTTTTGGGGTATAGCCAAGCGGTAAGGCAAGGGACTTTGACTCCCTCATGCGTTGGTTCGAATCCAGCTACCCCAGTTATACTTTGCCGGCGTGGCGGAATTGGCAGACGCGCTGGACTCAAAATCCAGTGTCCGCAAGGACGTGCCGGTTCGACCCCGGCCGCCGGTATAAGTTGCACTCCTTAAGGAGTGTTTTTTTGTCTATAGGAGTTTAATTTTTATGTCTGATAAATTTCAGCTTCTCTTAAAACAAATTCGTTTTCCTGAGGATCACGATGCTTTTAAAGAAATTAAAGATGGTTCTATCAAAACAGTAAAGCTATTTAAATCAAAACGCCAGTGGTTTTTTGTTTTTTCTTTTCCTAGTGTTCTGTCTTATGAGTCTTTTGCTCTTTTTGATAGTTTACTTCACTCTTCTTTTAATTCTTTAGGTACCAAAGCTTCTTTTGAAATTCGTTTAGTTTCTACTGCTTGCGATGATTCTTTGCTTGGAGATTATTTTTCATATGCTTTAGATAGTTTGAAAGTGTCTCACTTTTCTATTTATTCTTTATTCTCAAATCTAAAGGTTGAGATTTCAAATAATAGTATTTGTGTTAAGGCTCCAGAGTATATTATTAAGAAAAATGTACAGGACAGATTTATTTCTTTGATATCTGAATCTCTTTCTCAAGTTGGTTTATCAGAAGTATTCATTTCTGTTGTTGAAGATAAGGAAGCTTCATCTTCTTTAGAAGAGGCTTACCAAACAAACAAGGTTTCTTTGCAAGAACAAGCTGAATCTCAGGCAAGACAGGCGCTTCAATCTATTCTTGAGAGTGCTCCAGCACCGAAAACTGTGAACGAACAGGCGCCAAATTTTGCTGAGAAACAAAGTCAACGTCAAGCTAGTTTTGATAAGGCTGAAATAACGCCAATGGTTGATATTAATTCTGAAGAGAATCGTGTTGTCTTTGAGGGATATATTTTTGATGTAGAGCAACGTGAAACTAAGACGGGGCGAATTATTATTAATTTCAAGGTAACTGATTATACCTCTAGTTTTGCTATGCAGCGCTGGGTCAAAGATAGTGATGAGCTTGCTAAGTTCGATATGATAAAAAAGGGGAACTGGGTAAGAGTTCGCGGCCGTATAGAGAATAATCCTTTCACTCATAGTCTGACAATGAATGTACAAGATATCAAAGAGATTTCGCACACACCTCGCAAGGATTTGATGCCAGAGGGACAAAAGCGTGTAGAATTTCATGCACATACTAACATGTCGACTATGGATGCCATGCCAACTGTGGAAGAGCTTATTGATACTGCTGCTTCTTGGGGGCATCCAGCTGTTGCTATAACCGATCATGCTAATGTTCAAAGTTTTCCTCATGGCTACCATAGGGCTAAAAAAGCTGGGATTAAAGCTATTTTTGGTCTTGAAGCCAATCTTGTTGAGGATAAAGTTCCTATTGTTTATAATTCCCAGAATTTGGAATTAAAAGAAGCAACCTATGTTGTATTTGACGTTGAGACAACAGGCTTGTCTGCTGTCCATAATGATTTGATTCAGATTGCGGCATCAAAAATGCATAAAGGTAATATTATTGAGCAATTTGATGAATTCATAGATCCAGGACATCCTCTTTCTGCATTTACTACTGAGTTGACCGGTATTACTGATAATCATGTTAAAGGTGCTAAACCTTTAGTACAAGTTTTACAGGAGTTTCAAGAATTCTGTCATGGAACTGTGCTAGTGGCCCATAATGCGACCTTTGACGTTGGTTTTATGAATGCCAATTACGAAAGACATCAGTTACCAACAATTTCACAACCGGTTATTGATACTTTGGAATTTGCACGAAATCTTTATCCTGAGTATAAGCGTCATGGTTTGGGGCCTTTGACGAAGCGGTTTGGTGTGGCTTTGGATCATCACCATATGGCCAATTATGATGCGGAAGCTACGGGCCGTCTGTTGTTTATCTTCATAAAAGATGTGTTTGATAAGCACGGTTTGACTAATCTGGAACAGTTGAACACGGATTTGGTTTCTGAAGATTCGTATAAAAAGTCTCGTGTTAAACATGCGACGCTGTATGTTCAGAATCAAACTGGCTTGAAGAATATCTTTAAGTTGGTAAGTTTATCAAACGTCTCATACTTTGAGGGGGTAGCACGTATTCCTCGTACGGTCTTAGATGAGTATCGTGAGGGAATCATTGTAGGTTCTGCTTGTGCTGATGGTGAGGTTTTTGATACGCTCCTGTCTCACGGTATTGACAAGGCGGTTGAAGTTGCCAAATATTATGACTTTATTGAAGTTATGCCACCGGCAATTTATGCGCCCTTGATTGCAAAGGATTTAATCAAGGATGGGGTGGCTATAGAACAACTGATTCGAGATTTGATTGAGATCGCTAATCGTCTGGACAAACCTGTGCTGGCTACAGGAAATGTACACTATATCAACCCTGAGGATGCCATTTATCGTGAAATCATTGTTCGTGCTTTGGGACAAGGAGCCATGATTAATAGGCCAATTGGTAAGGGAGAAAATGCAAAACCTGCTCCTTTACCTGAAGCTCATTTTAGGACAACTAACGAGATGTTAGACGACTTTGCCTTTTTAGGAAAAGACTTAGCCTATGAAATTGTTGTAACTAATACGCAGGCTATGGCAGATCAAATTGCTGAGGTTGAAGTTGTCAAAAAAGACTTGTACACACCTTTCATTGATCGTGCAGAAGAACAGGTTGCAGAGATGACATATGCTAGAGCGTTTGAGCTCTATGGTAATCCTTTGCCTGATATTATTGACCTCCGAATTGAGAAAGAGTTGTCTTCAATTCTTGGTAATGGATTTGCCGTAATCTACCTGGCTTCGCAGATGCTAGTTAACCGTTCAAATGAACGTGGCTACCTAGTTGGTTCGCGTGGATCTGTCGGATCTAGTTTTGTTGCGACAATGATTGGAATTACTGAGGTCAATCCGATGCCGCCACATTATCTATGTCCTAATTGTCAACACTCAGAGTTCATTACAGATGGTTCTTATGGATCTGGCTTCGATTTGCCTGATAAGGAATGTTCAGAATGTGGAACGGAATATAAAAAAGATGGTCAAGATATTCCTTTCGAGACCTTCCTAGGTTTTGATGGGGATAAGGTTCCTGATATCGATTTGAACTTTTCCGGTGATGATCAACCATCAGCCCATTTGGATGTTCGTGATATTTTTGGAGAGCAATATGCTTTTCGTGCCGGAACAGTAGGAACTGTTGCAGATCGGACGGCTTATGGTTTTGTTAAGGGTTACGAACGTGATTACAATAAGTATTACCGTGATGCTGAGGTCGATCGTTTAGCTATGGGGGCTGCGGGTGTTAAGCGAAATACAGGTCAGCACCCAGGTGGTATCGTTGTTATTCCAAATTATATGGATGTCTATGATTTCACACCTGTTCAATATCCGGCCGATGATGTAACGGCTGCTTGGCAGACAACTCACTTTAACTTCCACGATATTGATGAGAACGTGTTGAAGCTTGATATTCTGGGACATGATGATCCGACTATGATTCGTAAGTTACAGGATTTATCAGGAATTGATCCAAAAGATATTCGAGCAGATGATCCAGATGTAATGAAACTTTTTTCAGGGACTGATATTTTAGGGGTAACACCTGAACAGATTGGGACATCAACGGGAATGTTGGGAATCCCTGAGTTTGGGACTAACTTTGTTCGTGGTATGGTCGATGAGACGCATCCGACGACCTTTGCGGAACTCTTACAGTTATCTGGTTTGTCCCACGGAACAGACGTTTGGTTAGGTAATGCACAAGATTTGATTAAGGAAGGTATCGCCACTCTGAAAACCGTTATCGGTTGTCGTGATGATATCATGGTATACCTAATGCATGCGGGGTTAGATCCTAAGATGGCCTTCACTATTATGGAACGTGTGCGTAAGGGGATGTGGTTGAAGATTTCCGAAGAAGAGCGTAATGACTATATTCAAGCCATGCGTGAAAATAATGTTCCAGACTGGTACATTGAATCTTGTGGTAAAATCAAGTACATGTTTCCTAAAGCCCATGCGGCAGCCTACGTTATGATGGCCCTGCGCGTAGCTTATTTCAAAGTGCACCATCCTATTTACTACTATTGTGCCTATTTCTCAATTCGTGCTAAAGCATTTGAGCTTAAGACGATGTCTGCAGGCCTTGATGCTGTTAAAGCTCGAATGGAAGATATTAAGGAGAAGCGCCAACGAAATGAAGCGACTAATGTTGAAAATGACCTGTTTACGACGCTTGAGATTGTCAATGAAATGTTAGAACGTGGCTTTACCTTTGGTCAGTTAGACCTTTACAAGAGTCAGGCAACTGAATTTCTGATTGAAGGAGATACTTTGATTCCACCGTTTATCGCACTTGAAGGTTTGGGTGAGAACGTTGCTAAGCAAGTGGTTGCTGCGCGTGAAGAAGGGGAATTCCTTTCCAAAACAGAATTGCGTAAACGAGGAGGCCTATCATCAACCTTGGTTGAAAAATTGGATGAAATGGGAATCCTAGGAAATATGCCAGAAGATAATCAATTAAGTCTTTTTGATGATTTCTTTTAATGGCTAAAGAGAATCGTCATCAACATTGAGGAAATGGAGTCAGTCTCCGTTCTCTTTTTGTTTAGGGGTCTGCATGTGATGCTAAAAAGCAAAAGCTGAGAGGAAACCTTTTTCTTCGTCTTATGGTATACTGATAGAAAATTATAGTTTCAAGGAGTTAATCATGGTTTTACCAAATTTTAAAGAAAATCTTGAGAAATATGCTAAATTACTGGTTGCTAATGGGATTAATGTGCAACCTGGTCACACAGTGGCCTTGAGCATTGATGTAGAACAAGCAGAGCTAGCTCATCTCTTAGTTAAAGAAGCCTATGCTCTAGGAGCTGCTGAGGTAATCGTTCAATGGTCAGATGATATTATTAATCGCGAGCGCTTCTTGCATGCTGATATGGACCGCATCGAAGAGGTTCCCGCCTATAAAAAAGCTGAAATAGAATATTTGTTGGCCAAGAAGGCAAGTCGCTTAGGTGTTCGTTCATCAGATCCAGGTGCCCTTAATGGTGTAGCTCCTGAACGTTTATCTGCTCATGCAAAAGCTACTGGAGTGGCCTTTAAACCTATGCAGGTGGCAACTCAGTCTAATAAGGTTAGTTGGACTGTAGCTGCTGCAGCTGGTAAGGAATGGGCTAAGAAGGTCTTTCCCGATGCTTCGAGTGATGAGGAAGCTGTAGATTTACTTTGGGACCAAATTTTCAAGATTTGTCGTGTCTATGAAGAGGACCCTGTACGTGCTTGGAAGGAACATGCTAACCGTTTGGATGCTAAAGCACGCCTACTCAATGAGGCACAATTTTCAGCCTTACACTACCAAGCACCCGGAACAGATTTGACTCTAGGATTACCTAAAAACCACGTTTGGGAGTCTGCAGGTGCCATTAATGCGCAAGGTGAAGGTTTCCTTCCTAATATGCCAACAGAAGAAGTCTTTACGGCACCAGATTTTCGTCGTGCAGATGGTTATGTCTCAAGTACAAAGCCTCTGAGCTACAATGGTAATATTATTGAAGGAATCAAGGTAACCTTCAAAGATGGTAAAATTGTAGATATCACAGCGGATCAAGGTGATGAAGTGATGAAGAATCTCGTCTTCAACAATAATGGGGCGCGTGCTCTAGGCGAATGTGCACTGGTACCAGATCCAAGTTCTATTTCACAGTCAGGAATCACTTTCTTTAACACTCTTTTTGATGAGAATGCATCCAACCACCTAGCTATTGGAGCAGCCTATGCTACCAGTGTTGTGGGAGGGGCGGACATGACAGAAGAGGAGCTTAAAGAAGCTGGTCTTAATCGTTCTGATGTACACGTAGACTTTATGATTGGTTCAAATCAAATGGATATTGATGGTGTCCGACAAGATGGTAGCAGAGTACCAATTTTCCGAAATGGGGATTGGGTAATATAAGTATGATGGAGAATTTATTATGATTGGAAGTATGATAGTTGGTTTTCTCATTGGTCTTATTGCCTCTGCTATATCAAATAGGGGTGAACGTATGGGCTGTATTGGTAAGACCTTTGTTGGATGGCTAGGTGCTTTTGTTGGTCAGCTTCTTTTTGGAAATTGGGGACCGATGCTAGCAGATACTGCTATCGTTCCTTCAGTACTAGGTGCTGTTATCTTATTAGTCCTTTTTTGGAATCGTAATAGTTAGAAATGAAAGAGTTCTGAGGTATTGGTTAGATATCTAAGGACTCTTTTTTCTTATTTTTTCATTTTCATATACCACTTTTAGAAAAGCTGTGTTAGAGTAATAAAAACGGCATCTATTTGGAAAGGACTAGAAATGAGTGACTTAGATAAAAACATGGCTGTAAAAAGTATGGTAGTTATGCGTAAGGCTTTTCATACCATCGATGCCAAGGTTTCTGAGACCTTTAAAGAATTTAATTTGACACCAACTCAATTTGGAGTCATGGACGTGCTTAATGCCAAAGGGCGCATGAAGATTGGCGAATTAATTGACTGCATGCTTGCCACCTCCGGGAATATGACTGTCGTCATTAAAAATATGGAGAAAAAAGGTTGGTTGACGCGAGAAGCCTGCCAAACAGATAAGCGTGCTTTCGAGGTTGATTTGACGGATGAGGGCCGTCATATTATTCAAGCAGCAATCCCGCCACATCAGCGAGCTATTGAGGAGACTTTTTCCGTTCTGACACCTGAAGAGCAGGCACAGTTGGTAGAGCTCCTGAAAAAATTTAAGAATGTCTGAGCATATTTCTTTATATTTCTAATGGAATCCTATATATTACTATGTAGTAGTAAATATCAATTATTAGAAATACAAAGGAAATGTATCATGAAAAACATTCTATTTATCGTTGGATCTCTTCGCAAGGGATCATTTAACCACCAATTAGCAGAAGAAGCTGAGAAAATGCTAGCTGGTAAAGCTAATGTTTCTTATCTTGACTATAGTCAAGTACCTGTTTTTAATCAGGATTTAGAAAGTCCAGTTCTTCTTGTTTTGACAGAAGTTCGAGAGCAGATCTTGGCTGCAGATGCTATCTGGATTTTCTCACCGGTTTATAATTTTTCAATTCCTGGGCCAGTGAAAAATTTGCTTGACTGGTTGAGTCGTTCCCTTGATCTATCAGATCCTTCAGGATCATCAGCTCTTCAAGATAAGATTGTAACTGTATCATCAGTTGCTAATGGTGGTCACAATCAACTTTTTGATGCCTACAAAGAATTGTTACCATTTATCCGTACCCAAGTAGTTGGTGATTTTACAGCGACACGTGTAAATGATACAGCTTGGGTAGATGGAAAATTTGTAGCAACAGAAGAAGTTCTTGAAAGCCTTCAGAATCAAGCTGAGGCTTTGATTGAAGCGATTAAATAAGAATAATTAATACCCCGAGGTTTCTAGCTTCGGGTATCTTTATATGGAATAATGAAAGAAGACACCCTAAGGTGTCTTCGTATTATGAAGGCGGTAGACGGATTTGAACCGACGATCAAGCTTTTGCAGAGCCGTGCCTTACCACTTGGCTATACCGCCATAACAGATACCATTCTATCGAAAAAAAAAGGATTCGTCAAGTCTCTTTCATCAAATTGACTGGTTGATTGTTCAAACTGTCTATTTTGAAAGTTCTATAATGAAGT
>DOTL01000053.1 GCA_003521145.1 Streptococcus sp. | reverse complement strand
CCACTACAGTTGACAAAGAGCCGTTTAATTAATAAAGAAAACCTGCTAGCTTATCGTCCAGCAGGTTTTTATGTTATAAGGTAATAAAAAACTCCTAAATGGAGCTTTCAATTAGTTAGCCAATTTAGCTGCAAAACGTGATTTATCGCGGCTTGCTTTGTTTTTATGAATCAAACCTTTAGAAACGGCTTTATCGATGCTAGCAGATGCAGCACGGTAAGTTTCTTCAGTTGGGTTAGCGTTGAATGCTTTAATAGCAGTACGCAAAGCTGATTTTTGAGCTGAGTTTTGTTCGTTTTGTTTAACGTTAAGTTCAGCGCGTTTGATAGCTGATTTAATATTTGCCAATGTTTTCACCTCCAAAATTTATCTAACTATGTCATTATACGTTATTTTAGGACCCTTGGCAAGCTTTTTCTATTTTTTTAAGTGGATGAAGTCGATTTTATGATTGTCTCCCTTGTGAAGAATCAGTTCAGCTCGACTTCTTGTAGGTTCGATATAATTTTCTAGGTTAACCAAATTGATATCACGCCACGTTTTTTGTGCTAAAGATAAAGCTTCGTCTTTACTAAATTTTGTAAAACGATGGTAATAGTTATTTTCATCGTTTTTGGCAAGCTCAAGAAGGGTTTGAAAACGTTCAAGATACCAGGATTCGATATTATTAACTTCAGCATCAATGTAAAGAGAAAAATCGAAATAGTCACTCATGTAGAGTCGTTGGTTAATAGGATTCTGGAAAACATTAATCCCTTCGATAATCAAAAAATTGGGTTGTCTGATTTCTTGTGTAAGTCCTGGTACAATATCATAAATTTCATGGGAGTAGACAGGAATATTGACATCACCACAATTTTTTATAGTATCTAAAAAATTGAGAAGAAGCGACATATCGTAGGATTCAGGGAAACCCTTACGATTAAGGATGTCTTTTTCTTTCAAAACTTGGTTAGGATAGAGAAATCCATCGGTTGTTACAAGTTCAACCTTAGATTGGGGAAAGGTACGTTGCAACAAGAGTTGAAGCAAACGACTAGTTGTGGATTTACCAACGGCAACAGAACCAGATACCCCAATAATAAATGGACAATTAGTCTGTGATTTTTGTAAAAAGATACTCTTAGAAAAGGTTAAATCATTGGCAGTTTTCTGATAGATGCGAATGAGGTTGATAAGAGGAAGATAAATGTCATTTACTTCTTGCACATCAATCTTGTCATTAAGACTACGAATGGAATCCAGTTCTTCCAAAGTCAATGGAGCATTGTCTTCTTTATGAAGGCGTTGCCACTCCTTGCGTGATATCGTTTCGAAATTGATAAATTCATTTAACATAGCTTACATTATAGCAGAAAAAATGCCTGAATGTAAGCCTTATCATATTACTAGCCTTACTTTGGTATTTATGATACGATAAAGAAAAAGGACTATCTAGAAGGAAAAAAATAATGTCAAAAATGTATTATGCTGAGACGCCAGATGCGGCTCATGATATTCATGATTTAAAGGTAAACTTATTAGGAGAAAGTTTTCAGTTTTATACGGATGCTGGGGTCTTCTCTAAAAAAATGATTGATTTTGGAAGTCAAGTGCTTTTGAGTGCATTAGATTTGGAAGCTGGCAAAACGCTTTTAGATGTGGGCTGTGGCTATGGTCCTCTCGGTATCAGTTTAGCCAAGGTTCAAGGAGTCAAAGCCACAATGATTGATATTAATAGTAGGGCAATTGACTTAGCTAAACAAAATGCTGAACGAAATAAGGTTGAAGCTACTATTTTCCAATCGAATATCTATGAAAATGTTACTGAAAGTTTTGACTATATTATTTCTAATCCACCTATCCGTGCTGGGAAGAAGGTGGTTCATCAAGTTATTCAAGAGGCATATGATTATCTCAATCAAGGTGGAAACCTAACTATTGTTATACAGAAAAAACAAGGAGCTCCATCAGCTAAGGCTAAGATGGAGGATGTGTTTGGTAATGCTGAAGTTGTTAAAAAGGATAAAGGATATTATATCCTTAGAAGTGAGAAAATATGAGAACAGTTGATTTAATTGAAAAGAAAAGAGATGGTGGCGAGTTTAGCACTGCGGAAATTTCATATCTCATTGATGGCTATGTGTCTGGGGAAATTCCAGACTATCAGATAGATGCTCTGGCAATGGCAATTTATTATCAAGGTATGTCTATTCGTGAAATCCAAGATTTGATCACTGATATGGTTGCTTCAGGTGAACAATATGATTTGTCGGAAATTCCAGGTGTTAAGGTAGATAAACATTCGACCGGTGGTGTTGGCGATAAGGTAACCATCATTCTTATGCACTTGTAGCTAGCTTTGGTGTTCCAGTGGCTAAGATGAGTGGTCGTGGTCTCGGTCATACAGGTGGAACGATTGATAAATTAGAGTCTATCAAAGGCTATCAGGTTGAGCGTAGCAAGGAAGAGTTCATTCAGCAAGTTAAAGACATTGGGATTTCCCTCATTGGTCAGTCTGAGCATTTAGTTAAGGCTGATAAACTTCTTTATGCCTTGCGTGATGTCACTGCAACAGTAGATTCCATTCCTCTAATCGCAAGCTCTGTTATGTCCAAAAAACTTGCAGCAGGTGCTGATAAGATTTTACTGGATGTTACTGTTGGTCAAGGTGCTCTCATGAAAAATATGTCTGATGCTGAAAAATTGTCTGAAACCATGGTTGCACTAGGGCATGAGGTCAATCGTGAAACTATTGCAGTTATTACAGATATGAGTCAGCCACTAGGTAAGGCTATTGGTAACCGTTTAGAAATCACTGAGGCTATTGAAATTATGCAAGGTAAGGGACGTGAAGATATCACTGACTTTATCTGTGAGTTGGCTGAGATCCTATTAGATTTAGCTCAGGTTGAAGCTAGTCAGGAAGAGACTCGTCAGCACTTAGTGGGAGGCAAAGCCCTTGCTAAGTTTGAAGAACTCATTCAAGCTCAAGGTGGTGATTTGACCGATTTTTATCGTCATAGCAGTGCTCCTGTCGTGACAGATATTCATGCTCATGAAACAGGTTACATTAAAGAGTTACCTGCTATGGCATTTGGAAAATTTGCCATGCAATTAGGATCAGGTCGAGCTACGAAGTCAGATAGTCTTAATTATGAAACAGGAATTGTATTTGAAAAGAAAGTTGGCGAATCAGTAGCTCAAGGAGACCTTATTGCCAAGGTCTATAGTCAAGAAATTTTATCTGAAAAAATGCTGACTGAATTTGAAAAAAATGTTATCATTGATAGTGAATGTAAAGAAACGATAGAAATATTAAAGATAATTCGCTAAGTCTTATTTTTATACTAATCAAGGAGTTTATTTATGTCTGCTAATAGCTATATTGACCATACCTTACTAAAAGCTGATGCTAATAAAGAACAGATTCTTTTCCTAATTGATGAGGCTAAGAAGTATGAGTTTGCCGGTGTCTGTGTTAATCCGACTTGGGTTAAAACGGCAGCTGAATTTCTTAAAGATAGTGCTGTTAAAGTTTGTACTGTTATTGGTTTCCCTTTGGGAGCATCGACCTCTGCAGTTAAGGCTTTTGAAGCCAAGGACGCTATTGCCAATGGGGCGGATGAAATTGATATGGTAATCAATATCGGTGCTCTTAAATCTAGAAACCTTAAATTAGTCGAAGATGATATTAAAGCTGTTGTTGAAGCAAGTGGAAGTAAACTTGTAAAGGTTATTATTGAAACTTGTCTATTGACTGATGAAGAAAAGGTCGAAGCTTGCCAATTAGCAAAACTGGCAGGTGCCGATTTTGTGAAGACATCTACAGGGTTTTCTACTGGTGGTGCTACCGTTGAAGATATTGAACTTATGCGAGAGGCTGTTGGTCCTACTATGGGAGTCAAGGCATCTGGTGGAGCACGCACACTTGAGGCGACTCAATCCTTTATCAAAGCTGGTGCAACCCGTATTGGGACTTCGTCAGGAGTGGCCATCATGAAAGGTCAAGAAAGCCATGACAGTTATTGAAAAAGAGCAAATAATAAATGCGGCACAAGAAGCAGCTGAAAATGCCTATGTTCCCTATTCTCGGTTTAGAGTTGGAGCAGCATTACTTACAAAGGATGGGCACATTTTTCAAGGTTGTAACATTGAGAATGCCTCATTTGGCTTGACCAATTGTGCTGAAAGAACAGCCATTTTTAAGGCAGTGTCCGAAGGGTATAGAGACTTTGAATGTCTTGCAGTATACGGAGATACTAAAGAACCCATTTCACCGTGTGGAGCTTGTCGCCAAGTGATGGTCGAATTTTTAAAATCTGATTCTAAAGTGATTCTTATCGCTGAAGATAAATCGACAGTCGAGATGATAGTCGGAGAGTTGTTACCATACTCTTTTACGGACTTACAATAGTTTAGTTGTTTTATTCTTTATTAAGCAAGTTTTCTTGCAAGTTATAGGAGGAGTGTTCAAGATGAAATTGAACAAGAAAATTATTGGACTTGGCCTTGTTGCTGTAGCAGCACTTGGTATTGCAGCATGTGCACGTGGCGGACGCGGCGGATCATCAGCTGATTCAAAAGTTAAAGCTGCTATCGTTACAAATACTAGTGGGGTAGATGATAAATCATTTAACCAATCAGCATGGGAAGGACTCCAAGCGTGGGGTAAAGCTAACAAACTTAAAAAAGATTCTGGCTTCACGTACTTCCAATCTGATTCAGAATCTGACTTTGCAACAAATATGTCTTCAGCACAAAGTCAAGGCTACAACCTCATCTTTGGTGTTGGTTTCACTCTTCATGATGCAGTTGCAGATGCAGCAAAAGAAAACGAAGATGTGAACTATGTAATCATTGACGATGTTATTAAAGATCAAAAGAACGTTGAGAGCGTTTTGTTTGCCGATAACGAAGGTGCTTACCTTGCAGGTGTCGCAGCAGCTATGCAAACAAAAAATAATAAAGTTGGTTTCATCGGTGGTCAAACATCAGACACAATTACACGTTTTGAAGCTGGTTTCAGAGCTGGTGCTAAGTCAGTAAAACCTGACATCAATGTACAAGTTCAATATGCTGAATCATTTTCTGATGCAGCTAAAGGGACAACAATCGCTTCAACAATGTATGTTTCAGGCGTTGACGTAATCTATCAAGCTGCTGGTGGTACTGGTACTGGTGTCTTCACAGCTGCTAAAGAGGTTAACGAGAAACTTGATGCTGAAAGCGATAAGAAAGTATGGGTAATCGGTGTTGACCGTGACCAATCAGCAGAAGGTAATTACACATCTTCAGACAAGAAAAAATCTAACTTTGTTTTGACTTCAACAATCAAACAAGTTGGTACAGTTGTTAAAGATATTGCTAACGGACAAGTCAAAGGCGATAAATTTGAAGGTGGTAAAACTAAGACTTACGGTATCAAAGACGGTGGTGTTGACATTGTAACGTCTAATCTTCCTTCAGATATCAAGGATTCAGTAGAAAAAGCTAAAGAACAAATCAAGAATGGTGAATTGAAACCAACTGATGGTCTTAGCAAATAATAGTTAAGTATAAGTCTTTATAGAACTTAAACTGAGACAAGTTTTTGTCTCAGCAAAGGGAAGCAGAAAATGATCCCCTTTGCTGAAATAAAAATTATTCTTGAAAGGAGATTGTATGACGAAGCCAAATGTCATTGAGATGCACGATATTACCAAAAAATTTGGTGAATTTGTGGCAAATGATCATATCAATCTTGATGTGAGACTAGGAGAGATTCATGCTCTCCTCGGTGAAAATGGTGCAGGTAAGTCAACTTTAATGAATATGCTTTCAGGTTTTTTGCAGCCTACGAGCGGAACTGTTAAGGTAAAAGGACAAGAGGTGACGATTGGTTCACCATCTAAAGCAACAAAACTGGGGATTGGAATGGTTCACCAACACTTTATGTTGGTTGAAGCTTTTACAGTTGCTGAGAATATCATCCTGGGTAGTGAGGTAACCAAAGCTGGTGGTGTCCTTGATATGAAGAAGGCTATCAAGGAAATTACTGAACTCTCTGAAAGATATGGTCTTGCAGCAGACCCAACTGCCAAAGTAGCAGATATCTCTGTTGGTGCTCAACAACGTGTTGAAATCCTTAAGACTCTGTATCGTGGGGCTGATATCTTGATCTTCGATGAACCGACTGCGGTATTGACTCCGTCTGAAATTACTGAACTTCTAAACATTATGAAGACCTTGGTTAAGGAAGGCAAGTCGATTATTTTGATTACCCATAAGTTGGACGAAATTCGAGCAGTATCTGATCGTGTCACTGTCATTAGACGTGGTAAATCAATTGAAACGGTAACTATTGAGGGATCAACAAATGCTGACTTGGCCGAAATGATGGTTGGCCATCAGGTTTCCTTCAAAACAGAGAAAATTCCTTCAAATCCAAAGGAAGTTGTTCTTTCTATTAAAGATTTGGTGGTTAACGAGAACCGTGGAATTCCTGCTGTTAAAAATCTGTCATTAGATGTTCGTGCTGGTGAGATCATCGGTATTGCCGGTATCGATGGCAATGGTCAGACAGAACTTGTCCAAGCGATTACAGGGCTTCGTAAAGTTAAGTCAGGTGATATTACTATCAAGGGTGAATCGATTATACATAAGACAACTCGTCAGATTACTGAAATGAGTGTTGGGCATATTCCTGAAGATCGTCACCGCGATGGTATGGTCCTTGAAATGACAGTTGCTGAAAATATCGCTCTTCAAACCTACTACAAAGAGCCAAATTCTAAGAATGGTATCTTAAACTATAATGTCATCAATGCTAAAGCGCGTGAATTGATGAAGGAATTTGATGTTCGTGGTGCAGGAGAGTTAATTGCTGGTGGTGAATTGTCAGGTGGTAACCAACAAAAAACTGTTATCGCTCGTGAGATTGACCGTGACCCAAAGCTTCTTATTGTAAGTCAACCAACTCGTGGTCTTGACGTTGGTGCCATTGAGTACATCCGTAAACGTATTATTGCTGAACGTGATAAAGGTAAGGCTGTTATTGTTGTCAGCTTTGAATTGGATGAAATTCTTGATATGTCAGACAGAATTGCAGTTATCTATGATGGTGCAATTCAGGGAATTCTAGATGCTGCTGAAACGAATAAGCAAGATCTTGGTATTCTTATGGCTGGTGGACAATTGAATAAGGAGGAAGCAAATGTCTAAAAAAGTACAAAATTGGGCAGTTCCTTTAATTGCTGTCCTCTTGGGAATGTTGATTGGAGCCGTATTGATGTTAATTTTCGGTTACGATCCATTCTGGGCTTACTATGATCTCTTCACAACGGCCTTCGGTTCTTTGAAAAATATTGGTGAAATTCTTCGTGCCATGAGTCCGCTGATTCTGATTGCACTTGGATTCTCTGTTGCATCTAAGGCAGGCTTCTTTAACGTAGGTTTGCCAGGACAGGCCTTGGCAGGATGGGTTTCTGCCGTATGGTTTGCCTTGTCATTCCCTGATTTGCCAAAGGTGGTTTCAGTTATCTGTACAGTCATTATTGGTCTGGTTGCAGGTGGTATCGTTGGGGCTATTCCGGGTATTCTCCGTGCTTACTTGGGAACAAGTGAGGTCATTGTAACCATCATGATGAATTACATCATTTTGTATGTGGCAAACAATATTATTCGCTTTGGCTTTACAGCTGATATGTTGCGTTCTTCAGAAGCATCTAACAAGGTTGTAGCCTCAGCTAGTTATAAAACAGAGTTCTTATCTCAAATAACTGGTGGTTCACGTTTCAATATTGGTTTCTTCCTAGCTCTTGCAGCTACCTTCTTAGTTTGGTTCTTGCTTAAGAAAACAACAACTGGTTTTGAAATTACATCAGTAGGTTTTAATCCTCATGCGTCAGAGTATGCAGGGATGTCATCTAAACGTGTTATTATCATGTCAATGATTATCTCAGGTGCTCTATGTGGTCTTGGAGGAACAATAGAAGGACTTGGTACATTCCAAAATGTCTTCGTTCAAAACGCTTCATTGGCTATCGGTTGGAACGGTATGGCGGTTGCGCTCTTAGCGTCTAACTCACCTATCGGTATTCCATTTGCCGCCCTTCTTTATGGTGTCTTGTCTATTGGTAAGAGTGGTATGATTGGTGTACCATCTGAAATTATCGATGTTGTTTCAGCCCTGATTATCTTCTTTGTTGGTGCTAACTACATCATTAGATATTGGGTTCGCCCTCGTCATAAATCAGTGAAAGCTAAAGGAGGACAAAACTAATATGGACTTTATTACAATTATAGCCTTGATTGTTGCCTCTATGTTGAAATATTCAGCACCATTGATTTTTACAAGTATCGGTGGAACTTTCTCTGAACGAGGTGGGATTGTAAATGTCGGCCTTGAAGGAATTATGGTAATTGGTGCTTTCGCAGGTGTTCTCTTTAACTTGACTTTTGCAGAAAGTTTTGGGAATGCGACACCTTTGATTGCTGCGATTGTAGCAGGTCTGGTTGGTATTCTCTACTCATTGCTCCATGCTGTTGCGACAATTAACTTCCGAGCTGACCATGTTGTCTCTGGTACAGTGTTGAACCTTATCGCACCATCTTTGGCAGTATTCTTGACACGTGTTATCTATGGTTCTGGTCAAACACCTGCTATCAGTCATAACTTTAAGACTGTATCATTTCCAATCTTAAATCATATTCCTTTCTTGGGTAAAGTTTTCTTCACTAATGTTTCTTTGGTAGCATATGTTGCTATCTTGGTCTCAATAGCATCTTGGTGGCTCATCTTTAAGACACGCTTTGGTTTGCGACTTCGCTCAGTTGGTGAACACCCACAGGCAGCAGATACACTTGGAATTAACGTCTATCGTATGCGTTACTATGGTGTCATGATTTCGGGCTTCCTTGGTGGTGTTGGTGGTGCGGTTTATGCACAATCAATATCAAACAACTTTGCCGTTACAACAATTGTAGGTCCTGGTTTCATCGCCTTGGCTGCTATGATTTTTGGTCGTTGGAGTCCAATTGGAGCTATGCTCTCAAGCTTGTTCTTTGGATTGTCACAATCATTGGCAATTATTGGAAAACAGCTTCCACTCATTTCACATGTACCAAATGTGTATTTGCAAATTGCACCCTATATCTTGACTATTATTGTCTTGGCTGCTTTTTTCGGTAAAGCCGTTGCACCTAAAGCAGATGGTGTTAACTATATCAAATCTAAATAAGAACTCTAGAGTGTTTCGGATAAGAAGGTCTATCGGCCTTCTTTTTTATTCGAGTAAAAAGCTTGTCAATACTTACTAAAGTAGGTGTCGACAAGCTTTTGTTATTTTTTATGAAAAATGAGGGTTAAGGACCTTCTCATGACCAATAGTGGTGTCCCATCCATGACCTGGGAAAACTCTGTAGTGGTTAGGGAGTGTAAAGAGTTGCTTTTTAATACTAGAGAGTAATTGCTCGTGGTTCCCTGTTGGAAGGTCCCAGCGTCCAATTGTTTCTTTAAAGAGGGCATCACCAGAAAATACAGTTTCTTCTCTATCAAAAATAAAAGAAACCCCCCCAATAGAGTGTCCTGGGGTTGGAAAAACTTTAAACTGGAAATCCTCGATGTTATAGTCCTGAGTAAAATCAAAGTAGTATTCTGCTGGATTGACAATAACGTCTTCCATATCGTCATGACGTGGAAGTCCAGATAAATTATCAATAGGATTCAGCAACCAGTCTTTTTCAGCTTCAGAAACGTAAACAGGAGGATGATTGTATGCCTGACGGACTGCCTCAACACTCATAATGTGATCGTAGTGTGTATGTGTCAATAGGATAGTTGCAACTGGTTTGTCGATTGCTTTAAGTTCAGCTAAGATAGCAGAAGTATCACTTCCTGGATCAATGACTAGACAGGCTGTATCGTTTTCTAAAATATAGGTATTTTCCTGGGCAACAGGATTTAAAATTCTTCTTATTTTCATACCTCTAGTATAGCACGAATTTCAGGCTTTTTCCAATATCAGAATGATGGCTTTGTCTTTTTTTGGGGCTTTGGATATGCTATAATAAGGTCACTATGAGTGAAAAAAACACGAATAAATATGCCATTGTTGACTTGGAAGCAACCTCCGCTTCGTCAACGGCTAGTATTATACAGGTGGGAATTGTCATCATGCAAAATGGTCAGGTAATTGACGAATTTGCGAGTGATGTTAACCCACACCAAGAACTCGATGATCACATTATTCATTTAACAGGGATTACCGATCAGCAGTTGTCCCAAGCCCCAGATTTCTCAGAAATCGCTAGAACAATTTTTGAAATGATTGAGGACTGTATTTTTGTTGCCCATAATGTTAAATTTGACGCCAATTTGCTTGCAGAGGCACTTTTCATGGAGGGTTTCGAACTAAGGACTCCTCGTGTGGATACTGTCGAATTGGCTCAGGTCTTTTATCCGACGTTAGAACAATATAAGCTATCTCATTTATGCAAGGTTCTTAATCTTGACCTAGCTCATGCCCATACTGCAATTGAAGATGCGAGAGCGACCGGACAGCTTTTGTTTCATTTGATGGATAAGATCGCAAGTTTACCAAGACAGACCATTGAGATGCTTTTGACCTTTTCAGATAATCTTCTTTTTGAGACCGAGTTGGTTATTCGTGACGCTATAAGAGGTCGAAATTTAGGCCTTTCAAAAGAATATGTCATGCTTGAAGAATCTAGAATTGTTCTTCGTAAACCTTTGACTTATAAGGTAGAACGAAAACTGTCTCGAGATTTTGATACCAATATTGCTCTCTTAGATTTGGAATCTAGGCCTAAACAAAAAGAGTTTGCTGAGGCAGTAAGGAGGGAGCTTGATAATACTGATATTTCCATGATTCAGGCTCAGACTGGAATCGGAAAAACCTATGGCTATTTGCTTCCTTTGTTGGCACAATCTGATGTAGATAAAGTGGTGGTGGCTGTTCCGACAAAGCTCCTTCAAAATCAGATTATGAATCAGGAAGCTAGAGCCTTATCGGATGTCTTTAATATTAACTTTCATAGTCTCAAAGGACCTCAGAATTATATCAAGTTAGATGCCTTCTACCAAACCTTACTTCGTCAGGATAGTAACCGTTTGGTTAATCGTTACAAAATGCAACTCTTGGTTTGGTTGACTGAAACAGAGACAGGGGATCTTGACGAAATCAGACAAAAACAGCGCTATATGGCTTATTTCGATGAGATTAAGCATAATGGTAAGTTAAAAGCTGATAGTCTTTTTGCAGAATATGATTTTTGGCAACAGTCCTACCAAAAAGCCCAAGAAGCTAGGGTAGTTGTGACCAACCATGCTTATCTTTTGACGCGTATGGAAGATGATCATGATTTTGTTCGAGGAAAAACTCTTGTGATCGATGAGGGCCAAAAGATGGTTCTGGCTTTGGAACAATTTTCACGTCATCAAGTCAATCTTACGGTCCTTTTGCAACATATCCATCGTATTCTTGATAGTGGTAGTCAAACTTTACTTCAACAACGCTTGCTCGAAAATTTGCAGTTTGAAGTTAGCCATCTAATCCAAGAATACCAACAATTTCCTCAGAAGCAGTATAATCGCCAGCAATTAGAACGTTTGCTACAAACTATTTCTGAACTGGAAGGTGAAAGTGATTTGATAGAGATGTTGTCTCCGCTGAAGACACCCCTTTACAGCCATTTTTGGCTTGAAACAGACTACTATCAGGAACATCGTGTGACTTATTTAAAGGCGTCACGTCAAGAGCTCTTAGAACTTTCAGCTTATCTACCAAGTGCCCAAAAAGTGATAATTGTTTCAGCAACTATTGATGTAGGACCTGATGTTGATGTGGCTGATTTGTTGGGCTTAAAACAGGTACGCAAGGTTAGCCTTCCAATGGACACTTTACCCAATCAAGCTATTTGGATTGATCAAAGCATGCCTATGATTGGAGTTTCTTCTGAGGAGGAGTATGAAGTTGCTCTTGCAAAGCGTATCCAGAAGCTATCTGAAATGGAATATCCAATTTTAGTACTATTCACGTCTCGAAAGAGTATGATGGCTGTTTCGGATTTATTGGATCATAGGGAAGTTCGTCACCTAACTCAAGAGAAAAATGGGACAGCTTTTAATGTCAAAAAACGTTTTGATAGAGGTGAAACCAATCTCCTTCTTGGTATGGGGTCATTCTGGGAAGGTGTTGACTTTGCTCAACAAGATAGGGTAATTGAGGTTATTGCACGTCTGCCGTTTGACAATCCTAAGGATCCTTTCTATCAAAAGATTGAATCTTGGTTTTCTAAGCAAGGAAAGAGTACCTTTGAGAGTTACAGTCTTCCAATGACGGTTTTACGTTTCAAACAAGCAATCGGACGTGCCCAAAGACGCTCAGAACAGCGTTCAGCTATTCTTCTTATGGATAATCGCCCACTCGTTAAGAGCTATGGAAAACTATTTCTAAAAGAAGTCACACAAGAAGTGGCGCTTAAGTATGCTAAGTTTGAGCAAGTCAAAGAGGATATTAAGGATTTCTTAGAAAAAGAAAGTTAACTTTTTAAAACAAACCTTTTCTAAGATTACTCAGGCTTTATGAATTTTACTGAGTTATAAAAAAGATAGACTTAATTGCTCAATACTAGCTATATTGCTATGTAAAGATTTATCATTTTCTGATATAATAAATTCAGAAACTTTTTTAGGAGGCATTATGCGTAAACAACGTTCACCTTGGACAAAAAAGCAACAGCTCATTTTTGGGATAATTGTAATCGTTGTGACCTTAATTGCCTCTGTGACTGCTATTCTTATTGTAGCGACTAAGCCTTACGTAGACGCTGAAAAGAAGGTTATTGCCATAGCAGAGAGCAAAGCAGATGTTAAGACTGTTACTGAATTTGATATTTACCATGGTGAGTCTACCTATTACGGACTTCTTGGAAAGTCTAGTCAAGGTGAGAAGCTGGCTGTTATCATGAGTCCTGATTCAGGTGTGGTTGATATCTACAAGCAATCTGATGGTATTAGTAAGTCAGTGGCTAAGAAAGCTGCTAAGGCCTATGGTGCTAAGGAGATATCCTATGTCCACCTAGGAAAATATGGTAAAGCTCCTATTTGGGAAGTGAAGTCAGGAACCCAGTATTATCTGGTTGATTTTACCTCAGGTCAGGTTATTAAAGTGGAAGGACTATAATGAAATGACAAAATTATCAAATCGTGTATTACAAATGGAAGAAAGTGTTACTTTAGCTGCCAGTGCGCGTGCTAAAGCTCTTAAAGCTCAAGGACGTAATATTTTGAGTTTGACACTTGGTGAACCAGATTTTGTAACACCTAAGAACATTCAAGATGCGGCCATCGCTTCTATTGAAAATGGTAAAGCAAGTTTTTATACCGTGGCTTCTGGACTTCCGGAACTCAAGGATGCGATCAGCACTTACATGGAAAATTTCTACGGTTATGCTGTGAAACCAAATGAGGTTGTTGTCGGCACTGGTGCTAAGTTTATCTTATATGCTTTCTTTGCTACGGTCATTAACCCTGGTGATGAAGTCATTATTCCAACGCCTTGCTGGGTTTCTTACGTAGACCAGGTTAAAATGGTTGAGGGTGTTCCGGTTACTTTCCAAACGACTGAAGCTAATCATTTTAAAGCAACGGTTGAACAACTTGAAGCTGCTCGTACTGAAAAAACAAAAGTTGTCTTGCTTAACTCTCCATCAAATCCAACAGGAATGATTTACAGCAAGGAAGAATTGCAAGCAATCGGGGACTGGGCGGTTGAGCACGATATTTTGATTTTAGCAGATGATATCTATGGCCGTTTGGTCTATAATGGCAACACTTTCACACCAATTTCAAGCTTGTCAGATGCCATTCGTAAGCAAACAATTGTGATTAATGGTGTTTCTAAGACCTATGCTATGACAGGTTGGCGCGTGGGATTTGCTGTAGGAGATCCAGAAATTATTTCAGGAATGGCGAAGATTATTAGCCAAACAACATCAAATCTTACAGCAGTTTCCCAATACGCTGCTATTGAAGCCTTAACTGGTGATCAGTCTTCTATCGAAGAAATGCGTCAGGCCTTTGAAGAACGTTTGAATACAATTTATCCACTCCTAGCTGAAGTACCTGGTTTTGAAGTCATCAAACCTCAGGGTGCCTTTTACCTCTTCCCTAATGTTAAAAAAGCGATGGAAATCAAGGGTTATACAGATGTAAATGATTTTACAAATGCTATTCTTGAAGAGGCTGAAGTGGCTTTGGTAACAGGTGCAGGATTTGGCGCACCTGAAAATATTCGTCTTAGCTATGCAACAGACTTGGATACTTTGAAAGAAGCAGTCCGCCGAATCAAAGCCTTTATGGAAAAATAGAATTAATATAGATTAAAAGAAAAGAGAAGTAATTACATGTCTAAACAATTAGTTTCAATTATTGATGTGCCTAAACATGTGGATGAAGAAATCACTATCGGTGCATGGGTAGCTAATAAATCAGGTAAAGGGAAATTGGCCTTTCTTCAATTGCGTGATGGAACTGCCTTCTTCCAAGCTGTAGCTTTCAAACCTAACTTCATCGAAAAATACGGTGAAGAAGAAGGAACTGAAAAATTTGATACTGTTAAACGCCTTAGCCAAGAAACATCAGTTTATGTGACTGGTGTGGTTAAAGAAGATGAACGTTCAAAATTTGGTTACGAGTTGGATGTGACAGCAGTAGAAGTCATCGGTGAGTCACATGATTACCCAATCACACCAAAAGAACACGGAACTGACTTCTTGATGGATAATCGTCACCTTTGGTTGCGTTCACGTAAACAAATGGCTGTCCAACAAATTCGTAATGCGATTATTTACGCAACATACGAATTCTTTGATAAAAATGGTTTCATCAAATTTGATAGTCCAATTTTGTCAGGAAATGCTGCTGAAGATTCAACAGAATTGTTTGAAACAGATTACTTTGGTACTCCTGCTTACCTAAGCCAATCTGGTCAGCTTTACCTTGAAGCTGGTGCAATGGCTCTTGGTCGTGTCTTTGACTTTGGTCCTGTTTTCCGTGCTGAAAAATCAAAAACACGTCGTCACTTGACTGAGTTCTGGATGATGGATGCTGAGTATTCATTCCTGACACATGATGAGTCACTTGACTTGCAAGAAGCTTATGTTAAAGCACTTATTCAAGGTGTGATTGATCGTGCGCCACAAGCTCTTGATATCCTTGAACGTGATGTGGATCTTCTTAAGAAATACATTGCTGAGCCATTCAAGCGCGTGTCTTATGATGAAGCTATTGACCTTCTTCAAGCACATGAAAATGATGAAGATACAGATTACGAGCACCTCGAACATGGGGATGACTTCGGTTCACCGCACGAAACTTGGATTTCAAACTATTTTGGTGTTCCAACATTCGTCGTTAATTACCCAGCAAGCTTTAAGGCCTTCTACATGAAACCTGTTCCTGGTAATCCAGAGCGCGTTCTTTGTGCAGACCTTTTGGCTCCAGAAGGTTATGGTGAAATCATTGGTGGTTCAATGCGTGAAGATGATTACGATGCCCTTGTAGCAAAAATGGAAGAACTCGGAATGGATCGTTCAGAATACGAATTCTACCTTGACCTTCGTAAATATGGTTCGGTACCACACGGTGGTTTTGGTATCGGTATTGAACGTATGGTTACTTTCGTAGCTGGAACAAAACACATTCGTGAAGCTATTCCATTCCCACGTATGTTGCACCGTATCAAACCATAAGTAAAATTCTCTAGGAGTGCAAAAGTATGAAAAGATGGTTACTTGGTCTTTTGACCTTACTTTGTATGGTTTTGATGGTAGCTTGTAGCAAGTCTGCTCCCTCACTAGAGGGTGAATGGCAGGCACAAGATGCCTTAAAGAAGGATTATACGATTGTCTTCAAGAAAGATAAGGTCAAGATTGGTGAGCAGGATTATAACTATACAGTGGATGGTCCCAAGTCTAAAGATGACTTTACCTATTATTCGCTAAAAGTAAAAGATCAGGGAAAAGAAACGTCTTATACGGTATTTTTCCCACCTAAATCCAAAGAGGTTGCTCTTTTTCTACAACCAAATGATGAGAAAGAACCCCTTAAGGGTCAAATGCTCTTTGCACTTAATAAAAAAGAAAAACCAGACTACTATAGCTATGTCAAAAAGTATATGAAATAAAAACGCCAACTGGCGTTTTTACTTTAAATGAAAGATGTGAGGAAAATGAAGGCAACTCTAAGTAAGTCTTTTAGAAACAATCAAATTACATATTGAAAGTGAGAAAACGATGTTTAAAAGAACTTACAAAGGCAATATTCCACTTCTAGCAGGACTGGAATTCACATCTTATTTTGGAATCACCAGTTTTTGGATTTTATTTTTCATTCAGAATGGTCTTTCCTTACTTCAAATCGGTTTACTAGAAAGTATCTTTCATGGGACAAGTCTCTTGTGTGAGATTCCATCAGGTATGTTGGCCGATCGGTTTAGCTACAAAACCAATCTCTATTTGGCTCGCTTGGCCAGTATTGGATCCTCTGTCTTGATCTTACTTGGTCAGGGAAATTTTTGGATCTATGCGATTGCCATGATGGTCAATGCTTGGTCTTACAATTTTGATTCGGGGACCAGTACGGCTTTCTTATATGATTCAGCAGTTGAAGCAGGTCAAAAGGACCGCTATCTTCAGATTTCTAGCTTTTTGTCTGGTGTGGCAGAAGCCACCCGAACTCTAGGTACAGTTGTTGCTGGTTTCTTTGTTCACGGAGCCTTGGCTTGGACCTATCATATTGCGATTGGCCTTTCATTAGTTTCCATTCTCTTGATTTTTCTGATGAAGGAGCTAGAAACTAAGAGTGATGAAAGAGATCGCTTAACCTTAAAACGGATATTGGTGGTGGTGAAACAAGAATGGCAGGAGAAACCGGTCTTATTTTACTGGATGCTCACCTATCAACTGCTAGGAACCATCATGTGTATGTTTTATTTTTACTACCAACAGAAAATCAGTGACCTAGCCAGTTGGCAAGTATCGCTCATCATGCTTGCTGGTAGTCTCTTAAATCTTCTAGCTGTTTATCTAGCTAGTCAAATCGGGAAAAAATGGAATAGCAATCAAGTCTTTCCAATTCTGGTTGCCCTGACAGGGTTGGCCTTGCTGTTGGTATGGTTGAGAACTCCATTCGCCTATCTAAGTGTTTATCTCTTGACCAATGCACTTTATGCGGTTTATCAACCCATTTACTACAATGATTTACAAGGCTATTTACCATCCAGTGTACGGGCAACCATGCTGAGCATCAATTCGATGATGTTTAGTCTATCCATGATTGTCATCTTCCCACTGACGGGTTGGTTCATCGATAGTTATGGATTTGTAGTAGTCTTTATCATCCTGGGCCTTGTAACGCTATTCTCTTTCCCTCTCTTAATGATTGGATTGGGGAAAATGGGCAAGATAATAAATAAAGGGACAAAGATGGATTAATATTCCAGACTTTTATTAGTCTACATAAGTTTAAATTCTATAATAGCATCTTGCTTAACAAAATCCGAACGAACTCTCTCTGCTGTGCAGGGAGAGTTTTTTATCTTTAAAAATTGGGGTAAAGTACGCACATCCTTTACAATAAGAATCGAGTCGTGTGAAATCTTTAGGTCAAATGCTCTTTGCACTTAATAAAAAAGAAAAACCAGACTACTATAGCTATGTCAAAAAGTATCTGAAATAGTAGGAGTAGGATTAGCCTAGTGCTGATTCTTTTCTTTTTGGAATTATATGTTTCAATTTTCAGAATATTTTGTTATAATAGCAACATATTAGTCAAAGGAGAACTATCATGGCAAAAACTATTCATACTGATAAAGCACCAGCAGCAATCGGACCTTATGTTCAAGGTAAAATCGTTGGCAATCTTTTGTTCGCTTCTGGTCAAGTACCATTGTCACCAGAAACAGGTGAAATCATTGGCGAAACAATTCAAGAACAAACAGAACAAGTTCTTAAAAATGTTGGAGCTATTTTGGCAGAAGCTGGTACAGACTTTGACCACGTTGTCAAAACAACTTGCTTCCTAAGTGACATTAACGATTTCGTTCCATTTAACGAAGTGTATGCAACTGCCTTTACATCTGATTTCCCAGCACGTTCTGCAGTAGAAGTGGCACGTTTGCCAAAAGATGTTAAAATTGAAATCGAAGTTATCGCTGAGATTGATTAATGAAGAGAGCCTTGGCTCTTTTCTTTTTTTCTCAACTGTGATAGACTATTAAAGATAAATCATTTTCGATGTTTGGGAGACACCATCGCTAAAAAAAACCATTACTGGCGTTTTTTTGGCTCCCCCAAGGGGCCTTTTTATGTGTCTTAGACATCACGAATAAAGAGGAATATTATGAAACGTCAATCAGCTTTGGTCGTCTTTAGTGGCGGTCAAGATTCTACTACTTGCCTATTTTGGGCTCTAAAACATTATGAAACAGTTGAATTAGTTACTTTTGCTTACGGCCAACGTCATAGCTTGGAAATTGAAGTAGCTAAAGAGATTGCGCAAGAACAAGGGCTTAAACACCATGTTTTGGATATGTCCTTGCTTGGTCAAATTACTGAAAATGCCTTAACATCTGATATTGAGATTGAGGCAGAAGAAGGTGAAGTTCCTAATACTTTTGTAGATGGGCGTAATCATCTCTTCCTTTCTTTTGCAGCTGTTCTAGCTAAGCAACGTGGTATCACTGACATTGTTACGGGTGTTTGTGAGACAGACTTTTCTGGTTATCCAGACTGTCGTGATGTTTTTGTCAAATCCCTTAATGTTACACTTAATCTTGCCATGTCCTATGATTTCGTTGTCCAAACCCCTCTTATGTGGTTGGATAAGGCTGAGACTTGGGCTTTGGCTGACCAACTTGGAGCTTTTGACTATGTTCGTGAAAAAACGCTAACTTGCTATAACGGTATTATTGGAACTGGTTGTGGGGAATGCCCTGCCTGTCACTTGCGTCAAAAAGGACTTGAAAAATATCTAGCAGAAAGAGGAGAAGCTTAATGTTCTTTGCACCGAAAGAAATCAAAAAAGAAACAGGTGAGTCCTTGGTTTACAATCATCACCGTACAATGGTTTCTAAAGAGTTTACTTTTGATGCTGCCCACCATCTCTTTAATTATGAAGGTAAATGCAAATCGCTTCATGGTCATACCTACCATCTTCAAATAGCAGTTAGTGGTTACTTGGATGAACGTGGCATGACCTACGATTTTAGTGACCTTAAGAGCATTTACAAGGATCATTTGGAACCTCAGTTAGATCACCGTTATCTCAACGAGACTTTGCCTTATATGAACACAACTGCGGAAAATATGGTTTTCTGGATTTTCCAGATGACGAGTCAACATCTGCCAGAGGAGAGGGAACTTCGTTTGGAATATGTACGCCTTTATGAAACACCAACAGCCTTTGCAGAGTTTAGACGGGAGTGGTTGGATGACTAGAGAACGTGTACTCAAACTACCAGTGCTTGAAATTTTTGGACCAACCTTTCAAGGGGAAGGGCGAGCAATTGGTCAAAAAACCATGTTTGTAAGGACAGCAGGATGTGATTACCACTGTGATTGGTGTGATTCTGCCTTCACTTGGGATGGTTCAGAAAAGCCAACTCGTATGACAGCTGATGAAGTCATTGAAGCTTTGGATGCGCTAGGAACTTACGACTATGTTACTCTATCTGGAGGGAACCCAGCTTTGCTAGCGGCTAATATGGCTGAACTCGTTTCAAAACTCAAGGCAAGAGGCGTAATCCTGGCCGTTGAAACACAGGGTTCTCGCTGGCAGGAGTGGCTAAAGGATATTGACCAAGTAACCTTAAGTCCTAAACCACCATCATCCAAGATGGAAGTCAATATGGAAACCCTTGACTTTATTATTTCTCAGCTTGATCCTGATAAAGTTACCTTCAAGGTTCCTGTTTTCGATGATGCAGATTTAGCCTTTGCTAAAATGATTCAGGAACGTTATCAGCCAGATGTCATGTTTCTTTCGGCTGGTAATCCTGAACCTAAAGCAGAGGGTAATATTGTCCAACATCAATTAGATCGCCTAAAAGAACTGTGGGAGACTGTAGCTGCTGATAATTCGTGGGGCAATGTGCGTGTCCTACCTCAGCTTCATACCCTACTCTATGATAATGAGCGTGGTGTCTAATCTTCACAGTCTATAAGATTAGAATTAATAGTATTTTGACTTTTTTGATGATTAAGATTAGAAATTGAGATTAAAAATCGACTATATAAAGGTCTAGAAAAATTAACAACGAAGGAAGAAAAATGTCACAACAAGAAGAAATGAAAAACCTCACTCTCCTTGGTAATAAGGAGACACCTTATATTTTTGAATACTCTCCACAAGTCTTGGAGTCTTTTGATAATCGTCACACTGATAATGATTACTTTATCAAATCCAACTGTCCAGAATTTACGTCACTTTGTCCTATTACTGGCCAACCTGATTTTGCAAGTATCTATATTTCTTATATTCCAGACCAGCTCTGCGTTGAGTCTAAATCTCTAAAGCTTTACCTCTTTAGTTACCGTAATCACGGAGATTTCCATGAAAACTGTATTAATACCATTGGTAAAGATTTGGTGGAGCTTTTGAACCCTCGTTACTTAGAAGTTTGGGGTAAATTTACACCTCGTGGTGGTATTTCTATTGACCCTTATTATAATTATGGCCGTCCAGAAACTAAGTATGAAAAGATGGCAGAGCAACGTCTTTTTAATCACGATCTTTACCCAGAAAATATTGATAATCGTTAATATCACGCTAAAAGTCCTTATGTTAAGGGCTTTTTTATTTTGTTAAACACCTGTCTTTAGGGTGTAAAAGAAAGCTGATCAATTATTTTTTACAAGTAAAAGTAAGGTCATTGTTAGTTTTTTATTGGTCTGTTCTTAGAAACTTCTATTATTAAAAAAATTTGACAATAGAAGTATTATCTCCTACAATTAAATTATAAATAGAAGCGTAAGCGCTTGCTTATAAAAGGTATATTTGTTTTTAAAAAAGGGGATGAAGACAATGAGAAAAAGTTTAGGTCTATTTTCGTGCGCTGTTTTAGGGGCAGCAATATTAGCACCAACGGTAGTTGGTAATGATCATGCACAGGCCGATAGTTATTATGGCCGAGGTTACTATAATAACTATTCTTATAATCCATGGTATAACAACTATTATCCAAACTATAACTATGGCTATAATTATAACTATAATTATGCCTATAACAACTATAATCCTGGTTACAACAACTACAACGAATCAGGTACTTACCGCTATAGCAATGGGTATTTGTACTATATCTTGAGTGATGGTAGCTACTATGTTAACTATAACGGTCGTTGGGTTCGTGGTGGTGACTATAATAACAACAATAGTGCTTCTAATAATACACAAAAGACAGGTTATGAGTTTTTGAGAAATGACCCTCACTACCTTTACGAAAATGGTACTCACTATTATTTGAAAGATAATGGCGATTACTACTATTATTCAAATGGTAAGTGGGTGCTTGTTAAGGCTTCAAGCACAGATTCTGAAGCTCCAACAACTTCAACTGTAGATTCAACTTCATCAGCAAGTTCAGAAGTAGCTTCAACCGTGGATTCAACTTCAGAAGCGGCTTCAACTGGTAACTCAAGTTCGTCTGTAACTTCTGAATCTTCTTCAACAGCAACTTCAGAGACAGGTTCAACATCAAAAACAAGTTCTGAAGCTCCTGGACTTGAAAAACCACCGTATGCGCCTGAAACAAACATTGACTATAATAAGTTGCCAAAATCAACATTGCCACCAACAGATTATCGCATGTACTTAGATCCACTATTTGTAGATGACAACGGTACCTGTTACTACCGTGTAGCATTGACAGATGAAGATAATGCGCGTGGTATCGATGGTCACTACAAATGGGTTTATGGAAAGTGGAAAATCTACAATGGCACTGCCAATGATGACCCTGAGCTTGATCCAGATTTCTATAAACCAGCAGGAAACGATGAATACATGTATGATGACAACGCGTCAAGTGTTAAATTGTATTCTGAAAATGTAGTTGGCACTGGTAAAGCAGGAGAAGCACTTTCATTCCAAAATTCATAGACAATGCTGACTGGAATTGTAATGTAACTTGGAAAATTGAAGATGTTGACAACTTCAACGCTTCTAAGGGCAGTGCTTGGGTACGTGACTATGTTATTACAGCTAATCGCAAGAGCGGTGTTGACGACAAAAAATATAGTGATGTTGAATTTGGATATGTTAAATTTGTTTATCATGTAGAACCAACTGAAAATTCTGATTACGTTGAAGTGGACTCAGCTAAGGCTGCTTTTAATGAAATCAATGCACAGCGCACAGCCTGGTTTGCCAGCACTTTCATGGTCTGATGATCTTTACAATTGCACAACCCTTCCACATGCCAAAGATATTTCACACACTTACAACAGTGATGGTATTGTTTACCGCCGTGAATCTGATGGTTCAGTTGTCGCCAATAAATGGTTGAGTAGTGGTATTCGTGAACTTCTCATGAGTCCAGATGCTACTCAAGCTGCAGTTGCTGTGTTGTCGCAGGTGATGGTACTTACTACTGGACTTTGAATTACCAATAAGAAGATTTTAAATTAATTGTCCCAATAATGGAGGAGTCTGAGGTTAGTCTTGGACTCTTTTCCTTTATCTATTGAATGTTTAAGCTTTTAATATGGTATAATAAATCCTAGAAAGAAGGCGAGAATATGCAGGTTAAGAGAGTTCAGGATTATATCTCTAAAGAGTGGTTCGATGAAATCGATGGCTCTTATTTCGAACGTCTAAATAGTCGTTTGCAGGTGCTTTTGAAAAAAGATTACCCTGATTTACAAGCACATGATTTTATTAGTAATATCAGTCTTTTAGATTATAGGTTAGTTTTTCTTGATGAAGTCATTGCTAATGCTAATGAGAAAAACGAACATGTTAGGAAAACCGTTCACGATGTTAACAAAGGTTTTATTTACGAGGATCAAGATATTCAAGAACAGCTGGATAGTAGGATTACTTTTGGTCAAAAAGTGGCGGATGACGTGGCCCGATTTGGTGGATCTTGGACTTTTATCTTGTCATTTGTTGCTTTTATGGCTATTTGGATGGCGCTGAATGTTGTTCAACCCTTTGGGATTGCTTTTGATAAGTATCCATTCATTTTGTTGAATCTGGCCTTGTCCACTCTAGCGGCTGTTCAGGCACCATTGATTATGATGAGTCAGAATCGGGCATCGGATTACGACCGTTTACAAGCGCGTAACGACTATCACGTCAATAACCAGTCAAAGGAAGAAATCCGACTTTTGCATGAAAAAATTGACCACTTGGTCCAACAAGACCAATCAGATCTTTTGACAATTCAAAAATTGCAGACACAAATGATTATGGGGGTTAGCCAACAAGTTAAAAAAATGTCAGACGATATTCGTGTCTTGAAAGAGGAAAGACTAGAAGGGGAGTCTCATGGGAATGAAAAAAATTAATTTAGTTGTTGTAACAGGGATGAGCGGGGCAGGTAAGACTGTAGCGATTCAATCCTTTGAGGATATTGGATACTTCACTATTGATAATATGCCGCCTTCTTTGGTACCAAAGGTTATCGAATTGGTAAGACATAGTGAAGAGACAGATAAGATTGCTCTTGTCGTTGATATGCGAAGTCGCTTGTTCTTCGATGAAATAAACGATATTTTGGATAAATTGGAAAGCAATGAGGAACTTAATTTCAAGATTCTATTCTTGGATGCCACGGATGGTGAATTGGTTTCTCGTTACAAAGAGACACGTCGTAGTCACCCACTTGCGGCAGATGGCCGTGTTTTGGATGGCATCAAGTTAGAGCGTGAGCTTTTGTCACCGCTTAAGAGTTTGAGTCAAAACGTGGTAGATACGACAGAATTGACTCCACGCCAGCTGCGTAAGGCTATTTCTGAACAGTTCTCATCTGAACAAGACCAATTTCCTTTTCGTATTGAAGTTTTGAGTTTTGGTTTTAAATATGGTTTGCCTCTGGATGCGGACTTGGTATTTGATGTCCGTTTCTTGCCAAACCCTTATTATGATCCTGCCCTTCGTAACCTCACAGGTTTGGATAAAGAGGTTTTTGATTATGTCATGAAGCATACGGAATCAGAAGACTTTTACAATCATTTGATACAGCTTATTAAACCAATCTTACCTGGCTACAAAAAAGAAGGTAAGTCTGTTCTTACTATTGCTGTTGGGTGTACAGGTGGTCAACACCGTAGTGTAGCTTTTGCACATCGTCTAGTCCAAGATCTAAAAAATGATTGGACAGTCAATGAAACACATCGTGATAAGGATCGACGTAAGGAGACGATGAATCGTTCATGAAAAAACCAAGAATTACAGTAATAGGTGGGGGAACTGGTATTCCAGTCATTCTTCGTAGTTTGCGTCATAAGGATGTTGATATCACTGCTGTGGTAACTGTAGCTGATGATGGCGGTTCTTCAGGGGATTTGCGTGATATCATGCAACTGACACCTCCAGGGGATTTGCGTAATGTTTTGGTAGCTATGAGTGACATGCCTAAACTTTATGAAAGAGTTTTCCAATATCGTTTTGATAAAACAGATGGCGCTTTGGCTGGACATCCACTCGGAAATCTAATCATCGCTGGAATTTCAGAAATGCAGAGTTCTACCTATAATGCCATGCAACTTCTGACGAAGTTTTTCCACGTCACAGGAAAAATTTATCCTGCAAGTGAGATTCCCTTGACGCTTCATGCCGTTTTTCAAGATGGTCATGAAGTAGCAGGTGAGAGTAGTATTGCCCAGTACGATGGCATGATAGAGCGCGTTTATGTGACCAATACCTACAATGATGAGGAGCCTAAGGCCAGTCGTAAGGTTGTTGATGCTATTATGAATAGTGATATGATTGTTTTAGGTCCTGGATCTCTTTATACATCGATTTTGCCCAACTTGGTGATACCAGAGATTCGTCAGGCTCTTATTGAGACCAAGGCTGATGTCACATACATTTGTAATATTATGACGCAGTACGGAGAAACTGAGCAATTTTCAGATGCCGACCATGTGGCTGTTCTTAATCGTCACCTTGGCTCCGATGTGATTGACAATGTTTTAGTTAACATCAAGAAAGTGCCTAAGGAATACATGGCTAGTAATAAATTTGATGAATACCTTGTTCAGGTTGAGCATGATTTTGAGGGCTTACGTCGTGAAGCAAAAACAGTTGTGTCTTCTAATTTTTTGCGACTTGAAAATGGTGGTGCCTTCCACCATGGTGACTTGGTAGTGGATGAGCTCATGCATCTAGTGAGGAATAAGTCATGAGTTTCACAATTAAGGTTAAAGAAGAGATAATTGCAGCTTCAAGCAAAGACAAGGCTGAATTGTCAGCATTGATTAAGATGTCTGGTTCTGTTGGCTTGACTAATCAAGGATTGACTCTTTCCATATCTACAGAAAATGCAAAAATTGCGCGACACATCTACCAATTAATGGAAAGTCGTTATCAGAGTAATCCCGAATTAAGACATCACAACAAGACCAATCTCAAGAAAAATCGTGTTTACACGGTTTTTGTAGCTGACCATGTCAATGATATTTTGTCAGATTTACAATTGGCAGATTCTTTCTTTGGTTTTGAAACAGGCATTGAAACATTAGTAATGGAAGACGACGAAGCTGGAAGGTCGTATTTACGAGGCGCTTTTTTGGCGACTGGAACAGTTCGTGACCCTGAAAAAGGCCGTTATCAATTAGAAATTTTTTCCGTTTACCAAGACCACGCAGAGGACTTAGCTTCTCTCATGAAAAAATTTATGCTCGATGCTAAGGTTTTGAGTCATAAAAATGGTTTTGTGACCTATCTTCAAAAAGCTGAGGATATTATGGATCTCCTTCTTGTTATTGGTGCAATGAACTCTAAGGATACCTTCGAAGAGGTCAAAATTATGCGAGAGACCAAAAATGATCTGAATCGTGCCAATAATGCGGAAACAGCTAATATTGCTAGAACGATTAGTGCTAGTATGAAAACAATTAATAATATTATCAAGATTATGGATACGGTTGGCTTGGAGATTTTACCGGTGGAGCTGCGCCAAGTTGCCCAACTCCGTATTGCCAATCCAGATTACTCTATCCAGCAGATCGCAGATAGTATAGAACCTCCTCTGACCAAGAGTGGTGTTAACCATCGTCTCAGAAAAATCAATAAGATTGCGGACGATTTGTAAGTATAAAGGAAGCTTTTATGGCTTGTACAACGATTTTAGTAGGTAAGAAAGCCTCATATGACGGCTCTACCATGATTGCACGTACTGAGGATTCTCAATCTGGCGTTTTTACGCCCAAAGAATTTCTCGTCGTGACCCCTGAAGACTAACCGCGTCATTACCAGTCTGTGCTTAGCAAATTTTCAATTGATTTACCAGATAATCATCTACGTTATACTTCTGTTCCAGATGCACTTTGTAAAAATGGTATTTGGGGTGAAGCTGGTATTAACTCAGCTAATGTTTCCATGAGTGCAACAGAAACAATCACGACCAATGCGCGTGTTCTCGGTGCGGATCCTCTTGTTAAAGATGGTTTTGGAGAAGAGGATATGTTGACTTTGGTCTTGCCGTATATCGAGACGGCGCGTGAAGGTGTCTTTCGTTTGGGAGAACTCCTTGAAACTTACGGAACTTACGAGTCAATCAGAGAATAGCTTGACATTGAGTATAATTAGTGTTACTATGAAGGAGTAGGTTTTGTAATGAGTAAAATGTTTTTTAGATTCACTTTTCGCAAAATAAGATTTACAATTTTGTCGAAAGGAAATAAATATATTATGGCAAATGGAACAGTAAAATGGTTTAACGCTACTAAAGGATTTGGTTTTATTACCTCTGAAGATGGTCAAGATTTGTTCGCTCACTTCTCATCAATTCAATCTGATGGATTCAAATCACTTGACGAAGATCAAAAAGTTGAATTTGATGTTGAAGTAGGTCAACGTGGACCTCAAGCAGTTAATATCAGAAAAGCATAATTGTATCTGAATATAAAAAAGCTGGAGTCATGACTTCAGCTTTTTTTTATATTCAGTTGCAATTATGAGAGAGTATGATATACTTAGACAGCAAGAGGAAACTCACACTTCCCAATCATAAATTAGAGCCACTCTAATATAGAGTGGTTTTTTAATGTTTATTAGTTAAAATTAATATTTAAAAGATTTATATAAAAAACCACCTATCACAGCACATAATGATAAGCAGTTTTTGGTGCATAGGTAGTGTAAAATAAGTTGTGTAAACACAAAAAGGAATAAATCCGTTATAGTAGAGTTGCAAAACATTACTAGAAAGAGATTTATTCCTAT
>DOTL01000090.1 GCA_003521145.1 Streptococcus sp. | reverse complement strand
TCTAACTTTTTGGGGTCAGTACAGAGAGCCCTTTTTCCTTTATATCAATTTTTCTTTCAAATATTGTCCTGTGTAGCTTTCCGGAACGGTTGCTACCTCTTCTGGAGTCCCTGTAGCAACGATAGTACCTCCACCGACACCGCCTTCAGGACCCAAATCAATGATATGGTCGGCGGTCTTAATAACATCCAGATTATGCTCAATCACGAGAACAGTATTGCCATCATCCGCAAAACGCTGAAGCACCTTCAAGAGACGAGCAATGTCATCCGTATGGAGACCCGTCGTCGGTTCATCCAGAATGTAGAAGGACTTCCCAGTAGAGCGTTTGTGCAACTCACTAGCCAGTTTCATACGCTGGGCCTCACCACCTGAGAGGGTTGTTGCTGGTTGTCCCAGGGTCACATACCCTAGCCCCACGTCCTTGATAGTCTGAACCTTACGAGCAATCTTAGGAATAGCCGCAAAAAAGTCAACTGCGTCATCAACAGTCATATCCAAAATTTCAGCAATATTCTTGCCCTTATAACGAACTTCTAAGGTCTCAGAATTATAGCGTGTGCCATGGCAAACCTCACAAGGGACATAAACATCGGGCAAGAAGTGCATCTCAATCTTAATAATGCCATCACCAGAGCAAGCTTCACAACGGCCACCCTTGACATTGAAAGAGAAACGCCCCTTCCTGTAACCTCGAATCTTAGCCTCATTGGTTTGGGCAAAAAGATCACGAATATCGTCAAAGACACCAGTGTAAGTCGCTGGATTAGAACGGGGTGTACGACCAATTGGACTTTGGTCAATATCAATCAAACGCTCGATATACTCGATTCCCGTCACTGATTTGTGTTTACCAGGTTTCTCACTATTTCGATTAAGCTCTTGGGCAATTTTTTTCTTTAGAATTCCGTTAACCAGAGTCGATTTTCCCGAACCAGAAACACCAGTGACTGCAATCAACTTTCCAAGTGGAAACTTGACAGATACATTCTTAAGGTTATTTTCACTAGCACCTTTAACCTCGATAAAACGACCATTACCTACACGACGTTCCGTCGGTACAGGAATCGACTTAGCACCTGACAGATATTGCCCAGTGATTGAATTCTTGTTCTTAGCAACTTCCTCTGGGGTTCCTGAGGCCATGATTTGACCACCAAAAGCACCAGCACCAGGTCCCACATCGATAAGCCAGTCAGCCTCACGCATAGTATCCTCATCATGCTCCACCACAATCAGGGTATTGCCCAAGTCACGCATCTTTTTAAGACTTGATATCAAGCGATCATTGTCACGCTGATGAAGCCCAATAGAAGGCTCATCCAAAACATAGAGGACTCCAGAAAGGTTAGATCCAATCTGTGTCGCCAAACGGATACGCTGACTCTCACCCCCAGAAAGGGTTCCGGCCATACGAGAGAGGGTCAAATAATTAAGACCTACATTATTAAGGAAAGTCAAGCGATCCTTGATTTCCTTGATAATTGGACGGGCAATCATTCCTTCATTTTCGCCTAATTCCAGGCTATCAATTTCCTGAAGATGATCTGAAATAGACAAATCAGAGATTTGACCAATATTTAAGCCACTCTCACCACCAACACGAACCGAGAGTGCTGCTTCGTTAAGACGATAGCCATGACAAGTTGGACATGACAACTCATTCATATAACCCCGCATGACATTGCGAGTGAAATCACTATTGGTCTCGTGGTAGCGACGATTAATATTAGTCACAACCCCTTCAAAAGGAATGTCAATATCACGCACCCCACCAAAATCATTAACATAATGGAAGTGGAATTCGTGGTCCCCAGATCCATAGAGAATCAAATCCTGTTCTTCTTTTTTCAGATTTTCAAATGGTATATCCATATCCACGCCGAACTGCTCCATGGCCTGCTCAAGCATAGCTGGATAGTAGTTGGACGAAATAGGGTTCCAAGGTGCCAGAGCACCTTCACGCAAGGTCTTACTAGAATCAGGGATAACCAAATCCATATCAACTTCCAGTTTATTACCCAAACCATCACAGGTCGGACAATAGCCAAATGGTGCATTAAATGAAAAGAGACGCGGCTCTAACTCTGGCACTGTGAAGCCACAAACCGGACAAGAATAATGTTCTGAGTAAAGCAACTCATTATCGTCCATAGTATCCACAATTAAGTAGCCATCTGCTAAACGAAGGGCTGCCTCCACCGAATCAAAGAGACGACTACGGATACCCTCCTTATTCACCAAGCGGTCCACAACCACTTCGATATTATGCATCTTAGACTTGGACAACTCTGGCACTTCTGTGACATCGTAAATCTCACCATCTACACGAACACGAACATAACCGTCTTTCTGTACACGCTCAAAAACAGCCTTGTGTTGCCCTTTCCTACGACGAACAATCGGTGCCAAAATCTGCATACGTGTGCGCTCAGGAAGAGCTAGAACCTCGTCCACAATCTGTTCCACAGAGGATGACTGAATGGCTCCATGACCATTGGGACAATAGGGGACACCCACACGTGCATAAAGGAGACGAAGATAGTCATTAATCTCCGTTGCCGTTCCGACTGTCGAACGAGGGTTTTTACTTGTTGTTTTCTGGTCGATAGAGATGGCAGGACTCAAACCATCAATCGATTCCACATCAGGTTTCTCCATATTTCCCAAAAACTGGCGGGCATAAGCCGAGAGACTTTCAACATAACGACGTTGTCCCTCTGCATAGATGGTATCAAAGGCCAAGGAAGACTTCCCAGAACCTGACAAACCCGTCACCACCACCAGTTTATCACGCGGAATCTCCACATCGATATTTTTTAAATTGTGAGTTCTTGCTCCATGAATCACTAACTTATCTTGCATATTTTTAAGAGGCCCTAGCCCAAAAGCTACGGCCACTCCTTTCTACAGACGGATGGGAAATCCATCCCGACTTTCTCTCATATTATAACAAAATTTCAATTTATCCAGCCCAAAAAATGTTTCAAATGTAGTATAATATTAGAGTGTCTAAAAAAGGCAAGGAACATCATCCCAAGCCTCATTTGACATCACTAAAAAAACTAAGAGCGGTGTTTATTTTACTTAAAAGCGGATTCTACAAATCCTTTTACAATCAATACGCCAGCGCTTACTTAATGACGAAGGAGGGGTTCCCATTGAAACAAACGTTCTTATCCACCGGAAAAGAATTCAAAGAAATTGAAACATTCGAGCCTGGTGCTTGGATTCATTTGGTGAACCCTTCCCAAGAAGAAGCCATGAAGGTCGCAGAACGTTTTAACATTGATATTCAAGACCTCCGTGCCCCTCTGGACGTGGAAGAAACATCACGTATCGATGTCGAAGATGACTACACCCTGATTCTGGTCGACGTCCCAACCCAAGAAGAGCGTAATAACAAAAGCTACTACGTCACTATTCCATTGGGTATCATCGTTACCGATGAGGTAGTTGTTACCACTTCTCTTGAGGACATTAGTCTCATGGATAACTTCCTCAACCACCGTGTACGTAACTTCTACACCTTTATGAAGACCCGTTTTGTCTTTCAGATTCTCTATCGCAATGCGCAACTTTACCTAACCGCCCTACGTTCTATCGACCGTCAAAGTGATAAATTGGAAGCTCAGATGGAAAATGCGACTAAAAACGAGCAGTTGATTGACATGATGGAATTGGAAAAATCCATTGTCTACCTAAAAGCCTCACTTAAGATGAATGAGCGAATTGTCAAAAAGCTAACAGGTAATGCCTCTAGCTTGAAAAAATACATCGAGGACGAAGACCTCTTGGAAGACACCTTGGTCGAAACCCAACAGGCCATTGAGATGGCAGGCATCTATGAAAATGTCTTGAATGCCATGGCTGAAACCTCTGCTTCTATCATTGGCAATAACCAGAACACAATCATGAAAACACTCGCTCTCGTGACTATGGCTCTGGATATCCCAACCGTTATCTTCTCCGCCTACGGTATGAACTTTAAAAACAATTCTATGCCACTAAACGATTTAGATAACGCCTTTTGGGTCATCTTCTTCATCGCAGCCTTCGGGTCATCCTGCGTTGTTATCTACTTTATCAGGAAAAAATGGTTCTAACATAGAGCCTCTTCTTTTCCCTAAACTAAAAAAATAATACTATTTATCGAAAGGTCATCTCATGGACATCCAAAAACTCACCAAGAAAAACCAAGAATTTATCCACATCGCAACTAACCAACTCATCAAAGATGGTAAATCAGACCAAGAAATCAAAGACATTCTTGGCGATATTATTCCTGAACTTATCGAAAACCAGAAAAAAGGAATCACGGGACGTGGACTCCTTGGTGCTCCAACTGTTTGGGCAGCTAGTTTCTCTCCTGAAAAGCACCAAAAACCTGAAACTGGTAAGCCTAACAAAGAAGTGCCTGAAACAGATAAAACACCTTGGAAGATGTGGCTTGATACCTCACTCTTCCTTCTAGCCATCGTTGCTATCATGAACGCAATCTTTGGTTTCTCAGGTACACAAACTAGCTATGGTCTCACAACCCTTCTTTCAGTGTCATTCATTGGAGGCCTTGCTATGTATACCCCTTATCACTACATCTACCGTCACAATAACAAACCAAAAGAAGAACGTCCAAAATGGTGGTTCAGCATGACCGTCATCACACTCTCTTTTATTGCATGGTTTGCTCTCTTTAGTCTTACAGCCCTTCTTCCAAGCTACCTTAACCCTGGTCTTTCACCAATTGTAATCCTTATCATTGGTATCATCGCTGGTGTTGCCAAATACTTCTTCAAACGTCACTACAACGTTCAAAGTACTTACGCATCTGCATCTTAATCAATCTCAACCTCAAGCACCCTTATGGGTGCTTTTTTACGTCAGAAATCTTGACACAGTTGGCTATTCTATACTAAAATGTTAAAGTTAATAGACAAAAGAAAGAATTCCAATAGATGCGTATCAAATTCCCTCTACTAATCATTGCTTGCTGCCTACTGCTTATGGCTTGTGGCCACAAGAATACTCAGAAAAAATATCAATCTTACTATAGTTTTAACAATGTGACGTCTTCCACTCAGGAAAAACAGCTGGCAAAAGCCTTAAAAAGCAAGGGCATCCCGACAAAAGACTGGGACAATCTAGCCCCTTATATTACTCGTTACAATCAGGAAAATACAAACCTCCAACCCGTTGTCAAAAAATGGACCCAAAGTAAAATCGGCAAGGATCAAAATCAATTTGTCACCCTTCTTAATGAAAAAACTTTCGAAGATAACAAATCGCACTTTACTGATGATTTAAACTGCCGACGAACATCATTCCTGCTCCTTCATAACCTTATTACAAGCTCAGAGGATCTTACCAAATTAGACCTTCCCCTTCAAAACGAATTTATAGATCTTAAGTCACGCCACAAAGAGCTAACCGCTAAGGATCAAGCTCTCTATAGTCTCCTCTTTGGGGATAACATCAGCTATCAGTCTACAGATGATCTTCTTAAATATTGGAAAAAAGCTGGACTCCAGTTCCCAGAAAAGGTTAAACTCCTCTCTGTCTTTCAAAATAGCCCTAGTGATGTCAGCAATTTCCACACGGCTATAGCTTACGAAAAAGACGGCAGTATCGATGTCTTTGAAAAACAGGACCCTACACTTCCTTACAGATGGAGTCGCTTCAATAATTGGGCGGACATCAAAACACACTGGTTATCCAACCGCTTCAAGGTCTTCAAAGACAATGTCGATATCCTCGTTAACGACCAAAAATTTGATGATTTCTTAGAAAATACACTCTATATACCACAAAACAACCAACTAGCTTCTCAAGATAAATGAGAAGCTAGTTGGTTGTTCTTTCCCCCTAAAGCATAAAATTAAAGTCTCCACTGTCAGCCCTAGAAAGTACAAAGGCTTAGAGAATCAAGGCAGAAAAAAACACCCTCAGTCGAGGGCATTATTTTTAGTCTTCGTTTACGTAAGGCATAAGTGCCATAACGCGAGCGCGTTTAATCGCTGTTGTTACTTTACGTTGGTTTTTAGCTGAAGTTCCTGTTACACGACGTGGAAGAATTTTACCACGTTCTGAAACGAAACGGCTAAGAAGCTCAGTATCTTTGTAATCAACATATTCGATTTTATTAGCTGCGATATAATCAACTTTTTTACGGCGTTTGAATCCGCCACGACGTTGTTGAGCCATGTTTATTTCTCCTTTATATATTTAATTCGTTTTGTCCATTCTTAGAATGGGAGATCGTCATCTGAAATATCCATTGGATTTGAATTACCAAATGGACTCTCGTCACGACCGAAGTTTGGTGTAGATTGCGCAGGTTGTGATCCACCATATGAACCACCAGTTGAAGCCCCATCACCGAATGAATTTGAATTATCAAATCCTCCAGCGTTGTAAGAACTACCACTGTGACCTTCACGTGCCGCACGGCTTTCCAATATTTGGAAATTATCAGCGACAACTTCAGTTACGTAAACACGTTGACCTTGTTGATTTTCATAGTTACGAGTCTGAATACGACCAGTAATTCCAATCAATGCGCCTTTTTTAGCCCAGTTAGCCAAATTTTCAGCTTGCTGGCGCCAGATAACACAGTTGATAAAGTCTGTTTCACGTTCACCATTAGCACCCTTGAAGTTACGGTTAACCGCAAGGCTGAATGTTGCAACAGCAACGTTACTTGGTGTATAACGAAGTTCCGCATCACGGGTCATGCGACCAACGAGTACGACATTATTAATCATAATTTACCTTCTTACGCGTCAAGTTTAACGATCATGTGACGAAGAATGTCACCGTTGATTTTTGAAAGACGGTCGAACTCGTTAAGAGCTACATCGTCGTTTGCTTCAACGTTGACAACGTGGTAAAGTCCTTCACGGAAATCTTGGATTTCGTATGCAAGACGACGTTTTTCCCAATCTTTTGATTCAACAACAGTTGCACCGTTGTCAGTCAAGATAGAATCGAAACGTGCTACCAAAGCGTTTTTAGCTTCTTCTTCAATGTTTGGACGAATGATATAAAGAATTTCGTATTTAGCCATTGATATTTTCCTCCTCTTTTGGTCTAATGACTCATGGTCTTTCGCCACGAGTAAGTGAGGTGCACTCACAAGCAATAATTCTACCAAAGTTTGAAGGAAATTGCAAGAAAAAAGTAAAGAGTATGAAATTTGAATCACTCAGAAAAAAATTAAGCCCTATGCTTTATCTTTTCTCCGGTCAAACTTCATGCTAAAATAAGAGAATGCTTTATCATAAAAAGAAATTAGGAGAAAAACTAGGACTTCCAACCTTTAACCACTACTATAATATTCCTATTACTTCCCTAGAATATAACCTTAAAAACTTAGGTCCGAGTGATACCTACATTATCACTTTCAAACAGGAAAATAACCTCTTTGTTGTTGATATAAGACATTCGCTTGGACATACCAGTCATTTTGATAGCGTCTCCCTCTTTGAGCAAGACAAGCTCTTATCAGGTATCGCTGCTGTCCCTTTGGCCTCTGTTCATAGTATACAAATTTTGTCTTTTCCAGATAAGTTACACTCTCTGAACCCTAGTAAGCATCTAAAAAATCTCATAGCTCTTTACTACAAGGATGCAGAAATCATGCGTTACCTCAAGACGACTAAAAATATCGGTGATCAGGTGACAGGATATCAATTAGAAGCTGAACGACTAGATAGACAGGGTAAAAGTTTTGACTTCTTCAAGTACGCCAGTCGTAGCAAAATACAAGAAGAAAACGGTATATCGCAAGTTTCTAGCAAGGACTACGACTTCATTCCTGATTTTCATCCCTTCTTAACCTCACCAAGAAGCCAACAGGTTTTAAGCGTACCAGTAACCTACTGTGATGACAAAACGAAACAGACCGCTAGTATAGACATCATTGGGTGGTATATCAAGGAACAGCAACTTAAGATTCGTTGGAAACCCAAGTACATGCGCAAACGCCGATGGCGCTCATCACGTATCTCAATTGATATCGTGACCGACAACTACTTCTTCCAAGGACAAATCCATAGAGACAGTAGCGCCCCCATATTCCTGAACAACCTAAGCTTTGATAGCAGGATTCCTAAGAGCTTTCTGCCGCATCTTAAAAATCAATACCAAATCTTTATGGCTCTAGTCGAAGAACAAAAAAGACTGGCTCTCCTACGAAAGGTCTAGTTAAACAATAAGGACTAAGAGTCTTTCACTAAAATTCCACATATCAAAAAGCTCATTCTTACACGCTAGAATGAGCTTTTAAAATTCTTCAATTGTCATTAGAACATCCTTTTGGAATTTTGTAAAAAATATTTTCATAAGGAGGAATCATTGTGTATCTCCATTTTTATATAACGTCCCAAATTCATCATCATAGTAATCACCTCTGATTCGTATGATTTGAGACCTATCTCCCCATTGACCACTCAATGAGGTTTACTTGTCGCCGTTCTTATAACGACTCACATCAAACATCAACATAAGCGTCACCACGGTACTTTATTACAAGATTTAAGCATTTAACTTTTGTCGATAGATTACTCATTTGGCATCGGTATCACTCCTTAAACTATTTTACGCAACAGCTTAAGTATCTCCAATTTTATACCTACTAACATTTCTCATGAGCTTTACCTCACTTTTTCTTAAGTTAACAGATTTGAGTTTGACTTTCGACTTCTGGTGGTATCACTCCCTTGTAGCTATTTTATGCGACTGAATTAATCTCGGTTCTTGTAACGTCCTACTGTCATTCGGCCACGCTCCTCAGAGATGATTGATAAAGTTATTTGTTTTGCCTACTGTTTTTGTTTAGAGATCTTAGTCTCCGTTTTTGTACCTTGAAATATTGACTCTCACCATGGCTCTTACCTCCTTGATGAATCCTTATCTTCTTTACACTCTCAGTATAATGTAAACGCTTACTTTTATCGATCTTTTTAACAGAAAAACGCATAATTTTTTGAAAAAAGATTTCTTTGCTACAATAGATACATGTTAGATTTAAAAGAATACGGCATTGTCATGTGGGATGCTGAGAAAATCGCCTCTTTTCGTCGCACCCTCCTGGACTGGTACGATCGAGAGAAACGAGACCTCCCATGGCGTAGAACTAAAAACCCCTACTATATCTGGGTCAGTGAAATCATGCTACAACAAACCCAGGTTCAGACTGTCATTCCCTATTACGAGCGCTTTTTAGACTGGTTCCCAATCGTTAAAGATTTGGCCGAAGCTCCGGAAGAAAAGCTACTCAAAGCTTGGGAGGGTCTGGGTTACTATTCACGTGTCCGAAACATGCAAAAGGCTGCTCAACAAATCATGAACGACTTTGATGGCCAGTTTCCAGATACTTATGAAAGCATTGCCAAACTCAAGGGCATCGGACCCTATACTGCCGGTGCTATTTCTAGCATCGCTTTTGGACTCCCAGAGCCCGCTGTTGATGGTAATGTTATGCGAGTTATGGCTCGTCTCTTTGAGGTTAACTACGATATCGGAGATGCCAAAAATCGTAAGATTTTTCAAGCGATTATGGACATTTTGATTGACCCTGACCGTCCTGGTGACTTTAATCAAGCGCTTATGGACCTTGGGACCGATATCGAATCAGCTAAAAATCCAAGACCAGACGAAAGTCCAATTCGCTTTTTCTGTGCAGCCTATCTTAACGGAACTTATGACAAGTACCCTATCAAATTGCCTAAGAAAAAGCCTAAACCTATACAAATTCAGGCTTTTATTATCAGAAATGCAAAGGGTGAATTTCTGCTCGAAAAAAATATCGAGGGGCGTCTGCTTGGTGGTTTCTGGTCCTTCCCTATCATGGAAACAGACTTTATTGGCCAACAAATCAGTCTTTTTGAAAAGGATGATTGTATTCTCGAGACAATCTCTCAAAAGGCTATTTTTGAAGAAAATTATGCCCTCAAACCAGAGTGGACAAACATTGATTTTACACCTGTAAAACATACCTTCAGCCACCAAAAATGGACTATAGAGATGGTGGAAGGTAGCGTTAATGACGATAGACTCACTACCGATAAAGAGCTATGCTGGGCAGTAGCTGAGGACTTCGACCAGTTCCCAATGGCCACCCCACAGAAGAAGATGATCAAGGCTTATGAAAATCGAGTAGGGACTAATTTC
>DOTL01000085.1 GCA_003521145.1 Streptococcus sp. | reverse complement strand
ACACATAATTATTGACAGTATCGCTCTTTATTATTCCCTAAATAATAGCAAGTTAAAAAGCCCTTGTCAAGAGCTTCTTCTTTATTCCAAAGTTTTAACACCGATACGATTTTTATATTCTTGATAGGTTTCAGTATGCATAAGGTCTTTAGCATTTTTAACCCGATCTGCGGTTGGTGGTTTGACTCCTTCCAAAGGATATGAAATACCGAGCTCACGCCATTTGAACTCACCCATTGTATGATAAGGAAGAATTTCAAATTTATCAACATTTTTCAAGGTCTTTACAAACTCGTCGAGCTTAACCAAGTGTTCGTCAAAGTCTGTCAAACCAGGTACCAAGACATGGCGAATCCAGACCGGAACTTGTTTATCAGACAGATATTGAGCAAATTCCAAGGTATTCTTATTAGATAGACCGGTCACAAACTTGTGTTGTTCGGGGTCAATCTCTTTGATATCCAGTAGAACTAAGTCAGTTACAGCCAAAAGTTTGTCGACAACTTCATGATACTTTGGAGTATTACGATAAGCTAAGCCACTCGTATCAAGCGTACAGTGAATCCCTAACTTCCTAGCCTCTGTAAAGAGGGCAGTGACAAAATCAATCTGAAGCATAGCTTCACCACCTGATACAGTGATTCCACCATGTTCACCCCAGAAATGACGGAAGCGAAAAGCCTCTTCTAAGACATCTTCAACTGTACGTTCAACAGCCTTATTTGACTCCATGGCCCAAGTATCTGGGTTATGACAATATTGGCAACGCATCTTACAGCCTTGCATAAACACAATAAAACGGATACCAGGACCATCTACGGATCCAAAACTTTCGGTTGAATGAACAAGTCCAGTCACCTGACTGTAATCAATTTCTGCCATGGCAGCCTCCTTGAAAAACGATTTTTACATGTTTTTATTATAACTCTTTTATCAGAAACATGCTCCATATCTGCCTGAATTCAAGCAAATGTTATACTATAATACATCTGAAATCAAGGGATATCTATCCTATACCAGAAGAAAAACAAAAAAACTGGAAAAACCCAGTCTTTTATCATCTATATTATTAGGCACGTTTCTTAAGCCCCAAAAAGACTGCAGCAGCAAGGAAGAATGATCCTGCCAATGTCAAGATTACTGTTGATGCTTCACCAGTCTTAGGAAGTGTAACTTCCTTGCCTTTAACATCTTTACCAGTCAACGTACCGTCAGTATTTACTTTGAATCCTACTGCTTCAGGAGCGACAACACTTGTTGTACCATCAGTGTTAGCGATGACAATTTGGCTGTTTTGTGTAGACACAATTGTTTGACCAGCTGCAGTGATAACTGGGGCTGTTGGTGTTACAGTAACAACAGGTTGTCCATTAACGTTCACTGCAGGTGTTTCAGGGTTTTGAGGTGCTTCACTTGTCTCTTTATCAGTTGGTGAAGCTGGTTCTTCTGGCTTATCAGCTGGTTTTGTTGATGAATCAGCTGTTTGAGCCGATGTCGCAAGTGTTTCTGGAGTTGCTGGTGTTGTTGGTTCAGCTGGTACTGCAGGAACTGTAGGTGTTGTTGGCGTTGCTGCGGCTGTGTTTAAATCATTGCTACGAGCCAAGTCACCATCACTTGGGGCTGCTGTTGAAGGACCTGTTGCTGCACGATCTGTCGTTGGTTGTGTAAGAACGGCATCATTTGTCGCAATACCGTCGTCCGCAAAAGAAGTTACTGGTACAAAAGCTCCTAGGGTAGGGTGAGTAAAAGCAAGCTACTATATATAATATAGATTTTTTAGAAGCCATTAAGATTCACCTTTTTTCATTTATCAGTTATTTTTATTCTACCATAAAAAGTAATAAAAGACTGTTTTAATTAAAATCTTATTTATTTTTATTCTAAATCTATCAATACACTGGAATGTGTTAGCGTATCTTCAAAATTATGGTTATTTTTCTGACAAAGTCTGGCAGTTTTGATAGCTGAAAAAGGATTTATGACGTATTTTATAGACGTTTTCTAATCTTATTATTTTGATAAGCGGATATTCCAAGATAGATAAGAAAAAGCACTTTCACTCATAATAAGAGAAAGTGCCCAATTAGTAAATAGTCGCTTTTAAGTTCTAATATTTTCTAATAAAAATATGTAGAAAACTATTCTTCTACCTCTTCTGGAGCTGCCGTGATGATTACCTTAAGTTTGGTTATACGACCATCCTTAACCTTATCATTGATAAATTCGAGGTGTTTGTCCTTGTTGATAACTGAATAGTGTTCCTTGACTTCTTGAGTTGGAATGGCTCCCACACCAGTCAAATAATAACCTGCAATAGTATCAACATCATCACTCTCAAGTTCTGTATCAAAATGTTCATTGAAGTCGTTAAGAGTCATAGCTCCTTCGACAATATAGGTATTCTCACCAATTTCACGAACTTCTACACTAGATTTATCTGTTTCGTCGTCAATCTCACCAACGATTTCTTCCAAAAGGTCCTCAAAGGTAACAAGACCAGCAACGCCACCGTATTCATCAAGCAAGATAGCCATCTGATTATTGGTGTTACGAAAGGCTGCCAAGAGATCATCTACGAAGATAGTCTCAGGAACAAAAAGAGGTTCATTCATGATTCGGCGAAGTTTGATATTTTCAAAACCAAGTTCAAAACCTGCTTTTAGAAGGTTTTTAGTATGAATGACACCGATAATCTTATCCTTGTCATCTTCGTAAACAGGAATACGTGAGAAACTTTCCTTGAGAATGGCTTGGATATTTTCCTGAGTACTGTCTTCGATATCAATCATAAAGGCATCTGTACGAGAGACCATAACCTCACGAGCCATCAATCCATCGAGAGAGAATACCCCTTGGAGCATTTCAATTTCTTCAGCCTCCAGTGTATCCTCACTCTTGCTCAACATGTACTCAATCTCATCACGTGTCATCTGCTCATCTGCATCATCAAAGGTCATAGGTGTCAAACGAGACAAAAGGTTAGTTGATGCCGAAAGAATCCAAACAAAAGGACTAACAATCTTACCTGTAACAATAATGACAGGTGCTGAGTAGATAGCTAGATTTTCCTTGAGATTCATAGCGATACGTTTTGGATAAAGTTCCCCAAAAACGATAGAGATATAGGTCAAGACAACCAAAGAAATCATGCTACCCGCTGTCTTAGCCCAAGCTGCATGACCAAACCAAGTCGCTATCACTGCACCTAGTGACGCAGAGAGGCTAGCCCCTTGTAAGAGGCTAATAAAGGTAATACCAACCTGGATAGTTGATAGGAAGTTGTTTGGATTTTCAAGAACCTTGAGTAGACGAATAAATTTCTTATCGCCTTCTTCTGCCTTTTGCTCTACACGTGAGCGGTTAAGAGATACGAGAGCCATCTCAGATGCTGAGAAAAAGGCTGTAAGCAAGGTTAAAATTAGTAGTAAAATAGATTGAAATAATAAGGACTGACCACTAGAGTCTTCCATTTTTTCTTCTCCTCTAAAATAAATTCTGGCTTTTATTATACCATAATTCCCCAATAAAGGTGTCTATTTTATGCTATAATTAGAGTATTTTATCATCAAAGGAGAGACTTATGTCACTTATACGATTAGAAAATGTCAGCTTGGCCCGCCAAGGAAAAACAAGTTTGTCTGACCTTAACTGGACAGTTGAAAAAGGACAAACCTGGGCTATCCTGGGACTTAACGGTGCTGGAAAATCAACCCTCTTACGTTTGTTGACAGCTGAATTCTTCCCTTCTGAAGGGAAGGCTGAGATACTAGGCTACACCTTTGGGAATAGAGACATCACAGGTCTTCGTCAACATATGACAGCTGAAAAAATCGTCCTTACAGGTAAATGCAAAAGCTCAATCCTCTACAAAGCCTATGGAGACAAAGAGCTACAAGAAGCCAAGGATATGCTGACTTCACTTGGTGCTGGAGATTTGATTGGTCGTAAATACCGCGGCCTTTCTCAAGGAGAAAAGCAAATATGTTTGATTGCTCGTAGTCTGATGGAAGACCCCGACATCATTATCCTTAACGAAGCAACTGTTGGCTTGGATCTCTTTGCCCGCGAAAAGATCTTATGTCAGATTGACCGTATCACTTCACTTCCACATGCTCCACTGGTTCTTTACGTCACCCACCACGCTGAAGAGATTACTGAAAAAATGGACCACATTCTCCTACTCCGTCAGGGAAGAATCGTGGCACAAGGACCAAAAAACGATATTATCACACCTGAAGTTCTAGCTGACTTCTACCAAAATCCTGTTCAAATTATTCCAATTGATGACCATCGTTTTTACATTAACCCTCTTCTATAAAAATCGCTCAAAGAAACAAGTCCCCTAGACTAGGTCTAGGGGACTTGTTCTTTTATCACTACTCCTCTTTTATTTTCGATACGCCATACAAAATTAAGGCTGGAACGATAAGCTGTTCTATAGAAAAATATGACATAAAGAATAATGCAGCAACTATATATAGACGGCTTTTGTCAGCGTTTCTTATGGCTCTGGGAAACATCACAGTAGGAATTATAATTAATGGAGTCATAAAAATGAGTTGTATAAACCAATCAAGACCTTCTAAGGGATTAGAGTCGTTTATAGGATAGTGAATCACAGAAGTTAAATTAATAACTAGATTCCTAAGTGCTAAAATAAAAGCAGTCCAAAACCACGGAGAATGAAGACTTTGAGGATTGAGTTGTCTCTGACTCTCCACATAATCATAAATCTTACGCTTTTCAACGACTGGTTTAGTCTTTTTCTCCACCAACAGAGATTCTTTACTCACCTCAAACCCATACTTCTGCTGCCATTTTTCAACGATTGTTGAAGTGTTGCCGTTTGTACGGTAGACAAGATAAGATGAAACTACTAGGAGAAACAGAGAAACATCAGTAATGATATGGTCAACCAAGAAACCATAAAACAGCTAAAGCAAACTAATGACTATGATAAGGATTGAAGAGATTCTTAATTTCTTTTGGTTTTCTTCAGTCATCAAGATAAGGAATAGAAAGATACTTGCACACCCTAGTATAGGATACAGTAAGGAAGTCATACTACTTAAATCTTCTAAATCAACATTTATATAATGTGTAGCCCAACACTACAGCAACCATCCCTAGTCCTAGAAGGGGAACGGAGGACTGCCAAGCTGACGGGCTTTTAAAGGAGGCTAAGAGAGTTGGAAGCTCTGTCTTCTTCATCATAATGATAAGCCAAATTAGGTAAATAACAGTTAAAACTAGTGAAACCAACCAGAGTTTAAAAAATGGAAGCCGGTACTATAAAATAGGCAACTAACTGACAAATATGGAAGGCAAGCACAGCTAAGACGCCCTCAGCTTTCCGCTTATCCTTCAAAAGCCTAAAAACAAACCATACTAAAACAACTTGCTGTGGAAATTGAGAACTTAATAAGGATACAGAATTGAGCGTTTCATACTCAAAATGCAAACCATAAGACCTAAGCATAGAAAGAGCTAACAATACTTCAAAAAAGATAAGTAACTAATACCAAGTTTTTCTGGACATACAACCACCCCGCCTTTCATTTAATCTTAGAGAAAACATTTTTCAATATCATTATACTCCTTTTTATGTAAGCGTTTTACATTTACAGTAAAATACTTCCTCTTTTCTTTACTTGATAACAAAACAGTCCTTTTTGATCGAATAGATTCTAGAATTAACCACATAGACAAATGATAATATTCGCAAGTTAACCTTTTGATAACTTAGTAGGTGTTAAAACAAAATATCTTTCACCCATAGAAAATGAGGTAAAAACATGACTAAAGTAATAGGTTTTGGATTAATTGCTACAGCTGTAACAGTTGTCACTTACAGTATTCTCGACTTCCCCGAAATGGAGGTATCCCTTTGGCCACTCTTTCCAGTTGTTCTATTTGCTTTCTTTGCAATAGAAAATCTTATCAAAAAAGATTATAAATCTAGCCTCATGAGTACTTTGATTGGTTTAATGATTGCTAATGCAATCTACGATTTGCTCCCTATCTCAAATAGTATCCTAATTGTTGCAGGAATCCTAAAATGCCTAGGTCTAGGCCTTCTCTTTCCAAACAGCATTAATGAGAAAAAGAGAGATTAAAAAGAAGCCAAGAAAAATCTTGGCTTCTTTTTGTGATAACATTCATTGCTTAAGCTCAACCTCTAGCCAGAGTAATCATATCATAGGTTAACGTGTTGCTAGTTTCTTTGAGAGTGTAATCCTCCAAAGTATTAACTTCCTTACGAAGCTGCTTGGCATAACGGCTAGAGATAAGCTCAGCCTGCTCGTACTCGTTGATAACCTTACGTTCCAAATAGTAGCCTCGCAACATTTCGTCGACATTGTCTGGATGAAGGTGGGTGATAACCCGCTCAACAAAGGCACCTGACTGAATTATTTCAGCCTCTTGAAGTCGATTACGCTTCAAATAAGACAAGAGTTCTGAATGATAAACACCTTCCAGATTACTCAAGGCTTCTAAAATCTGCTCAGTATTTGTTAAATAAAGTTCAGCCATATGGTCACGGTTTTCTTCCGTCAACCTAGGACCCCTCCTAGTTCCACCCTGATCAATACGAAACTTGAACGTAAGAGCCAAATGGAACAATCTACGAAGGCCACGCACAAAGACAGCTAGAGCGTAAGAAAGACTAGAGACAAAACCACGGTTAATACGACGCTCTAAGCCCTTGATATAACGTTGGTAGAGATTATATTCGAGTTCTGAAATCTTACCCTTCTTGTAGGCATATTCCAGACCCTCACTCTCAATTTCCATAATCATGACTCGGATATTGGCCAACTCTTCTTTGACATCATTTGATTCCTGCTCCAAGATTAAATCTTCCAAGCGTTGATTGTAGTTGTCAATAGTAGCATAGACAGCTCCTTGATTAGTTGACTGTTTTAGATCTTTTTCCAACTCTCCGACCACATCATTAAGAATGGCAATCTGCATATAATGGTTGGTTGTGTGCGCTGGTCCAGTGGCTAGTTTAGGTAGGACTAGGATACCTGTTAAGAAACTTAATAAAGTGACACCCGCTACTGTAAAGAGCAAGAGACTATGTTCCAAAGCCGTCATATTAGCAACCGGAAGCAAAAGGATGGTTGCAATAGAGACCGTTCCTTTGACCCCAGAAAAGGTTAAAAGAGTAGCACCCTTCCAGATTTTTTTCAGTGATCGTTTGGCCCTCCAAACTCTTTGGGCAAATACCGCACTAATCATAACAAAACGAATGCCAAACATAGTCGCTGTTAAAAGGACGATAGCAAGAAGCATCCAGAGATTATCGTAGGTAGTGCTACGCAGTACTGGGGCTGTTAGGGTTGGAAGTTCTGTTCCCAAGAGGAAAAAGACCATGCCATTAAGCATGAAGGTAATGGTTCCCCAAATCGTATGAGAAACACTATCCAACTTGGCATCAAAAACGGTGATTTTTTTAAAGCGACTGGCAAGTGAAATCCCTGCTACGACAACAGCAATAATTCCGGAAGCATGAATTTCCTCGGCTACAAAGTAAGAGGAAATCGGTAGTGCCAACTCTAGTAAGAGAGCACCTGTGACATCTGCAGCATCCATATTATCCAAAATGGTCAAAAAGAGACGATTAAATAGGGCTGTAATCAAGCCAACTAAAAAACCACCAAGCACAGAAATAACCAAATTCCAGCTCGCATCTAGGAGGGAGAAAGTACCTGTTGTCAATGCAGTCACTGCCACCTGAAAGGCAACCAAGCCAGAGGCATCGTTTAGAAGTCCTTCACCCTGCAAAATATAGCTAATCCACTTTGGAAAACTGAAGCGTTTAGAAATAGCGGAATAGGCAACCAAATCTGTTGGTCCAAGGGCAGCACCGATGGCTAGGCAGGCAGACAAGGGTACCGAAGCAGGCAAGACGGCCTTAGCAAGATAACCGATTCCCAAGGTAGATACAAAGATAACTGGAAAAATCAAAAATAGAATAAGTTTCCAGTTACGCAGAATACTAGTGATGTCACTTTCTTCACCCTCACGAAACAGCAAGGGAGCAATAATGAAAGCTAGGAAAAGTTCCGTTTCAAGCTCGAAAGCACGTCCCTTAAATAGAAAACCGATACCCACTCCAAAAATAATTTGAATCAAGGGTAGGGGAAGACGTGGAAAGACACGGTTGATAACGTTCGATAAAATCAAGCTAAAAAGAAGAACAAGCAAAGCTAACGATAGATGCATAGCTCCTCCTACCCTTCCTTATGACAACAGTTTGAGAATAGTTGTTTTTGCTTACTAATTTTTTTATCAATGGCAGTGACATCTTCCTTGGCCAAGAGTTTATGGCAACGTTCGACCTCAAGACTAGCTAGCTTTTTCTTAATTTTAGCCGTTTTACGATTATCAACCTTCTTCAAAGTACCCTCGGCACTTTGATTGTCGATATATTTGGCCTGCATATCTGCAAGTTTTTCTTTAATATCTGTAATCATTGTAATTTCTCCAACATCACCAAAAATGGCGGGGTATTAATTTGATTAAGGGGTTGGTAAAGCATAGCTGTAAAATCACGCTGGTCCAAACCAATAACGTACTCTATCACAGCATCCTTCTCCATATCGCCACCATCATGACCGTAGTAAATCATAATAGCCAAGCGTCCACCAACCTCTAAGCGGTCAATAATTTTCTCAATAGCCTCAAGAGTCGTGTGAGGCTTAGTGATGACACTTTTGTCTGCAGATGGCAGATAACCCAGATTGAAAATAGCTGCTCGAATAGGTTCCATGACATAACGATCCAGATTTTCATGACCATCTAAAATAAGTTCCGCATTTTCAATTCCCAGGTCTGACAAGCGTTGACGAGTCTTCTCGAGCGCCTGCTCCTGAACATCAAAGGCATAGACCTTCTTGGCAAGGCCAGCTAGAAAGGCTGTGTCATTGCCGTTTCCCATGGTCGCATCGACAGCGACACTCTCATCGTCCAGCACTTCTGCTAGAAAGTCATGAGATAGATGAATGGGTCGTTTAATCATTCTTTTTCCTCCTTCTCGCCAGCTACTTTGCACCCTTGCCATGAGTCGCGACGTTCCATCTCCTCGTCAATGGCATTAAGGACTTCCCACTTGTTGAGACTCCACATAGGACCAATCAACATATCTCGCGGTGCATCACCAGTAATCCGATGAATGACGATACCCTTAGGGATGATTTCCAACTGGTCACAGATGATGGACACATACTCTTCCTGACTCAGCAATATAAGACGCCCCTCGTGGTAATCTCTTTGCATACGCGTATTGGTCATCAGGTGGAGGAGGTGGAGTTTGATTCCCTGAATGTCATTGTCCGTCACACAACGGCGAACATTTTCCACCATCATCTCGTGGGTTTCACCTGGCAATCCATTAATCAGGTGCGATACAATTTCAGCCTTTGGTGCACGCTCACGCACACGCTTCACAGTCTCCACGTAGAGTTCATAGCTGTGTGCTCGGTTAATGAGTTCTGACGTTTCGTCATAAGTCGTCTGCAAACCAAGTTCAACAGTCACATGCATACGTTCTGTGAGTTCTGCCAGATAATCAATCACATTATCTGGCAAACAGTCTGGGCGAGTCCCGATATTGATGCCAACAACACCAGGCTCATTGATAGCCTGTTCGTAGCGTTCCTTGATAACCTCAAGCGGAGCGTGGGTATTGGTAAAATTTTGAAAATAAACCAGATATTTCTGAACTTCTGGCCACTTGCGATGCATAAAGTCTATCTCATGGTAAAACTGCTCACGAATCGGCGCCTCAGGAGCTACAATGGCGTCCCCAGACCCCGATACCGTACAAAAGGTACAGCCACCGTGGGCCACTGTACCATCACGGTTGGGACAATCAAAACCCGCATCTATTGGTAGTTTGAAAATCTTTTCGCCAAAAATTTCACGATAGTAATCATTGACTGTTCTATAACGTTTTTTCATAAAGACTATTATAACACTTTGACCTAAAAAAGAGAGTAAGACTCAGACAAAAATCATGGATTTCTGCCTGTCCTACTCTCTCTTCTTATTTAGTCTTTTTCAAATAATCAATGGCTTCTTGAGCTGTTTTAACAGGGATGATTTTCATCTTGGTTCCCAGTTTCTTGGCAGCTTCCTTGGCCTCTTGATAGTTGGTTTTGGCATCCGGATTAGCCTTTTTCATTTCCTTAGTTACTGGATTATTTGGCACGAAGAAAATGTCTGCACCACTATCAGCTGCTGATTTCACCTTAAGGTAGGCACCACCGATATCACCGACAGAACCATCCTTTTCAATTGTTCCTGTTCCAGCAATCTTACGACCAGCCTTAAGATCTTGATCAGACACCTGATCGTAAATAGCTAGGGTAAACATAAGACCCGCACTTGGTCCGCCAACACCATCAAGTTTAAACTTCACATTTTCAGGACTCTTGACCTCGGTATGATCTGTTAGGCCGATACCAATACCCTTTTTGCTATTAGCAATCTTAATAATCTTACCAGTAGCAGTCTTTTCTTTGTTATCTGTCGTATAAGTGACCTTGACCTTTGAACCCAACTTAAGTCCTTGAACGTATTTAATCAAGTCAGCAGAATTATCAAAGGTCTTACCATTGACAGCTGTCACCGTATCCGCAATATTAAGGACACCCTTAAAGCTAGAATCGTCAGCCACCTGAAGCACATAAACACCCATATACTCCAAGCTAGCCTCCTTACCAGCCAGAGTCAAGCCTTGATAAATCGCTTGGTTTTGGGAAGTCTCCATGTAAAATTGGTTGATACGCATGAAATCTTTATCAGAGTAATTTCCAGTTGCCTCTTCAGCTGTTTGAAGCTTTGCAAAATCATTAAGCTGAGCATAGAGCATCAAGGCCAAAGTCGCCTTGGTTTGAGCCACCGCCACAAAATTGTAGGACCCTTTTGAATCATCAGCTTTCTTATCTACAGTCAAGACTTCCTTAGTATCAAAAGCACCACCCGGAAGCTCAACATAATAAATATTTAGAGGGAAAAAGAGGGCAAAGAGAAGGAAAAGTACCGTAAAAATACTTATCAACCACCACTTAATCCGCCAAATTTTCCCTAATAGTGATTTAGATTCGTTCTTGTTTGCCACGCTTGGCCTCCACTTCCTTAACAACTGCTTGAGGAACATAAGAACTAATGTCCCCCTCAAAATAAATTAACTCACGTACACGACTCGATGACACTGGTATCACCTCATGACTAGCAATCAAATAAACCGTTTCAAGCTCAGGCACCAGCCCCTTATTGAAATAATCCATATTAGCCTCATAGTAAAAATCTGTCGCATTGCGAAGACCTCTAACCAGATAAGTCACCCCAAGATCTCTGGCGACATCTACAGCCAGACTATCGTGAGCCATTATAACCTTGACATTGGGAAAATCTGCTACAACCTCTTCCAAGATACGCTTGCGAGTCTTAATATCCCAGAAGCCTTGCTTATTTTTATTATAAAAAAGACCTATATAGAGCTCATCAAAGAGCTTGCTGGCTCTGGCAATAATATCCATATGCCCATTGGTAATCGGATCAAAAGACCCCGTAAACATAGCAATCTTTGTCATAGCATTCCTTTCTACAACTTCCCTATCAAAGGCTAACGCACGTACACGGTCACCTTACTGATACCATAGGTCTTCTGCTTCCAAATCCCAAAGTTTGAAATTTCTTCAGGAAGGTCCACGGCCTTATCCGTCTCGCAAACCAACATAACCTCCTCAGCTAAGAGCCCTTGCTCCTCTAATTGAGTAATATTGGCCAAAATTTGCTCTTTGGCATAAGGCGGATCTAAAAGCACCAAATCAAATTGACCTGTCAATTGTGTCAATGCACGCGCTGCATCCATCTTCAAAAGCTGAAACTGCTTCTCACTCTTGGTCATCTTGATATTTTCCTGAATAACAGCCTGTGCCCGACGATCCTTTTCCACGAGGACAGCAGACGACATACCACGACTGATAGCCTCAATAGCCAGGCTACCGCTCCCAGAAAAGAGATCCAAAACACGCCCTCCATCAAAGAAAGGACCAATCATATTGAAAATAGCACCCTTGACCTTGTCCGTTGTTGGACGAGTCGTTTTGCCTTCTAACGTTTTAAGCGGACGCCCGCCAAAATCACCTGCTACAACACGCAAGTTGGTCACCTCGTTTTTACTGATTTTTAGTAAGACTTTTCTATTATAACAAAAAATTACACATAGATGTTGCCACAAAGAAATCTAGTCATGCTAAATACCTACAAGACCACACAAAAAACTCGAGATTTTCGGCTCTATAATTTCTGTA
>DOTL01000057.1 GCA_003521145.1 Streptococcus sp. | reverse complement strand
TGTTAGCTTTTCGTCACCCACTAGTTGCAAATATTGGACACCTTAGTGCCAGTAATAACTTAGGCTGTTTTTTCTACACTAAGGATTTCTACAGAGTAGCTACCTGCTGGTGATTCGATAGCGACTTTGTCGCCAACTTTCTTACCAATCAATGCTTGAGCAATTGGGCTTTCATTTGAAATCTTACCTGAGAAGATGTCAGCACCGGCTGCACCAACAATATGATAAGTATCTTTGTCGTTTGTACCAACTTCTTGAACAACAACAGTTTTACCAATTGCAACCTCGTCATTAGCAACAGCATCACTATCAACGATTTCTGCATAACGAATTTTTGTTTCAAGAATCTGAATTTGTCCTTCAACAAAGGCTTGCTCGTCTTTGGCTGCTTCATACTCAGAGTTTTCTGAAAGGTCACCATAAGAACGTGCAATCTTAATACGTTCTACAACTTCTGGACGACGGACGAGTTTATACTCCTCCAATTCCGCTTCAAGTTGTTCTTTCTCCGCTTGTGTCATTACATAAGTTTTTTCTGCCATTTTTTCTCTCCTATTTTTTGAGCCCTCGGCTTTATTTTTTAAATCACTCTTTGTTTGCTTGATTTTAATGAGCCAATCGGACTATTTATCTTTTAGTTTGCTATTAATGTAAGTTTCAACGTTATGCTGATGCTCTTCATAGCCTTCAGCAAAATACACATTACCAGTAGTTACATCTGCCACAAAGTACATGTACTTGGTTGATGATGGATTGATAACCGCTTCAATCGCAGACAGACTAGGACTGTCCACAGGACCTGGCATCAACCCCTTATGAACATAATCATTATAAGGGGAGTCAATGTTTGTGTCAATAGTTGCATCTTCTTTCAAGGTCGTTTCCTGACCAAGTTTTCCAAGAGCATAAAGAACTGCGATATTACTTTGTAGAGCCATTTCTGAGTTAAGACGATTATAGAAGACGCTAGCAATGTTTTTACGGTCGTCATCTGTAGCTCCTTCTTTTTCCACAAGAGAAGCAAGAGTCAAAATCTCATTAACATTGTGCCCGCTCGATGATATCGTCGCATAGTAAGGTGATAGGTGGGTATCCATCGTAGACAACATTTCCTCCGCCAAAGATTCCACCGTCGTATCATCATGAATGTTATAAGTCGCTGGGAACAGATAGCCCTCTAGGACATACTTAGCACCCGTAGAATTCGGAGGGTTTGCCAACAAGGTTGGGTACTTCGCTTTCACCTTAGTAATAAAAGTATCATCCTTCATCAGCTTCAAGAAATCTTTTGCCTTAAGTCCAGTTGATGTTTTTTTGCCTTTTTTCGCTGACGAATTAACTTCAACTGCCTTAGCAATTTGATCAATGGTGTATCCTTCTTTGACCAAGACCGTACCAAGAGATGGCTCTTGAGGTTTATCACTTCCTTTTTTCTGAAGTGCCTCAATAATTTCATCCATGGTCATGCTAGCCTGAAGGTTGTAATAACCACTTTTCAGATTTGAGATGTTTTTAAACTTGGTATAGTAATTAAACACCTTACCAGACTTAATGACACCAGCTGATTCCAATAGTTGACCAATATAACTGCTACCTGAATTTTCAGGAATTTCAACACTAACAAACTTAGTTGAATTAACATCTTTTGCGCCAACAGCATCACTAACATAGCGATAACCAAAGAATGCAGCTACTGACAAGATAAGTAGCAAGAAGATAATAATATTTCTTGCAATTTTACAAGCACAACGGTTATTTTTATTGCGTTTGTGATTTCGGTTAGAACGTGAAATCGGCTCTTCGTCGACAATGTCAGCCTGTTTAACATCTTTTGGCGAAGACTTTTTCTTCTTCACTTTCTCACCTTTCTTTTTCTTAGGTTTTCCATAGGTTTCTAGAGCAATACTCTCATCATCCTCATTACCATCAGCTACTAACTCTGATTGAACCTTTTCTTGCGACGCTTGGTCACTTGTTGCATGATGTTCCTGCAAGAATGCTTCTTTTTGACGTTCTGAGATCAATTTGGCCTCCAATTCTTTGGGGGCTGTATAAATAGCTTCGTTAGACCTAGCTTCAATGAGCTCCTTGGCAACATCTGCAGGAATATACTCCTCTTCAGATGCTTCGTTAAGGCTAGTTTCCCAAACTGGACGTTTAAAACGGCGTTTCGACGTTTCAGTCTCCTGAGGAATATTTACCTTTTTCTCCTCCTCGATTGGCTCTTTAGGAATAGACGCTAGGTTTGAATGAGCATCAGATACTAAAGACTCCGCTTGAGAATCTGAAAACAAGCCAAGACTATCTTGTTGAGAATCTCGAGCTATCTCAGAAGTTATAGATTTAGTGAAAGCACTGTGAGAAACAGAATGTGAACTAAAATCTTGGTTACTTACTTTATTGGACGCTGAGGTACTATGTGTTGTAGCGCTCTCAGCTGACGTTGAACGTGGTGTCTCGGGCATAGTTGCACTTTTATTATGCTCCTCCTCGCGAAGAGAACGGAGCCGTGTCGCTTCTTGTAAATCTCGAAGAATCTGATCTTTAAAGCTTAGGCTATCTTCAGCAGATTCCGAGTGTTCATTAAACTTGTCCGTCAGGGCATACCTCCTCTATAGTAACAAACGCCATTATATCTTAAAAAGTCAGTTAATGCAAATCAATTGGTCCTTTGTCACAGTAACGTAACACTGAATTCAATGGGTTTCTGGGTTCTCCCAAACCATATTATACCAAGTACTACCGCCATGATTTGATTCCGATTTTCCTTCATCAGTGAAGCCATTCATCTCATAATAGGCAATCAAATAATCATGACAAGTCAAACTAATACCTTGGCGTTTTTGGGCGATAGCTAAATCCTTAAGCGCAGCAATCAAGGCTGTCCCAATACCTTGCCCTTTAAAATCTTTGGAGATAGACAAACTAGTAACTGAAATAAAGCCCCCTTGACTAGCATTAGGAACCACCTTATGGAACAAGTCATCTGTAAGATAACGTTCCTCAATCACAGGCCCTTCAATGTAACCAGCTACAACGCCATCAATTTCAGCAATTAGAAAGGTATCACAAATCGTCTTTAAACGCTCCGCAATAGCCTCTGGAGTTGCAGCCTCTTCAGGTGAAAAATTATCTTGTTCGATACGGACAACATCAGCCCAATCATCCTCTCGGGCATGTCGAATAAGCATATTAAATTCCTTTCTATTAAGAGAAAGAGCTGAGCGAAATCGCTACAGCCCTTAATATATTACATGTGTGTTTGCAAGCTTGCTAGGAGCTCTTCAAACGAACGTTCGTAAAGTTGGATGTCCCCAGCTCCCATAAAGACATAAACAGCATTATCATGGTCAAGGAGAGGTGAGACATTTTCAACTGTAACCACTTTGGCAGGTTTATTGATCTTAGCAGCAAGATCTTCAACCTTAACATCACCATGATCAACCTCACGCGCTGAACCATAAATTTGCGCCAAATAAACAGCTTCTGCTTCGTTCAAAGCTTCAGCAAATTCATCAAGAAGAGCAATGGTACGTGTGAAGGTATGTGGTTGGAAAATAGCAATAATCTCTTTAGATGGGTACTTTTGGCGTGCTGCATCAAGCGTTGCAATAATTTCAGTTGGATGGTGAGCAAAGTCATCGATGACAACAGTACCATTGATAATTTTCTCTGTGAAACGACGTTTAACACCTGAGAAAGTTTTAAAGTGTTCTGCAACCAAGTCCATGTCGAAACCAGCTACATAGAGGTTCCCAATAACCGCAGTTGCATTCAAGATATTGTGACGACCATAGGCTGGCACATGGAATTCCCCAAGAATTTGTCCATCGTGTTTTACCTTGAAATTAGACCCTGTCGTTGTACGAACAATGTCTGTTGCCATAAAGTCATCATTTTCTTCAAAACCGTAGTAATAGATTGGCGCATTGGCTGTAATCTTACGAAGGTGTGGATCCTCACCGTAAACAAAGAGCCCTTTTTGCACTTGCTTAGCATAATCATCAAAGGCAGAGAACACATCATCGATACTTGTAAAGTAATCAGGATGGTCAAAGTCAATGTTAGTGATGATTGAGTATGCTGGGTGGTATGGCATGAAATGACGTTCATATTCATCAGACTCAAAGACAAAGTATTGTGCATTAGCAGAACCTCGTCCAGTTCCGTCACCGATAAGGTATGAGGTGTCTGTGATATTTTTCATAACATGTGACAAGAGACCTGTTGTAGAAGTCTTACCATGTGCACCTGCCACACCAAAGCTAGTGAATTGATCCATGAAGTGGCCCAAGAACTCGTGATAACGCTTAAAGCTGTAGCCATTTTCAATCGCATAAGCAACTTCAACGTTATTGTCTTCACGAAAGGCATTTCCAGCAATCAATTCAACATCTTCTGTAATGTTTTTTTCATCGAAAGGAAGGATAGGAATACCTGCTTGCTCAAGACCACGTTGTGTGAAGTAATATTTTTCCACATCTGAACCTTGAACCTTGTGTCCCATTTGGTGGAGCATCAAAGCCAAAGCTGACATACCAGATCCTTTAATTCCAATAAAATGATAAGTTTTTGACATAGTTTCTCCTTACAATCGCACTGCGATTAGTTTGCGTCTTCTAAATGCGTCAAATTTAATTCTTGAGCAACTCGGTGTTCACGGTAAGTTTGACGTTCTGAGTAATTATAAACCTGGCTACGTTTCAAGAAGTCATAGCTATTTTTCTTGACGTTCTTACGAGATGGGTTCCTAGGCTGTTGATAGGTTGGGGCCACTTCTGCCAAGATGTAAGAATCCTGTTGCAGACGATTTGCTAAGTGATGGATTTTTGAGTGTTTCCCGTTAGGCGCTAAAGTTCGCTTGATAGCACTTACAGGAGTTCCCAAGATAGATGCTGTCACTGGCCCTTTATCCATTGTTACAGTAGCAGGCTCAACAGTAGCCTCAACGCTTGGCTTAGCATCTACCTTAGGCTTAACAGTTAGTTGACGGCTATTAGTATGTTTGGTTTGTTGAACTTCTTGGCGGAGAAATTTTTGGCGTTTCTCACGGACATCACGCTTAGCCTTTTCACGGGCTTCCTCTGCATAAGTCATGCCAGCTTCTTGTGTCTCCACTCGTTTTGAAGCCTGCTTACGATTGCTAGGCTTGGCTGACAAGAAATCATAGTTCGGTAACAAATCATTGTAGTCCTTATCTTGGTAAGGGCCACGGATATTTGTGATTAAATCTTCATTTTCGTATAGGCGCATAGAGACCGGTTCTTGCAAGCAAGATTCCCCGTCTGGAATCAGCGGAAATTGTCGTCTTTGGCGATGCATAAAAGACTTCCTTTCGTTTTCGAGATGATGCGTACCTTAATATAAACAATCGGGAATGGGAAGATACGTCTTGCAATATTCTATTATAGCCTAATTCAAAAGATTTGCCTAGTAGCATTTTCACCTCTTAGTATTCCAATATCAGATATAACAAATTAAGATATTGCAATACCAAGAATTTCTTTAATGTCCTCAACAGTCATGCTGGCACGGCTTTCATTACCATCCAAGACAGTTGTCACCAGGTTTTTCTTGCCTTCTTGAAGCTCAAGAATTTTCTCTTCAATAGTTCCTCTTGTAATCAAACGGTAAACTTCGACATTTTGTTCCTGACCTATACGATGTGCGCGACTAATAGCCTGCATTTCTACCGCTGGATTCCACCAAAGGTCAATCAGAATAACCGTATCAGCACCAGTTAAATTCAGTCCCACTCCTCCTGCTTTTAGAGAAATCAAAAAAGCATCTCGACTTCCTTGATTAAAGGCTCTGGTCATCTCTTGACGACTATCAGATGGCGTTGACCCTGTTAGCTTATAAGAGGAAATACCTAATTCTTGTAAGACCCCCTCTGTAATATCTAACATCCCACGAAATTGTGAAAAAATAAGGACACGATGGTCTGATTCCCTAATTTGGCTGAGCAACTCTCTAAGGCTATCTAATTTTCCGCTATCTCCAGCATAGTCCATAAAGAGAGCTGGAGTATCACAGATTTGTCGTAAGCGGGTAATTCCTGACAAAATTTCCACCTTACGACGGTTGATTTCTTGATCACTTGACAAAATTAAACCTTGTTGCATCTGTTGCAATTGTGCTAAATAGATAGCCTTTTGAGCATCTGACAATTCACTTTGGTGAGTGATTTCAATCAAATCTGGTAAATCAGGAAGGACCTCTTCTTTCCTACGTCTTAGAATAAAGGGAGAAATATACCTAGCCACTTCCTTTGGTGTTAACTTAAGGAAAGTTTTCTTAGCTGGTAAAAGTCCCGGTAGAATAATTTGGAAAATAGACCAAATCTCCAACAAATGATTTTCAATGGGCGTTCCAGATAGTGCTAAGCAATGTGGAACAGAAAAATCACGTAGATATTGGGCAATCTTTGTCTGTGTATTCTTCATGACCTGAGCCTCATCGAGAATGAGATAGTCATATTTACCAGCCTTGTAGGCATCAAAATCCTGACGGAAGGAAGCATAGCTTGTAATAATAATCTGGTGGTCTTCAGCAATGATGTCATCACGTCTTGGCTTGAGTCCATAAGAAACCGCTACATCTAACTGAGGAGAGAACTTTTTAAACTCATCCTGCCAATTGTAAATCAGGCTTGATGGTGACAAAACCAAAACTCTTTGTCCTTCTTCTAAATGTGCAGAGAGGTAGGCAATAGTTTGCAAAGTTTTCCCCAACCCCATATCATCGGCCAAGATACCGCCAAAACCATAGTGATGCAACATAGATAGCCACTGGACACCTTTTTCCTGGTAGGGACGAAGGCCAGCTTCTACCTTATAGGTTGGCAAATCAAAGGTCTCTGGTTTACTCAAATGTTTCATTAAGAGTTGGAAATCTTTTGAAAAACGAACAGAGTCACTTTCTGAAAGAGCATGCATCAATTGATAGGCAGTTAATTGATTGAGTTCTAGGTGACCTTTTCCTGAGTAACGAGCTCTCAGAGTTTTGAGACTCTCACTAATACGGTGCGTCGCTTCGTCAAAAACAATCAACTGACCACTACGATTGATAAAATAGGGCGAGCTTTCCATCAAGGCTGCTAAAGCATGATCCACATCTTCGTCGTCAAGACTTGAAAAATCAAAGGAAATATCTAATAAATTTCCCTGACGCTCTACCTGAACCTGTGGACTCTGCTCAACACGTAAGTCACGTAACTCCTGTCCAATCAGAACCATTCCCGCATTTTCAAAATCTGGTAGAGTATTTGTAAAGAAATCATAGAGCTCTTGACTGCTACTTAATCGTTTAGATGACTGAAAATCAGGGGTGAATCCATGCTTAGACATCAAACGAAAAACAGCCTGCTCATGACGATAGTTACTAGTAAATCCTAAATGACTCAACTCTTGGCGATCATGTACCAAGAAACCATCAAAATCAAAGGCTAATGTCAGAATAACCTCACTGTCACCTTTCAGATTAAATCGAAATCTCGGTGTGAAATCCTTGATATTAAAAGCTTTTGGTGCCTTAACCGGCCCCATAGTCCTAAAATCAAAAAGACTAACAGCCAAGATAGCTTGTTCATCAATATTAAAGCTGACGTGCTTATTCAAGTCACTACCAATCGGAAGAGAGCGTAAGCCAACCAAAAGTTTTTGTTGTTTTCTATTCAGACGATAAAAAACACCTTGATAAAAGAGAATACGATTATTAAAAAATGCTTGACTATTCTTCTCAGCGACAGTCAATTCAATCATTTTGGGCTCAACACATATATCAAACGAGAAGAGATGAGCATCAGCAGTCAAATCCTCAACCAAAAGTTGGCGGTATTCAGTTCCTTCCCATTCAAACCTAAAACCATCCAAATCTTGCATCCGTCTCAAACCTTCCTCAAAAAAACCGTAGGGGAGACAAAGGTGACGTGCATTATTCGGTAAAATAAAGTCTAAATTAGTCTTGGCTTCATCTGGAATCAGCCGCCCTAGGAAGTCTAAAAATGCCTGTGAAGCCTGGTCAAATTGAATAAGTGATAGGGGTTCATAGTAGTTCTTACCTATCTGATAATAACCCTCAGCCTCTACAAGTTTGAGGAAGGCAGGAATATCTCGAATAACATAAGAACGTTCATCAGGTAAACGACGTAAACGTATACTCCACCAAATCTCTGAACCAAAGGTAGATTTCTCTCCCTCTACCATCAAGCTATATCTAATGGTATAATCTTCATTCAAGGAAAGACCTTCTAAAAATAAACCACCAAAAGAGTGGCCTCGCTCTTGACCTTGAGAGGGCTCTTGTTCCTCTTCCAGTTCTGCCAAGAGGCGCTGGCCTTCTTTATCGTTTTTTAGATAATACTCAACCGCTGCCAAATGGGGACAATAGCCTTTTTGAGCGAAATAATCACAGTCACACGTGATTTCAGAATCATTGAGTGCATAAATTAAATGATGTTGGTCAACTGTTGTATCCAACTGAGTTTCTGAGACCTGATGAATGGTAATTAGATCCTTTTCAAAAAGTTCAATACCCTCATTCCGGACTCTACCCGGCATCAATTTTGCCATAGTATTCACCCCTATCTTATCCCTCTATTATAGCACAAAAACCTTATAAACTAAGCCTTCACCAAGATAAAACAAAAAAACAACACTCCCTAGGGAGTGTCGCAGATTATTATTCATAATCAAGTTTATCTGAGTGACCTGAACCATTACCAACATAGTAACCTGTCTTACAGTTGATACTGAAGAGGTAAGTTCCATCTGGAAGGTACAAGTTGTAGTAACCATTACCATTGATGATGTTGACTGGCTCAAGGATGAAGTTATCTCCTGAGAAGTAACCACGTGAGTGTGAGTCATTGATGATCTTATCAAGAACACCATCAGCCCAAGTCCAAGCTGGGTTACTTGTATCTGCTACTACATTTTCATTATAAGGCACACGTGAGCGGTCACGTTGAAGGATTGATGGGTTATATTTTGTAATTCCGCGTGTTACAACTGTTGAAGCTGCAACTGAGCCACCAGTAGTTTCTCCAGTCGCACCTGTTGAACTTGCTGAGTTAGCTGCTCCATTTTGCGCTCCAGAAGTATTTGATGCGGCCGCACCACCGCCATTAGAAGCTGCTCCAGATGCGTTATTACCTGAAGGTGCAGCAGGACTAGCAGTATTAACACTTTCAGAAGCTGTCGCTGCAGACGTTGCACCCACAGCCCTAGCCTTTTCTTCAAGTTGAGTCTTACCACCCTTAATAGCTTCTTGAATAGTACTATCGAGACTCGCGTTTCCAGTTGTTGTTACACTTTCTGGAAGATTATTAAAGTTGGCATCTGATTTAACAGCGATAGAGGCATTGTAGCTACCATCTACAAGAGTATCTGACTCGAACTGACTATTAATCTTCTGTACAGCTTCAATTTGTTTCTTTAAGTTATCATATTTTTTCTTAGCTGCATCATAATACTTGGTTTTCTCCAATTTCTTGAGCAGTTTTTCCAAATCTGATAGCTTATCAAATTGATCATTAGCGAGTTTTGTTTGCTCGTCATCTGTGAAGAAATTCTTATACATTTCTTCGAAGGCCTTATTATCAGCAGCTGACGTGTCCTTGCTTGATGATGATGTCAGTGCTGAAGAAGCTGTACTTGTTGTTTTTGCCGATTGACTATGTGTTCCTTTATAAAGAACATAACTACCACCGATAATAGCCAAAGCAAGAACTGCTAAAGCACCGATAACAACACCTTTACGGCGGTAAACTGGAATGTCACCATCAAAGGCACTCTTATGCGATGGTGAAATAGACTCTGAAGAGATTCTGCCTTCAGCAGATGGGCGATTAACTGCCATAGACACTTTTGGCGTTGTCTTTTCTTCATCAGCTTTTGCTCCAGTTACCCCTGCCACTGTTGATGCAATAGGCGCCAAATCGATAGTGTCTGAGATAGCAACATCATCCAACAATGGCTTTGAAGCTTGTGGCTCAGTATCGTCAATATTGGCAACAACAGGATTTTGTGGTTCTGGATCATCAATGTTAGCAATCAAAGGATTGTTATCATCAAAATTATCTACCAATGCATCGTTATAGGCTGGCGCTGGCTGATTAGTTGAAGTAGATGAATCAGCGAGTGCATCACCAAGGTCAAATTTTTCTGTTTCTGAAGTGATGAAACGATCAGCATTCGTTGACGTAATGATAACTTCAGAACTTTGACTTTCTGGTTCTGCAATAACCTCAGGTTCAACAGGAGCATTTGGCAACTGCTTGTCAATATGAGATTGAGTTTCATCAGCCTTGTTATCTGTAGCACCAAAACCGAATGTGACCGGTGTTACTTCTTCAGTAGCTGTTGTTGAGTTGATTGACTCATTAGCCATTGATTGACCAATCAAACCTGAATCCGCAAACTCCTGACGTTGCTTTTGAATAAAATCATCCAAAGGTGATGTGTCGCCGTCAGCTTCAATTTTCTTTGAAAATTTTTGTGAGGCAACTTCTTCACGGTGTTGCTTGATATACTTATCCAAAATGCTATCTGTTTCTGTTACACCAGCATTAATCTCAGCTTCTTTGCGGACAGCCTCACCGACTGTCATTTCCTTGGCATCTTGAAAATCTAGCTCTTGGCTACCTTCATAGCCATTTTGTGTTTTATCTTCTGACACGTTTAATTTACCTTTCTAGCCTCAGAACGGCGAACACGCTCTCCAAAATATTGATACAAATCAACACGGAGTGTCCCGTTATAAAGCTTACGTTTTTTATCGGCTTTCATGCCGTATTTGCTTTCAAATTGTTCATCACTGGTCAAGATAAACTTGCTCCATGTTTTAAGTGGCGCAAAAGTTTGACCCATTTCATTATACAAGATATCCACAGCCTTGTCATCCAACAAACGCTCACCATAAGGAGGGTTTGAAATAATGACACCATTGATTTTATCTGTTTTTAGGTCCTGTAAACGCATTTGTTTCAATTTAATAACACCTTCAAGACCTGCCTCGCGAGCATTGGCTTTTGCAATCTCAACCATACGACCATCGATATCACAACCCATAATATCTAATTCAACATCATAGTTTGCCTTGCTATCTGCTTCATCACGTACCGACCGTACTAAATCATTATCCACCCAATTCCATGCCTCAAAGGCAAAATCACGATTAAATCCTGGTGCAATGTTCATACCAATCATTGCAGCCTCAATACAGAAGGTCCCTGAACCACAAGTCGGGTCAATCAACGGTTTATCCGGATACCAGTTACTAAGTTCAAGAATAGCAGCCGCCATATTTTCTTTAATCGGTGCCCCACCTTTATCAGTACGGTAACCACGCTTAAAGAGACTAGCACCTGTGGTATCAATCAAAACTGTAGCCTTGTCCTTTAAAATAGAAACTTCAATCTTAAATTCCGCTCCTGTTTCTTGAAGAGGCACTCCTTCTGGACGGTGGAAATACTTCTGCAATTTCTTCACGACAGCTTTTTTTGAAATTGCCTGAACAGATGGCTCATTATGAAGCTTTGATTTAACACATTTAGCCTTAGAAATTGGGAACTTTGCACCTAGCGGAAGATAATTTTCCCAGTCTAAAGCAAAAACTCTCTGAAAGAGTTCCTCAAAGGTACGTGCTGGAAATTCACCCACTACAATCTTGATACGATCTGCTGCTCTCAACCAAAGGTTAGTTTCGGCAATTGCACGAACACCACCTTGGAAACGCACCTTCCCATTTTCAACCTGAGTGTCATAACCTAACTCACGTAATTCACGTCCAACTACAGCCTCAAGACCTGCTGCTGCAGTTGCTACTAATGTAAATGTTTCTTTCATTGTCATCCTTTTATCTCATTATTACGAGTACAAACTTTCTTAACTGATAGCTTATCTCCCACTCTTTTCTTTAGATGTAGTTGTAAAAGAGAGAATTCTTGCTAAAAGAAGGCTGAGACATGTGTCCCAGCCTCACCTATATGCAATTTTCTATAAGCCATGTTCTGTTCCAGAAGTGACTAGGTACCACTTCCTTCGATAATCATCTGTCTACTGCAAAGCAGTCAGGATGGTCCGTTCGTTTCCAGCCATCCCATGCCCCTACCAAAGTTTGGGTTGCTAGCTTGAGGGGTTTACCGCGTTCCACTTTTTAGGTTTCCCTAAAAACTCCGTCACTGTGGCACTTTCAGAGCTACTAAAACCTATCCGAAGACTTAGCCAGTTCGCTCGCCGTAACTTGAAAATCAAGTCCCTAGGCTTATTAATTCACCTAGCACAAACACTACTGGCATCACAGCCAGTGCTAGCATGGACTTTCCTCATGGAAGACTAGCAACCATGCGATTATCCAAAAATTGCACAAACTAGTTTTATTCGACGATTTGTTTTCCAAAGACCTCTTTTTCCAATCGACTGATACGTTTTAAGATATCATAGTTTGAAGCCGAAGCAACATTGGCATTTGCACGTAATGGCTCACTTGTCGCACTTGCGTATGCTGGGCGACTAGCAGGAGCTGATGAAGTCTTAGCCTTCAGTTTTGCATTCTCTTCTTGCAATTCCTTAACTAGAGCAATATAGACACCGTAATCTTTGATTACATCGTCTAGAAACTCATCAACTTCTTTTTTGTCGTATCCACGCATGCTTGTTTTAAATTCTTGTTCGTAGATTTTCTTGGGCGTTAAATTAATCTTAGCCATTATTCTTCTCCAATACTTGTCTTATCCAACTTACTAATACTTTACTGTCTAACATTTCTATGATACATAAAAAAAGATAAAAATGCAAGTTTAAAACTCAATTATACCCTATTCCGACATGATTTCATTGAGGTCATCAAAAGTCAGTCTAGATACGGGATAATCCCTTGCTTCTAACATCATACCGTAAAAATATTTCAGATTTGTTTCATTTTCAGGTTCATAAAATAAATAAGCCTGATCTGTATTATCAATGAGAAACTGATTAAATTGTTTAAACTGTGCTGGAGATTGGTAAGCGGGAAAGCCATACTTGACAAAATCAACCTGCTTAAAGGCTGCCAGTTTTGTTTGATTCGCTTCATTCCAATTCTGACCATGCGTTTCAAAAGGAAAAAGGGTCGCTAACTTCAAAGGATACTCTTTCTGAAGTTCTTTGGCTACTTCTAGTGCCCAAAATTCAAAACCGAGGTTGCCGGTAAAAATCATCCAATCCACACTATCATCCAAGAAACGCTTAAAATCACGTTTGATTGCTTTCTTGATAATGGTTACTTTAGGGTCTTTGTCTTTAAAAATACCAAGTTCAAAACTCTTATAGCCAGTTACCAGTAGTGATGTCATTTATTGTTTTCCTCGTTCATTTTATGGTATAATAAAATAGTCTTTATGCATATCTTATAAAGAAGAAGGGAATAAAATGGTAAACTATCCCCATCAGATATCTCGTAAGATACCACAAGTACGTCCTGAAAAATCAAATAGAATTGACTTTGCCAATCGGGGGATGAGCTTTGAATCTGCTATTAACGCGACTAATGATTACTATTTGTCGCGCGGTTTAGCCGTTATTCATAAAAAACCCACTCCTGTTCAAATTGTCAAAGTTGATTATCCCAAACGCTCACGAGCAAAGATTGTAGAAGCTTACTTTAGGCAAGCCTCTACTACTGACTACTCTGGTGTTTACAAAGGATACTACATTGATTTTGAAGCCAAAGAGACACGACAAAAGACATCCATGCCTATGAAAAACTTTCATGCGCATCAAATTGAGCACATGTCTCAGGTCATCAGTCAAAATGGTATCTGCTTCGTGCTACTTCACTTCTCGACGCTTAAGGAAACCTACCTTCTGCCTGCCAAAGACCTAATCGCTTTTTATCAGATCGATAAAGGGGCAAAATCAATGCCTCTTGATTATATCAAAAAAAGAGGCTATGCAATTGCAGAAGCAGCTTATCCTCAAGTTCCTTATTTAGAAATCATTGAAAAATTATTAGGTGGTAACACATAATGGCTAAATTTAATTTCAGCAACTTTAAAGAATCACTTAACGGTTCGACTAAACGTGCTAAAAACATCACGGGCAAGCGTTCAGATTCTTCTCGCTATAGCAAAGGAAAACGCTCTGCCGCTTCAGACCAAAGTTTGGGCTGGCGTGTTGTAAAATACGGATTTATTGGACTGCTTACTTTCTTTGTAGTCTGTGTCATCGCTGGTGGTAGCCTCTTTGTCTACTATGTTAGCAGTGTTCCTAAACTTACCGAGAACAAACTGCAATCAACAAACTCAAGTAAGATTTACGACGCTAATGGTAGTCTTGTTGCCGACTTGGGAGCTGAGAAACGTGAGAGTGCATCAACAGATGAAATTCCAACAACTCTAGTTAATGCCATCACCTCTATCGAGGATAAACGTTTCTTCACACACCGTGGGATTGACGTCTACCGTATCATGGGGGCAGCTGTTAATAACCTTCGTCGTGGTAGCACCCAAGGGGGGTCTACACTCGACCAACAGTTGATTAAGTTGGCTTACTTCTCAACTAACACTTCTGACCAAACCCTTAAACGTAAGTCACAAGAAATCTGGTTGTCACTCCAAATGGAGCATCGATTCACGAAACAAAAAATCTTGACCTTCTATATTAATAAGGTTTATATGGGTAATGGTTACTACGGTATGAAGACGGCAGCTAAAGCTTACTTCGGTAAGGACTTGATCAGCCTCTCTGTTGCCCAAGCAGCTCTTCTTGCTGGAATCCCACAGGCACCAACACAATATAACCCTTATGCTAATCCAGATGCTGCCAAAGAACGTCGTAACACTGTTCTTAGTGAAATGTATGAAGACAAAAACATTTCTAAAGAAGAGTACGAGCAAGCTAAAGCAACTGATGTATCAGATGGCCTTCTTCCACTTACGAAGAAAGCTGGCTATGAGCCATATTTAGATAACTACATCAAACAAGTTATTGAACAGGTATCTACTGATGCCAATACTGATATCTACTCAGCAGGTCTCGACGTCCACACTAATCTTAATTCAGATATTCAAAAATATATCTGGAACGTTTATAATACTAACGGCTATGTAGACTATCCAAAAGATAGCCTCCAAGTTGCTTCTACTATTATTGATGTTACTAATGGTCGTGTCGTTGCCCAATTGGGATCACGCCACCAAGACGAAAACGTTGCACTTGGTACCAACCAAGCTGTTCAAACAGACCGTGACTGGGGTTCTACAATGAAACCAATCACTGACTATGCTCCTGCTATTGAAAAAGGTATTTATACAAACACTGGTACGACTGTTTACGATAATCCTTACAATTTCCCAGGTTCTTCAACACCAGTTTACAACTGGGACCGTAAGTATTACGGAAGCATTTCATTGACTTATGCACTTCAACAATCACGTAACGTTACAGCCGTTAAAGCACTCCAAGCTGCTGGTTTGGAATATGCTCAATCCTTCTTGAAGAATTTGGGTATCGAGTATCCAAAAATGTACTACTCAAATGCGATCTCATCTTCAACAACATCATCAGATTCTAAGTATGGTGCATCAAGTGAGAAGATGGCCGCAGCTTATGCAGCCTTTGCAAATGGTGGTACTTACTATAAACCATCTTACATTAAATCAATCAAATTTGAAGATGGTTCAACTAAATCATTTGATTCTAAAGGTGTCGAAGCCATGTCACCACAAACAGCCTACATGATGTCAAGTATGTTGAAACAAGTATTGACAGGTGGTACAGCAACTGACGCTTATGTTCGTGGTACAATCAATGCTGGTAAGACTGGTACATCTAACTACAGTGACGATGAGTACTATAAAGTACAAAAAGAAAGTGGTGTCTATGCTGACCTTATGGTTCCGGATGAAACTTTCGTTGGTTACAATACTAAGTATGCAATGGCGATTTGGACAGGTTACAAAAACCGTAAAAAACCACTTTATGGTTCAGACCTTAATATCGCTAAGAAAATCTACGGTGTAACAAGTAGATATCTTAACCAGAAGTATGGTGCGGGTTCTGAAGATTTTGAAATGCCTAGTGGTGTTTATAACAATGGTAGCTATGTCTTCCTTACTGGTTCTTCAACATCAAATATTTACACAGGGTCACTTGGAACATCTAGCTCATCATCAAGTTCGGACTCTAGCCAAAGCAGTGACTCATCAAGTTCACAAGATAGTCAACAGTATGGGCCTGATGCTTCAACAAATCCATCGACATCGGCCTCTAACGGCTCTGAGCATTCGAATTCAAACACTGCTACAGCAGAAGAATAAGAAATAAGAAGGGTTATCCGATTGGATAACTCTTTTTTTATCGATAAATTTTAAAGAAACTATAAAAAACACTGGAAAATTTCCAGTGTTTTCATGTATTATCTTATTTTGAAGCAAGGGCTCCCATTGGATCCCAGGGAGCAAGTACTTGTGGCTCTGCTTCATAAGCTGCTAATTCTTCAGCTGTAAGGAAATCTTTGCGAACAACGATTTGATAAGTATATTCATCCATCCAGGCATCAGAAGCTACAAAATAACCTTTTTGTCCGACCTTGTCTCCCCAAGAGTTTTCAACCTTCCATTTAACAGGTCTGCCATCGGCATCCAAATCAACCCCAGTCAATACCATGGCATGAGTCATGAGAGATTCGCTGTAGTCCAAACGTCCTGCCTTGTCTTGAGTCAAGTTAATATCCATGCTAGCTGTAAAATCGTAAACATTAGTTGCAAGAATACCTTTTTGACGGTCTGAAACTTGACCAACATCTGAACCAAACCAAACAGTTTCTCCAGCCTTCATCTGTGCAATAGCAAGCTCTTTGAAACGGTCCACTGGGAGGTTGATATAACGAACACTTGGTGCACCTACAACATTACCCAACATCTCAACAGTGTAAGATTTTCCATAAGGTTTATCAGCTGTTGGAGCATTGATAACTGACACATAATCACTCAGTTTAAGACCCACATATTTTTCAAAGAAAGCTTGTGGTGTGATATTTCTCTCAGCTTGATAGTTGTCATCTTTATCTCGGTAGGCAAAATCAAACTGACGTGGTGGTAAACCAAGAGTCATGGCAAGATAGTTGAAGATTTCTTGAAGAAGCTCTTCCTTCTTAGCTTGAACAGCAGCCTGATCAGCACCGCCAGCAATCAAATCACGCAAGATTTGGGCATCTTGTCGAAGAAACTTATTGAGGTATTGATTAAGCTCATGACTATTACTTGAAGCTACAGATTCTGGATAAACTGATTTTGGTACAACACCGTATTTTTCAAAAAGTGATACGACCATATCCCATTGTCCACCATCTTGTTGTGGGGTATCCAAAAGGAATTTAACCTTACGACTGCCAATCTCTTGATCTGCTGTAGCAATGATTTGTTCCAAGAACCAGTTTGATTTTTCATACTTGTCCCAGAAGAAAGTGTGGGCTTGAGAAAGCTCGAAACTTTCCAATTTGAAGTCTGAGATTAATTTGTGACGGAAAGTATTTAGTGCCGCAAACATCCAGCAACGTCCTGAAGCTTTTTGGTTAGACACCTCATCTTTAGTCAAATCGATTGAGAAAACATAGTCATTCTCAACTTCTGATTGACGTGTTTCGATGGATTTGAGCAAGCCATTGTGAGTTACAGCATTCCCAATAGCACTGTACTTGGTATTGGCCTCATAGTCTGCAAATAGTTTATCTGTGAAATCTGTTGATAGTGAAGTCATAAGATTCCTCCTTTTAATCCTTATTCCTCTCTATTTTATCACTAATTTCTGAAAATTCAACTTAAAAATAACCCTAGGTTTGACCTAGAGTTACGACAATCTTATTCAACTTTATCAAACTGCGTTTCAGGTGCTAGTTTCGTTTGCTTACAAGACATGATTAGGAGTACAATGCTTCCAATCAATAAGAAGATAGCCAAGATTGGTACAAGTCCTATATAATTTAGAAGTACCCAAGCTGGATGAATACCTGCATCTCTCAAACGACGTATTTGTAGAGACAATTGAGGGATAAGTTCAATTAAGCTAAAAAGCATTAGTGGCCAAGCATAGGTAATAATTATTTTTTGCAGTTCAGTCGGATTATTCAACAGAGCTGGGTCACTAAGATAAACATTACTGAAGAAAGGAATAAGAACACAAAAACAGTAAGAATAGTAATAATAATGACATTAACTAAGTAAGCCCACCAGTAATCTGGACGAGTCGAACGGCCGCTAAAGTCAAAGGCACGTTTCCAAAAATCAATCTAAGCTTTAATCATAACTCATTTCTCCTCTTATTTCCAAAAATCATCAAAAATAGTGATTGGTAGGTGACGTTTGTGTTGGCCTTTACGCCACCAAGACTCAATCGTTTCCTGGGCTTTGGCTGAGACTTCCTTGCCTTCAAGGTAGTCATCAATTTCACAATAGGTCACTCTAAGTGCCACTTCATCAGCGATTCCTGGTTTATCCTCTTCCAAGTCAGCTGTTGGAACTTTTTCATATAGGGCCTTGTCCGCACCAAGTTCTGCAAGAAGGGCTGCACCTTGACGCTTGTTTAGACGAAAGAGTGGCAAGATATCTGCACCACCATCACCAAATTTTGTGAAAAAGCCTGTAAGGTTTTCAGCGGCGTGGTCTGTCCCGATAACTGCCCCACTATTTTCACCCGCGACCGCGTATTGGGTAATCATACGTTGACGGGCCTTGATATTTCCCTTGTTGAAATCAGAAACGGTGACACCTGCCTTGGCAAGTTCAGCAACCTGACCATCTACAGCTTCTTTGATATTAATCACAAGACTCACATCTGACTTGATAAAAGCAAGAGCACGTTGGGCATCATCTTCATCTGCTTGGACACCATATGGCAATCGAATGGCGATAAACTGATAGTCTTTTCCTGTCTCTGCACGAAGCTCTTCAACCGCAAGTTGTGCTAGGCGGCCAGCCAATGTAGAATCCTGACCTCCTGAGATTCCCAAAACATATGTTTTAAGGAATGGATGTTTGAGCATGTAGGCCTTCAAAAAATCAACGGATTTTCGAATCTCTTCCTTTGGATCAATGCTAGGTTTAACGCCTAGTTGAGCAATAATAGTTTCTTGCAAAGTCATAATTTCTCCTTTTACTCTGACAGGTCATGAGCTTTCTTACGGATATTATCAATCAAGGTCATCTTATTATCCCAGACATCTTTAGCCAAATCAACTGGATAATCTTGAGGGTTAAGCACGCGCTTATACTCATTCCAAAGTTCGTCCAATTTCTTAGTCGCATAAGCCTTGATTTCATCAAGACTTGGTAAGTCATAGATTAGTTGCCCCTTGTCGTAGATTGGGACCAAGAGAGGCACTGCATCGAAATCACGAACAGTCTTATTAATGTAGGTATATGTTGGGTGGAACATATTAATTTCTTCTAAAGCATTAACATCCGTGTCTGCGAAGGTGATATAGTCACCTTCTGATTTGCCCTTGGCACGACTCGTAATACGCAAGACTTGCTTTTTACCCGGTGTCGAAACTTTCTCAGCATTGTTAGACAACTTGATAGTATCATGCATGACCCCTTGATCATCTTCCATTGAGACAATCTTGTAGACAGCACCCAAGGCTGGTTGATCATAGGCAGTGATAAGCTTAGTACCCACTCCCCAGACATCAATCTTGGCCTTCTGCATCTTCAAGTTGAGGATGGTATTTTCATCAAGGTCGTTTGAAGCGTAAATCTTGGCATCAGGGAAACCAGCTGCATCCAGTTGCTTACGGACCTGCTTCGATAGATAAGCCAAGTCACCTGAATCAAGACGAACACCCAAGAAATTAATCTTATCACCTAGCTCTTTAGCCACACGGATAGCATCTGGAACACCAATCTTAAGAGTATCATAGGTATCCACAAGAAATATGCAGTCTTTATGAGTAGATGCATAGGCTTTAAAGGCATCATAATCGTTTCCATAGGCTTGGACAAGGGCATGGGCATGGGTACCAGAAACTGGGATTCCAAAAATCTTGCCGGCACGTACATTTGACGTTGCATCAGCACCACCAATTACGGCTGCACGCGCCCCCCAGATTGCTGCATCCATCTCTTGTGCACGACGTGTCCCAAACTCCAACAAAGGAGCATCCTCAATGACAGAGCGAATGCGAGCTGCTTTTGTCGCAATAAGAATCTGGTAATTGAGGATATTTAGCAAGGCAGTCTCTACTAACTGACACTGAGCCAAGGGACCTTCCACTTGGAAAATCGGTTCATTAGCAAATACCAAATCACCTTCAAGGGCTGAATTGATAGTCAACTCAAGTTTTAGGTTGGCTAGATAGTCCAGAAAATCTTCAGGATAACCTAGATCTTTCAGATAAGCAATATCAGTTTCTGAGAAGGTCAGATTTTCAAGATAGTTGACAATATGCTCCAAACCTGCAAACACAGCAAAGCCATTTTTAAACGGAAGTTGACGGAAATAAACTTCGAAAACAGCCTTTTTATTGTGAATACCTTGGTTAAAGTAAACCTGCATCATATTAATTTGATACAAGTCAGTGTGCAAGGTTAAACTGTCATCTTTATACATGGAACTCCTCCAATCGAATAGGTACTTCTTTTTTGTTATTAATAGCCTGTATATGCTGACTATTATAGCATTTTTGAGCAATTGTCTCCACTTTTCAGAAAGTTAATTATTGTTTGGATTTTCTTATTTTTCTAATGCTTTTTTTGACAATAAAGAGTAGCCTGAGGAGACTACCCTTTATTTCTATTCATATCCTTAGGTTACTGATAGGCTCGCCTACGTCTGGACTACCAACCAGAACTGTGTTTTTATCTTAGTTGGGACTATTATAGCATATTTATAAGCTATTTTTATTGCTTCTTCAAATGCCTATCAAAAAAATGAATCGTAGCCAGCCAAGAGTCCTTACTCTCTTTCATCAATAAACGCCAATCTTTTCGATAACGGTGATTTGGTTGATAAGCCACTGTCAACATGTGACCTGTTTCATGATATTTTTTAAATGTAATGTAGTGTCCTTTATAATGTGAGACAATATCATCAATTGCTGACGAGGCATCCCATATTTCATCAACAGTACTTCCGAGCAACAAGATTGGTGAATGCATTTGACCAATATCTATTCTAGCAGAGCAATCTTTAGGGATAGGTTTTCTAAAAAGTTTGCTGAACAGATAATCTCTAAGTCGAAACTTTTGATAGGGAAGTTCTTTTTGCAAATGCGTCCAAGAAGAAGTATGAGAGTTCCATTTCCCTTCTATCCCTTCATACACCACATCAGAGGGTGAATTTAGTACCAAACATTGAACGTCATTAAAAAGGCTCTCCTCAGCTAAAACCAACTCTGCCCCCTTAGACCGTCCATAGATTCCAATTCTTTCACTATCTACTCGAGGATGCTGACGTAGATAATCCTTTGCTTCCACAAGGCACTCTAAAGGAGTACGTTCCAAATGTTTTGGTAACCCCTCTAAACCAAAGTAGGCAACTGCTAGGCAAATATAACCTCTAGAAGATAAAAGCTGAGCTATATTCTGTGCCTTTTCAATCCTTCCTTCACTACCGCTCACAATAATCAATGCTGGTGTTTTCATTGCCTTTTTATCATAGAAGAGTCTCCCTTGAAAATGTTTCCCGTAAATATCTTGATGACTAATTTGCGAACTCATGTAATGTCTTGTGAAAGTTCTCTCTGCAATGACAGTATCTCCTTGCATAATTTTGATTCCCACAAAAAAATGATCTAATAAGGGAATTTTAGAGAGAGAGTTTGGAAGTTTCTTTCTCTTATTGGTCAAGGGCTTGGCATTAAAAAATAGTCCCATTGCTGAAATGCCTTCATAAGAGCCAGAACAAGATGGAGTTTGTGACATATCAATAATACCATTCGTATCTGATACAAAAGTCGCTGCTGATTTCCATAAAACATCATGAGCTAAACGCATGGGAGCATTGATACAATAATAGTCAGTTAGGTACATCTCGACTCGATATGTTTCTCTTGGTTTTAAGCCATTAATGACAATATTAAAAGATTCGTCTGCTAACTCAGACTTTGAGATAAGTTCAATTTGTATATTCATATCTTCCTCTTTTTTGTTAATATAATTAACAATATGATTTTAAAATTACCGTGACTTTTACCACGGTAATTCTCGCCATACCTGTTCAACATCATCCATCAGTTTCATAACCATTTGAAGGTCCTCCTCACTATAGTTTCTTAAAACTGAAAAGATGGCTTTTTCAATATGTTCTTGCTGCTCTTTATGGATGTTAAAAACTTTAATTCCTTTTTCAGATAATCTCAGATATTTATTTTTTTCATTATCCTGTGCAAATTCAAAAGTAACGAGGTCTTTCTTGGTTAAACGTCTAACACTCTGAGTAATAGCGCTCCTTGATACTTCAAGTAACTCAGATAATTTCACTAGATTCACAGGCTGATTCCGACCTATCAGGTCAATCAAATGGACTTCATTAATAGTGATTGATTTATCAATACTATTTCTATGCTGATTCTTTTTCAACCGTTCAAAGGCTAAGGCAAAGCTGTTAAAACGATTATTAAACTTATGCAGTTCTTTCTTATTCATAGTTTCCTTCTTTTTGTTAACGATATTAACAAAATATCGTTTTCTTGTCAAGAAGATCCAAAATCCTCCAGAGTCTAACTCTAGAGGATTTATTTCTTATTCCACAACAATATAAACGGAATTTAGTTAGCTCAAACAGTTTGGGGAACTGTTTAAGGTTGCAAATCAGCAAACAAATTGGTTATTTCACAACAATGTTCACAAGCTTGTTCGGTACCGCAATTACTTTCACGATTTCCTTGCCATCAATCTCTGATTTGACTTTTTCGTCAGCCAGAGCGACTTCTTGTAACTCTTCGCGTGAAAGATCTTTCGCAACCTTGAGTTTGGCACGGACTTTACCTTTGATTTGAACGACGATTTCGATTTCGTCTTCAACCAATTTACTTTCGTCCCATGTTGGCCAAGCTACATAAGAGATAGACTCACCTGTTTCTGCGACTGTTTGCCAGAGTTCTTCTGCCAAGTGAGGTGCAAATGGGGCGATTAATTGGATAAAGCCTTTGGCGTAATCCACATAAAGTTTATCTTCCTTGTTGGCCGCATTGACAAAGACCATGAGTTGAGCAATAGCTGTGTTGAATTTCATAGACTCGACTTGCTCAGTGACAGATTTAACTGTTTCGTTATAAACCTTGTCAAGAGCGCCATTGTTTTCCGCAACGATTTCTTTACTTGTAATCAAACGGTAAACACGGTCAAGGAATTTACGGCTTCCTTCCAATCCTTCTTCAGACCAAGCGATTGAAGCATCGAGTGGTCCCATGAACATTTCATAGACACGAAGGGTATCAGCACCGTATTGTTCCACCACATCGTCTGGATTGACAACGTTCTTGAGGGATTTAGACATCTTAGCCGGTGCTTGCTCCAATTCTTCCCCTGTTTCCATGTGGAAGAATGAACCATCACGTTTTTCAACCTTGTCAGTCGCCACAAGAGCCCCACGGTGATCACGATAGCTTGTTCCCAAAATCATTCCTTGGTTAAAGAGTTTTTGGAATGGCTCCTTAGTAGGTACAACACCAAGGTCATAGAGGAATTTGTGCCAGAAACGAGCGTAAAGCAAGTGGAGCACGGCGTGTTCTGCACCACCCACGTAAATATCTACTGGCAACCATTGTTTAAGGAGGTCCTCGTCAGCCAATTTCTCTGTGTTGTGTGGATCGATATAGCGGAGGTAGTACCAGCTTGAACCTGCCCATTGTGGCATGGTATTCGTCTCACGACGACCTTTGACGCCATCTTCACGAGTCACTTCAAGCCAGTCTGTCAAGTTAGCCAATGGGCTTTCACCAGTACCTGAAGGGCGGATGTCCTTGGTTACTGGCAAGACAAGTGGGAGTTCACTTTCTGGCACAGCTGTTAAAGTTCCATCTTCCCAATGAATAATTGGGATTGGTTCACCCCAGTAACGTTGACGGCTAAAGAGCCAGTCACGAAGACGGTAAGTGATTTTTTCTTGACCAAAGCCTTTTTCTTCCAACCAAGACACAATTTTAGCAATCGCTTCTTCTTTGTTGAGGCCGTTCAAGAAGTCAGAGTTGACGTGAAGGCCGTCTTCTGTATAGGCAGCTTCTTCAACGTTTCCACCTTCCAATACTTCTACGATTGGAAGTCCAAACTGTTTAGCAAATTCCCAGTCACGCTCATCGTGGGCAGGTACGGCCATGACAGCACCAGTTCCGTAGCTAGCAAGAACGTAGTCAGCAATCCAGATTGGGATTTCTTTACCATTGACAGGATTGATGGCATAAGCACCAGTCCAAACCCCTGTTTTTTCCTTGGCAAGGTCTGTACGCGCCAAGTCTGATTTAAGGCTGGCTTGGTGTTTGTAGTCAGCTACAGCCTCAGCTTGTTCAGATGTTGTAATGGCATCTACCAAGTCATGCTCAGGAGCCAAAACAGTGAAGGTCGCACCAAAAAGAGTATCTGGACGAGTAGTAAAGACTGTAAATTCCTTGTCTATCCCTTTTACTTTGAAAGTGACATTGGCACCAGTTGATTTACCAATCCAGTTGCGTTGCATGTCCTTGATAGACTCTGGCCAGTCAAGGTCATCCAAGTCATTGAGCAAGCGCTCAGCATAGGCAGTGATTTTGAGCATCCATTGGCGCATTGGTTTACGAACAACTGGATAGCCACCACGCTCAGATGTTCCATCTGGAAGAACTTCTTCGTTGGCGATAGCTGTTCCCAATTCTTCCACCCAGTTTACTGGCACTTCTGCTTCATAGGCCAAGCCTTTTTCGTAAAGCTTAGTGAAGATCCACTGCGTCCACTTGTAGTAGTTCGGATCTGTCGTACTGACTTCACGGTCCCAGTCGTAAGAGAATCCAAGCGCATTGATTTGGCGTTTGAAGTTAGCAATGTTTTCTGCTGTGAATTCCGCTGGGTCATTCCCTGTATCCATAGCATATTGCTCTGCAGGCAAACCAAAAGCATCCCATCCCATTGGGTGAAGGACGTTGTAACCTTGTGCACGTTTGAAACGGCTGAGGATATCAGTCGCTGTATAGCCTTCTGGGTGTCCTACGTGAAGACCCGCTCCAGATGGATAAGGAAACATGTCAAGCGCATAAAACTTAGGTTTTGAGGCGTCTGTTCCTGTCTTAAAAGTGTGATTATCGGCCCAGTATTTTTGCCACTTAGGCTCGATTTCTTTATGATTGTAAAAACTCATGGTTTCTCTCCAATATTCGTAATGCTTCTATTATAGCATTTTTGAAGGATTTTTAAAGATGATAAGGAAACTTTAAAAGGCAAATTCACCTGAGTCTATTTTCCATCTTTTTCGTTCTTTTTAAGTTTTTTTGCGCTTTTATGTAACAAAAAAGCAAAAAGATGCTATCTAGTATAAGAAAAAAGGTGACTCATGTATCAGGAACAACGATTAGAGAAAATATTAACACTTTTGGAAGAGCGCGGAAACCTATCTGTCAAGGAAATGGTTGACGCATTAGGTTTTTCCAAAGATACCGTCAGAAGAGATTTCGACTACCTCAGCCAGAGGAATCTGGCTCAGCGTACTCATGGTGGCATTCTTCCAGTAAAAAATACCACTGTTCTTGGCTTCCAGGAACGTCAGAAAGAACTCACTGAAGACAATAAAAAATGGCAGACCTAGCGCTTAGCTTGGTCAAAGACCAGTCTCTCCTCTTCTTCGATGTTCTCTACCTTGATGCTTGAAATTTCACAAAAATTGACTAAGAAGGTCACTGTCTACTCTCACTCTTTGGACAATGCCTTGGTCCTAAGTGGCAAAGAAGGAATCGACTTTCATCTCTTGGGAGGAAGATTTTACAGTAAAAACCGCTTCTACTATTCGCTTCACGAAGCCCAGCTCTTGCAACATCTACGATTTGACTTAGCCTTCTTTGGAGCAGCAGTCTCAATCAAGGAGTGGTCAGCTATGAAGATGAAGAGGACGTTGCTGTCAAACAACTGGCCATGCAAGCTGCTAGAACCAAGATACTTATTGCTGAATCTGATAAATATGAAAAGCACTCCAAATATATCTTGGACAAGATTGAAGACTTTGACTACTGGATTACAGATAAAGAACCTGATCCTGATTTGGTCGAAGCTCTTAAAGATAAAGTAACGATTTTATACGATGGAAAGGATAGAGATTATGAGTAATATTCGTTTGATTATCAGTGACATTGATGGCACTATTCTTACTAGTAACCACCAGGTGGATGAGAAACTGATTGAGGTAATGCCAGAGCTTGAAAAGGCAAATATTCCCTTTGTTTTAGCTTCTGCCCGTTCGCCACTAGGGATGCAACCAATTGCTCATAAACTGGGACTTCATGACAATCCCATCGCCTATTACAACGGCGCCTTAGTACTTGAGGGTAATCGTACTATCATCCAGCACCCTGTGGATAAAGCTGAGATTCAAGAACTTCTTAACTACTTATCTACAGATTACCCAAGTGTCTCTGTGAATATCTACTCTGGCAAGGACTGGATTACCAACAAACTAGACAAATGGTCTCAGTTGGAAGGAAGCATCACGGGTGAATCTTCTATTATTAAGGAGCTGCAAGACACGGTCTCAGATTCAGAGCCTCCTATCCACAAGCTTTTGTTGATTGATGAGCCTGAAGTTATTCAGGACCTCCATCAAAAACTCCTAAGCATGGATTTTACACAGACAGCATTCTACTTATCCAAAGATAACTACCTTGAGGTCACAGCAAAACATGTTTCTAAGGAACACGCTCTCATCGAGGTTGCCAAATATTACGACCTTCCTCTTGAACAAGTCATGACAATCGGAGATAACTTCAACGACAGTCCTATGCTGGCTCTAGCTGGCCTGGAAATTGCTATGGGCAATGCACCTGAAGGTGTCAAGGAAACAGCAAACTTAGTAACGACTTCAAATGATGAACATGGTGTGGCTCAAGCTATTACAGAACATGTCCTAAACTAAGCCAATATCTAATGGTGGGAACAGCCTTTAATTGCCAACTCGAATTTTAGAGCAAAAGGAAAGGTGCCCCAGAGGTACCTTTCTTTTTTCAACGAAAAAAGCCCTCCTCTTTCAAAGAAGGACTAGATTTTCTATAGGTAAAGAAGAAGACCCACAAGGATTCCAATGACGTAGCCTGCCAAAACATCACTAGGATAGTGAACACCACCTAGCACGCGTAAAAGAGCTAGAGCACCCGCCAGAAAAAGCATAGCCCCACCTAGCCAGGGGTTAAGCGTCAGCGCCAACATAGCTATAACAGTCGCTGAGAAAACATGCCGGCTGGGAAAGGACTTGCCTAGACTGTCCTTCTTAATAAGGGGTTGGATAGCCCAAGTATGGTATGGACGCGGTCGATTATAGAGACTACGACCAAGAGAAAGAAGGAAAAAGCCTCCCCCCATAATAAGCACTGTCGTAGAGAGAATAAACCAGCCACCCCTTAGCAAAACCCAAATAAGAAATATAGGAAAAAGCAGGTAAAAAGTCCTAGTTATAATTTTGTTCAAGCCTTCTAAAACCTTAGCGTAAGAACGTAAAGGAGTACTAATCCTATCGTAAAATCGTTTGTAATTCATCATCCGTTAGAAAAAAAGGGAGTGACACAGAACTAAATTTCAAAAATCTAGTTTCTAGCCTCTCCCTCAAGTTTAATGAGATAGTCTTTCGAGGTTGAAGTCTCTTATCCCAACCTCTTTTTATCCATCTTAAAGTTCAGCAATTTGGTAAAGTTCAAGTTCAGCAGCTGTTTCTGAACCAAACATGTTAATCATGATTTTAACCTTGTTGTTTTCAATTTCTACAACACGGCCTTCTTGACCCATAAAGGCACCATCAATGATTTGAACCACATCACCAACCTTGATATTAGTATCAAAGACATCAACAGTTTGACCCATTGAAATCAAGATTTGACGGATTTCTTCTTCCAAAAGTGGTGTTGGTTTAGAACGGTTACCGTGAGAACCAACGAAACCAGTAACGTTCGGAGTATTACGGACAACGAACCATGCTTCGTCTGTCATTACCATCTCAACAAGAACGTAACCAGGGAAGCGGTTTTCTTCCACTTCTTTAACTTTACCGTTTTTCTCAACATTTACAGTTTGAGTTGGGATTTCAACACGCAAAATATTTTCAAGCATGTTATAAGTTTGGGCACGTTGCAAAAGGTTTTCTTTAACTTTGTTTTCGTATCCTGAATACGTTTGAAGGACGAACCAGCCCTTGTCGAATGAATCTAGCATTTTAGGATTCCTTTCTTTTTTCTAAATGACATTTAAACACCTTTGGCTAGCTATCTTCTAGATGCGAGTGTTAAATGTAAATGACTGCCTATGGTTTAATTCAAAGCGTAATAAAAAAGCCTGATGGCCCCTGTTCTCGCTTTTATCTGCATTTATTATAACAAAAAAGAGCAGGCATTCCCACTCTTTTTGTGTTTTCTTTAGAAAAAGTTAATCAGTGCTGACATAGCGCGACTCAACAATTCATCAAACGCATAAATGATGACAGTGAAGAACGCAGTATACTCAAGAACTGAAATAAAATCATGCCAGCGTTGTTTACGGTCTGGCCAAGTCGTGTCTTTCAAGACTTTGAAAATACTTCCAGTTTGTCTCACGGTGTCTCCTATCTTGTTTCCTTATGCAAGGTGTATTTTTTACAATGTTTACAAAATTTGTTAACTTCTAGTCGTGTTGGTTTGGGAGTGCTACTCACATTAATTGAGTAGTTTCGGCTCCCGCATTCAGCACACGCTAGGCTTGCTTTTTTCTGTGCCATAACGCCTCCGTTCTTTTTATCTTACCACTTTTAGGTGCAATTGACAAGCTATCTAAACAGACCTGAGAAGGAGTCTGTAACCTTATCCCATAGGCTACTTGCCTGATCTTTAACATCATTCACAACATCTGATGCCTTATCTGTCCATGACTTGTTACTACTATTACGTGAGTCATTTGGATCTGCCGTATAGTCTAGGGTTTGACCATCAGCTGCATAGGCATTTTCAACAGTAAACTCAGTACCTGGTGTATTTGGTAAAACATCCGCAGCGATATAGCTGAAGATTGTCGAAGCTGTTCCCGAGCTAGCTCCTGTCAGGTAGTGACTTTCGTCAGTCTTATCAAAACCAATCCAGGTCGTCATGACCACATCAGGAGTATAACCAATCACCCACTGATCACTAGTCAAATCCTTGTTGAATTCAGCCTGAACAGTACCTGTCTTACCTGCCATTGTGTAACCCGTGTAGTTGGCATTCACAGCGGAACCATTTGAGAAGGTACCAAGCATCATGCTAGTCATCTGGTTAGCTACTGACTGGCTGACAACACGTTTAGACTTCTTACTATGGGTAGCAATAATATCTCCACTGGCATTTTCAATTTTAGTGATGAAATAAGCTGTATTCATCTCACCACCATTAGCAAAGGTCGCATAAGCCTGAGCCATTTGAAGAGGACTGGCTGTCACACCACCACCAAGTGAAATTCCAAGTTCTTCCGGAACATTGTCAAAGTTAAGACCAAATTTTTGACCGTAACTAATCCCCTTTTGAATACCGATTTGATTAAAGAGGTAAACTGCTGGGATATTGTAGGAGTTGGCCAAAGCTTGATACATGGGCACATCCTCTGTCTCAACACCACCGTAGTTGGTTGGAGTATAGCCGTTATAGTCGATTGGTTTATTAGGAAGGTCCTCATTGATGCTCCATCCTGAAGCCAGAGCTGGGGCATAGACCAGTAATGGTTTGATAGTCGAACCAGGACTACGCTTCCCTTGAGTCGCATAATTAAAGTTACGGAAGGTTGTATCACTAGTGCCACCTACACGACCTACTAGACCGCGGACCGCTCCAGTTGTTGGATCAAGTGCCACACTAGCTGACTGAGCTGTACTACCATCACTTTCTGATTTAGGGAAGAGATAGGTATTTTCATAGGTTTGTTGCATGTTAGCTTGTGAGTTGGCATCCATCTCTGTGTAGATTTTGTAACCATTTTTAACGATTTCATCCTCACTCAAGCCATAAGTCTTTGTAGCTTCTTCAATGACAGCATCAAAGTAAGATGGATACTTGTAGTCATCGCCGGTCCCTTGATAGGTATCATCCAGACGGCTAGCCATATCAACTCCTGCCGCACTGTCGGCGTCCGCCTGACTCAACTTCTTGTCATCAACCATGTTGGCAAGGACAGTGTTTCGACGGTTGGTCGAATTTAGGATATTATCAATTGGGTTGTAAATTTCAGGTCCCTTAAGCATACCAGCGAGAGTCGCTGCTTCATCAACGGTTAGATTGGCGGCACTTGTCCCGAAGTATTTTTGGCTGGCGTCTTCAACACCCCAAACACCGTTTCCGAAGTAAGCATTATTGAGGTACATGGTAAGGATTTCTTGCTTGCTATATTTCTTTGTTAATTCCAAAGAGAGGAAGAATTCCTTGGCCTTACGAGTAACAGTCTGTTCTTGAGTCAAGAAGGCATTTTTAGCCAACTGTTGGGTAATGGTTGAACCACCACCAAAGCGCCCCATGGACACAATAGCCAGGAGGAATCGCTTGACGTTAACCCCGCTATTTTTATAAAAGGTACGGTCCTCAGTTGCTATGACAGCATTCTCCAAGCTATCACTAATAGCATCTAGTTCCACATAGGTCCCTTTTTGCCCTGACAATGAACCAGCTTGATTGCCTTCTTTGTCATAGATAACCGTAGTGGCTTTCAAGGCATCTTGAAGATCTGAAACATTGGTCGTCTTGGCAATATAGAAAAGGTAGGAACCTACTGTCAGAACCAGCACAGCTAGCATGATAAAGAGAATTTTCCCAATATGATAGCGACGCCAGAAACGGCGAATAGGATTTCTTGGCGAAAGCGTAAACTTGCTCAAGAACGCCTGAACCTTACCTAAGGGTTTGGTGGTATCAATAGGTTTCTTTTGCTTAGAACGTTGGTAACGTGACGTCTCTTGATTTTCCTGAGACATATCCAAGTCTTCAACGGCTTGTTCAACTTCATCAGGCTTCTTGGCAAAAAGACCTTTTATCCTATCTTGTAAATCCTTCGATTTTCCAGCAGGCTGGGATCCCTTACCCTTCCCGCTAGTTTCTTCTTTAAAAAGTTTGTTTTTTAGATTATCAAAAAGTGTCATAAACCTATTATACCAAGTTTTTACAGGTTCTGTCCTCTTTTAAACGTTCATGATATAATGAAACTATGACTTTACACGTAGAAATTATCAATCCTTATCCTGCAACGACTGTCAAAGACTTGCTAGAAACCAAACTCCTCATTCCTCGTAAGATTCGTCATTTCCTACGCACGAAAAAACATGTCCTTATCAATGGAGAAACTATTAATTGGCAGAGTCCTGTTAAAGAAGGTGGTAGGATTAGCCTGACCTTTGACCGGGAGGACTACCCTGAAAAAATTATCCCTATGGGAAATGCCAGTCTGGTAGAACCTCTCTATGAGGATCAGCATCTCATCGTGGTCAATAAGCCTGAAGGAATGAAGACGCATGGTAATGAACCCACGGAAATTGCTCTTCTTAATCATGTTTCGGCCTACTGTGGTCAGACCTGTTACGTCGTTCATCGACTAGACATGGAGACTAGTGGAGCTGTGCTCTTCGCTAAAAATCCATTTATCCTGCCAATTCTTAACCGGCTTTTAGAAGATAAGATGATTCAGCGTCAATACTGGGCATTGACTGAAGGTAAATTTCAGACCAAGAAAACTGTTTATAAGGATAAGATTGGACGCGACCGCCACGATCGTAGAAAACGGGTGGTGGATCCTCGAAAAGGGCAGAGTGCGTATACAACCGTCACACGTCTCAAAACCTTTGAAGGAGCCAGTCTGGTCAACTGTCAACTAAAAACCGGCCGAACTCACCAAATTCGTGTGCATCTGTCCCATCACGGTCATGCTATTCTGGGGGACCCACTTTACAGTCATCAGCCAGCATCTAGACTTATGCTACACGCCCACTCCCTTAGTTTCACTCACCCCTTAACACTCGAAAAAGTCACTGTTAAGGTTAAATCAGAAAGTTTTGAACAAGTGTTGAGAAATCACAAATCATAAAAGCAAACTCACTCTCAAACATAGTGCGAAAGGATTATCCTAATGATCTTCTCGTTATAAGACAGCGGAACCTTGCAAATAAGTTGCTTTTATTGATTTCAAAAGCCTTGACCACCTTGAATCTCCCTGGACATTATGTTAAGCTTTACATATCATATAAACTAGAGGAGTATTTAATTATGAATCCAGTCGATCAATGGCTAGTAACTAATGCCAAGTATTTCCCAACAGAACAAGTGCAGCACATCCGCCAACGCCTTGAGGCACTTCCTGAACAACAACTTCCAATGCTTTACTCAATCAGCTTCCAAGATCCTACAATGATGCTTATTATCTCACTTTTTGGTGGTTCTCTTGGAATCGACCGCTTTATGTTGGGACAAGTTGGTCTTGGTATCGGTAAACTTTTGACATGTGGTGGATGTGGTATTTGGTCAATCGTTGACTGGTTTCTTATCATGGATGCTACTCGCCAATCAAACGCTCAAAAACTCTTTGCAGTTATTGGCTAATGAAAAACTATTTCACACGCTTATGGGCCTACCACCAGCGTTTTTTTAGATTATATCTCTTAGTTTTAGTGGCAGTTTATGGAGTCTACCTTTTGCATCTGCCAACACCACTCAGTTTAATCCTAAGACCATTTGGACTTAAGGGTTGGAGCGCAGGCCTAACACGCGCTAGTGTTAGGCTCTTACACCTAGATTGGCAAGAAGCCTGGAACTATAATCCACTGATATATCCTCTAGTGGTCTATATCCTAACCTATTTCTTTCTCTTTCCCATCTTTAGTGATAAGAAGATTATAAGGAAATAAAGTAAAAACTCCCATTGCAGTCCCCATATACTATTGCTATAATTGTAATTATCAACATTTTTATAATCAAGATATCTGGAGGTTATACACACGAAGCAACAAGATTGGATTGATTTTTTCCAAGCAGTTAATGGTCGTAATCCAAGTATTCAAGAAATGGCTGAAGCAGCTCAGAAAGGCGAGTTTGTCCGAGAAACTCCCAAACAAACTGTCGAAGTAACAGAAACTGTCTCACAAAAAAAGACTGTAGAAACAACGAACGGCTCAGAAGTTGTTGAGCCTACAGAGAACCTGCACCATCAACAGAAGTGGTAGAAACTGCCGAAAAAGATGTTGACAGCTATGATGTTGCTGAAGAGCCACTCACTAACTCTACAGCAGATTAAGAAGAGACTTTCCAAGCAACTAACCTAGCTCAAGAAAATCAATCAAAGACCTTCCCGGAACAAGTTAAACCTGTTGTAGAAACGGCCAGTCAGACTGTTAACCAATTTACGAATCAAACTGGCGAAACTTTCCAACAAGCAAGCAAAAATCTAAACGAAACTTGGAAGAAACAAGACAAGAAAACCCAAACAAACCTCATCATGTTAGCCGTCGCTGATATTCCATTTATCATCTGGGCCCTCGGAATATATTTAATTGGAGTTGCTAGCGATGAAGTTGGGGCAACATTACCCTCAGCACTTTTCCTCCTAATTTTTTCTTTACCTTTTGTAGCACTTATTATCTTACCAGCCCTCCTAAATAAAACAGACCAGAAATGGCTAATCTTTGTCTTATCTATCCTCCTAAACTGGACATTCATCGGTTGGGTCATCCTTCTTGTTGTTTCTATCAATATGAATAAGGAAGCAGAGCGTATCAAGCAGCAACAAATGATGATGCAAATGGCAGGTCAACAAGGAAGTTCTGGTACATTTAACCCTTTTCAGTAATTAACAACAAATAATTGAAAAAGAGAAAACCCAGAAAAAGTTTCTCTACTTTTCCGGCTCTATAATTTCTGTAGTGGGTAAAACCACTGTAGAGATTATAGAGCTTTTTAAGTGTACACAAAAAGTCCCATAAGAACTATAATGAAAAGCAACCAAACCATCATTAGGAAGAAC
>DOTL01000026.1 GCA_003521145.1 Streptococcus sp. | reverse complement strand
TTTGGTTACCCTGTTTGAAGATTATAATTTCAAGCAAAATCAACGCATCCATAAAGGGTTTGGCTAATGTGCTGACACACTTGAAAGCTTATTTGATTAACATTCTTCAACTCTACTTGAGTGTTTACACATAATTATTGACAGTATCGGAAACATTTATGAAAAAATTACTCAGCTTTATTGTTATTGCTCTCACTACTATCATCCTTATTGCTTGCTCAAGCAAACCTAACATGGACGGAGAATACTATGAAATTGGAGGTTTTGGGACTGATCTGGTCATCACCATTAAGGGTGACAAGGGAACTGTCGATGCCGAAGGTTCAACTAGCAGCATGACGATTGATACCGACACACAAACCTTTGAAATTTCAGGATTCGTCAATCCAACGGTCAAATTTGAATACAAAGATGATGTTATCACTGCAAATATCACTGGTTCCGAACGCCAGTACTTCAAGAAAGGTAGTGAGGCATATAAAGAAGAACTTAAAAAGTTTAATGTAACGGAAGAATAATAGAAAAAAGGCTCAGAGAAAATTCTCTGAGTCTTTTTCTTGTTTCATAATTTCAATTTGGCTTTTCTATAAATCTAACCAGACTATTGTTATCTAATAGTTCGATAAACTCTTTCATATTTACAGCTTCATGAAAACCCAATTTATATGTTGCTTTGTTATTCATGTGAACATCAATATGGTATCTTGGATGATTTTCTTTCTCATATTTAGGATCATTATCAAATCTAAGATAACCGAAATCAAAAGTCAGAAACTCATTTACTATATAAAATATCTCCTGGGTTTCAATATCCCTATTTCTCCCATAAAGTAAATCCAATAGTTCCTCCACCCAAGTGTCACCCCATGTCTCTTGACTGTCTATGATATTTATCAAAGTAGTTATTTGAGAAATAGTTGCTGCATTCATTACAATCCTATTGGATGGTAAAGAATACCATATTTTTATTTCTTCTGATTCAGTTTTTTCCAATTTAAACGGAAATACAAATGATTGGATTGTATACATTTCCTTTTCCTGATAATCAGGATAGCTATTTAAAAAGAAAATTCTTTGTGACTTTTCATTAGATAGATTAGGGTAAACTATTCTGAACCCTTCACAATTCTTATCCTCTACTTCTTTTGTACCTGAGTTCGGTGTAATAATTTGTTCTGCTGTTTTCAAGGATAATTTTACTAAATCCAATTGGCTTCTAATTGGTTTTCGTAACTCGCTTGCTAGTGACTTTCCTAAATAAAATGAAAATTCTTTACTCATTTAAGTAATCCCTATTGTTATCAATCACTTTCTCTATATCATTTACACTTACCCCTTTAGTTCCCATAAGTGTTTTAACAAGTCCTGTGACTTTTTTACTCGTCTCTTCACTATATAACCCTTTGTTTCTCAAAGCCTTCTCTATTTTTTGTTCGAAGGTCAGAGATCCATTGATATAGTTTTCCAACATTTCTCCAGTCAACCTATCATTTTTATCTGGTTCTACTATTTTAATTTTCCCACTAGAAATTATTTCTTCAAGCATAGGTTGATATTTATCGTAGATAATTTTATTGGAAGCTCCTAAAATTAAGTATGATGTTAGAAATGATCTTGTCATCATCATATAAATTGTATTCCTACTCTCAATATCTTGGGAAATCTCATCCAAAGCAATGCCAATCAAAAATGAAAATTCGAGACCTTTTACATTATTTTGATTACTGATAAAAATCTTATTACTGTTTCTTAATCTATCACGACTTTCATAAATTTTTTGAGTCTCCCAATCATATTTTTGTTCAATCATTGAACTAATCATATTGGCTAGCTCATATCCTTTATTTCTTTTAGATACAAATACAATACCAATATCGCCAGGTTCTATATCAGGATGATTTTCTCTTAATTCGTCAATAATTCCAGACACTTGTTCTAATATTTCGTTGTCATTTTCAGAAAATTTTAACACTGTAGGTTGAATGGGGTAATCATTAAAATCAGAAAATCTATTAATAGGTTCCCTGCTAAATTCATAAACATTTGTGCCATCTTCAAGATACTTCTGAATAGTGTACCCTGATGTTATCCAACCTTCATCTTGTTCAAACCACTTAATAACAGGCTTTTCTTTGAGTCCAAATCCTAAAAATTGAGAAAACATAAAGTTCTTGGGGTCAGTTCTATATACTTTGTTAAGTGTGAAGTCCGGCTTTTGAACAATTTCAGATTCCCTCTGATATATAGTTTGAAAAATATCGCTAGCAATAATTATTTGTTCAGTTGCCACGATACTACATAACTCAAAGAATGAGTCAGAAAAGTCTTGTGCCTCGTCAATTAAAATATAATCAAAGCAATATTCAAAATCAGGATTTTCCTTAATTTGCTTTAATTGCTCAACTGCTTTTTTACAGACACCATCAAAAGCATCAACTCCAGAATCACTATAATTGATAAACTCAATTCCGTAAAAATCACAAATATAACTATACAAACCAGAAATAGGATTATATTGTGACCCCCAACTCCTCATAACGCGTACACGCTCATCAATATCTTCACGCTTAGAGACCTTCATTTGGTCAAAAAACTTAGGCAAACGCTTTTTAATATCATTAGCTAAAACACGGCTATTACATGTAAATACAATTTTTTTGTCTGTTTGATTATATAAGTTCACCAGTCTATGGAATAAAAGTTCTGTTTTACCTGTTCCAGCTAACCCCTGTATAGAAATCTCTTTCTTGGGAATGTCATCATAGATAAATCTCGTTTGATCACCATCAAACTGAATAATCCTTTTCCTTACTGCTTCTAATATACTGTTACTTTGACCCCCTCTATCTGGAGTATTAATTGAACCTGTGGTCAAGGATATAAGGATTTCGAGCATCGCTACTGACTTTTTATCTTCCACATACAACTCATTAAATTTCGCCTCTGAGATATCGGAAATAGGTACTTCTTCAATTAGATGTTGCCATTTTCTGCTACTACCAATTTTTTCCTTAAAACCAAAAACTCCACTTAAAGTTGTTATAGAGTCAATAAAGTCTCCAACGTAATCCTCAAACTCGTCACTATTAATGTCCTTAGTATTCGTAAAAATAATCTTTGTTTTTGGAATTAAAATAACAAAAGAATTTTCTGAGGAAAGGTTACGTTCTGAGGAATTTCCTCCCTCAATATTGTATAGAGGACTCTGTATTACATAAATTGTCCCCTCAATATTCTCTGTTTTTTCTCTAAGCTTATCATAAACATCTCTATATTCAGATTTTGACTTTACAACCTCAGATACTTTTTCATAAAACTTAATATCACTCATTGTTATACTGCTCCTTACATTTTACTTGTGAACTTATCCAAACTTACTTCAAAAAACTTAGCCAACTGAATAGCAGTTCCCAAAAACATATCGGTCTCACCATTTTCCCAACGTCTGATACTGCGGACAGTAGTTCCAATTTCTTTTGCCAGTTCTGCACGAACCAATCCACGCTGTTGTCTAAGTTCTTTAAGTCTCATTTTTTATCCTCATCAAAAAGTTTTTTACGCTCTTTCATGAATTCAATCAGCTCATCACGAAAGATTACCTTTTCTTCCTCTGTTAATCCATCGGAAGTCATACGAAACAATACTTCGACATTTGATAAATCAATGTCGTCTTTTTGACCCTCTAATAGATAATCCGTAGTTACTCCGTAAAATTTAGCAATTTTTGATAATTTTTCTGGTGTTGGGGTAACTTTTCCGTTTTCCCAACGAGCATAACTCTGTTGAGTAATGCCTAGAGAATCTGCCACTTTGGCTTGAGTTAAATTCTTTTGTTGACGTAATTCTTTTAAGCGATATGGTAATGTCATTTTCTGTTCCTCAAAAATATTTAAGTTTTTTACAAAAAACTCTTGACATTACATCACACATGATGTAAACTATGAGTACATCAAGGTTGATGTATCTGATTTCAAAAAAATTTAGTTCTTCTTTCGGAATCACTAATGTTCATTGCAAATTAAATAAAAAGTGCGTCTGACAACCATAGGACTGACCATCAAACTACACTAAACTTTGTACCTTTATTGTATCTTGTTTGAAAAAGAAAGTCAAGTCCGTTTGTGGTTGAAGTTGAGATAGTAAAACAATTCTAAAAAAATTGTGGGCTCACACGCATTTCGGACTTTCGCACTTTTCCGAATAGTAAAGTGAACTGGCTTCGCCAAAGGGCGTAAGAGAATCGTGACAGGTATGACAATGACTACCTGGATGATTGGCTGGGAAAGCGATGGTAATTGACGCAAAGCACCTTGCTAAACGTTGCCACCGTGAAAGGTTTGTCTAGTTCCTAGATAGGTCTTTCAACCAAATAACTCTTTTTCACACGGACTACTTCCCTTTATTTTACGGGAGTAGTCTATCTCAAGCTACTGGTTTATTCTAGTAGCTTTTGTTTTTACAATGAAGAAAGGAGGCATTTATGACCTCATATTTTGAACAATGTTTAGAGCGTCACTATCAAAATTATCTCTTTACGCATAAGATATACGCTCACAGCCTAGACTTACAGGCAAGTCTCTTTAGCTCTGCCAAAGAAGAAATTGATACGCTCGTCAAGAAATTCAAGGCAACTGGCTATTCGCTTGCTGAATTGACTTATTATAGTCAAATCTACAAAAACAAAATCAATCGCTTTTATTTTGCTCAAGTCAGCCCTGTGATGTGCTGACTTTTTTATTACCCAAATATAGAATCGGAGAACACTTATGATTCCTGAAACACTTGCTATGACACCAGAATTTATTGGTACTGCTTATTATGAAAAACTTGGTCATGCCCCACGTACCGTCTTTGGAAAAGAAGGCAAATACCAACGTCACGTCCTGAACAATCAAGAACATGGTTCTTTCCATGTCATCACCCCTGCAACCAATACCGTTTTTGATGAAGACACTCTCGTCAAAGTCGTCAACCCTATCTTCTTCCCAGACCGTGCGGTTAATGGCTCAAACGTTGCGCCAGCACTTAATGTCTTTGCGGAAAAACTCGAAATCATCAAATAAGAAAGGAAACTAAATATTATGGCTAAAACTGGATTGAACTTCGGAGAAAAACTCCAAATTGTTGATAAAAGCTACCGTGTCATCACTGATGCTCTGAAACTTGATGAGGTCTTTGGGAAACTGACCTTCCGCTCTATTGAAGGGGCTGAACTCATCTATGAAGCAGACCGTAACCAGCGTAACGAAGACGGCTCCTACGTCCAAGTTCCAACTGGAGAAATTCGTGGTATCACCGTTGGGATTCACTCAGCTAACCAACACGAAACACTCTTCTTCACTATCGTGGATATGTCTGAACAACAACTCAATGACCTTGGGCTCAATTACCGTGAAGAAGTGGAACTCACTGATATTGTCGTGACCTACTCTGCTATCGGTCGAAACGACAACTACCGTCTCTACGCTTCTGCCATTAAGAAAAAGGGTACTCAAGCTGCTCCAAAATCTGAACCAAAAGCAGAAGATAAAAAATGATACTAGGAGGTAATCATGCACCTCTTTACCTATCGGGGGCTTCGTGTCCATAAATTCTACCGTCATATTAGGGTGATAACAAGTCTTCTCATGTTATCGCCCTTTTTGATTGGTAATACCTTTTACTACTATCCCATCTATGACTTGATTATCGCTGACCCTTTATTTTACCTGCCTAAAATCCTACTAACTACTCTGCCACCTATCGTGATAATTCCGATTGTCAATCTCATTCTCTACCAGAAAGTCCTCTTCTTTCAGCGCCTTAATTCGCTGAGGATTATGACTAACTTTCTCCTTGAAAATAGGTATTATCTCTCAAAGACAGTTAAACGTGATGGCAAAACGATTGAGAAGACTTCTCTCCCAAAAGTTTATGTCAAACGTGGTAAGTATCAGCTGCTTGCTTCCTTTATCCTAGAAGGAAATAAATTCCAAGACCGTTTTATCAATCTTGGGGCTACCCTTGAAGTCATGTATAATGGCGACTTTAGAAACAAAACTTTTGATGAGCGTTTTGTCCAGTATGAAATTGCCATCAATCGTATTGCTTCCCGTATTAATGTTTCAGAAGTTACCCTGACTGACCAGGGCATCCGCCTCATGGAAGATGTCTTTTGGGATTATGTTGCTGAGCCACACTTACTGATTGGTGGGGGAACTGGTGGCGGTAAAACGGTTGTCCTTATGACCATTGTGTTGGCTTTGGCAAAGATTGGTTTTATAGACCTGTGCGATCCGAAGAACGCAGACTTATCAGGTCTTAAAAATGTTCCTGTCTTCAAGGGACATGTCTTCATATCCAAAGACGATATCATCACTTGCCTCAAGGATAACGTCACCAAAATGGAAAATCGCTACGAAACCATGCAAAATCGCCCTGACTACAAGATAGGAAAAAACTTTGCCCAGTATGGATTAAAGCCCAAATTCATCGTCATTGACGAGTGGGCAGCTTTCATCGCTAAGATTGAAAATGACTATCGCCTGCAGGCAGAAGCTACGGAATACCTGACCCAGATAGTCCTAGAAGGACGCCAAGCTGGAGTATTCGTTATTCAAGCTATGCAGCGTCCTGACGGCGAGTATATCAAGACCGCTCTTCGAGACAACTTCATGAAACGGCTCTCTGTCGGACACTTGGAAGACACGGGTTATAACATGATGTTTGGCGATGCTAACCGCAATAAAGAGTTCAAAAAGCTGGACAAAATCAATGGTAAAAAGGTTCACGGGCGTGGTTATATTGCCAATAACGGTGAGCTGGCTGGTGAGTTCTTCTCACCTTACGTTCCTTTTAACAAAGGCTTTTCTTTCGAGGAGGAATTTATGAAATTGCCTGTCCTAGAAGATGAGCAACTAATCACTCATGAGAACATCATGGAAGATATGGAACCTATTGAGAAGGATTACGAACCAATGGAGGATGACGTTATGGAAGTCTTGAAAGAAAAACGTCTTCTGACAGATTTTGCCAAGGAACATGACCTGACTGTCAAGACACTCCGCAAAGTTATCTATCTCATGGATGAGCTAGGAGTTCCTTTTGACAAAGAGGATAACTCGCTTGTGGTGACATCTTTTCAAGAACAGCTACTTCTTGAAACCTTGGCCCTCTTTGAGGAGGAAGGACGGAAGTCTTATCCAAAGGCGGTTGAAAGCTGTCTCGCAAATCATGGGCTAGGACAAGAGCAAGGGCAAGCCTGACAGCGTCAGGCGCAGACCGTAGCTCGCAGTTCCTACTGCCCATGATTGTGATTCAACCCCCGATTTCTAATAGGGGGGTAACATTTGTCAAAATGACAACGTCCAACCCCCAACACGCCAATAGTACCAAGGTTTTTAAAGATTTACTTAGTGTGTCACTTTCGCTTAAAAACTGTGTCACTCACTAGAAAGGAACTCTACCCTATGAATGGATAAATTAAGCCCACTCAATCTCAAGAAATTCCGAAAGCAAGCAGGCATGACGCAGAAACAATTTGCGGAGTCTGTTGGGATTTCAACTCGTACCTACCGTAGCTATGAAGATGGCTCACGAGGTTTGAGTCTAGAAAAATTCGGTCAGTTCAAAGCGGAGCTTGGCTATCATCAAGAGAATGCCAATGACCTGATTGATGTTCATATCGACTACCTCCGCATGACCTTTATGTCTATCCGTGACCTCTCTCACTTCTGTCAGACCTATCTTCATTGTTCCTTCACGGAGTTCAAAGAATTTGAAACCAGGCTCCTTAATTACACAAGGCTCTGGAAGCGAGGCAACATTTGGTTATTTGATTTTTTTGACAAAATCGAAACAGGAAATTACCAAGTGACCTTACAACTATCTGGTCAAGGTTGCCGTGAAATGGAACTGATTCTGGAAAGTGTTGACCTGAGCTGGCAAGAATTTCTTCAAGCGCTGCTCTTTAACCTCACAGATAGTCGGGTAACTCGCTTGGACATTGCCATGGATGAACGCTATCTAGGTCATGACAGAGAAGGTGAACAATTCCTTCTCTCTGATATGATTGCCAAAGTCTATGAGGACGAGGTTAGCTTTAAAAACATCAGAACGTGGAACCATATTGGCGGTGGTAACCTCAGAAACATGGATGACGTAGAAGGCAGTCAGGGTATCTCACTTTATTTTGGGAGTCGCCAAAGTAACCTCTACTTCAACTTCTATGAAAAGCGCTATGAGCTCGCCAAAAGTGAACAAATCTCCGTGGAAGAATCCCTGGAGATTTTTGGTATCTGGAACCGTTATGAATTGCGCTTCGCTCAGGAAAAAGCCCAGCTTGCTATTGAAGAATACATCAGCGGTGTTGACCTAGCAGAAATAGCCCGTGGCGTCATCAATCATGAAATGCAAGTTTACGATGGTACCAATAAATTTGGCGCCTTTGTTCCTGACCAGAAATGGCAACGGATGTTTGGTGGTACAGAACCCTTGAAACTCAGGATGAAACCAGAACCATACTCTATCGACAGAACAATCAAATGGCTCATGTACCAAGTCGCCAATTCGCTCAAACTGGTGGAAGAAGCTGACAAAATCATGGAGACTGACTTTATCAAAATGATTCAGGAAAACGGTGAAATCACTGATAGAGCTGAAAATATTCTTCAAGACTTGCAAGCATCCTATAACCTAAAGAAAAAGGAAGGTGAGACAATCAATTGACAAAAACTAAAGAAAGGTATACACTCAGTGTATACCAAACACATAGGAGAAAAATTATGACAGTAGTTAAGACACGACAAATCGGTAATTCTCTAAGTATCACAATTCCAAAAGAATTTGAAATTCCACAAGGGCAAGAATACAATGTTTATAAGGGCAGCGACGGGACACTCATCTTTAGCCCAAGCAAAGAAAATCTCTTGGAAGAAGCTACTGATGAGCTTATCCGTGAAAAAATGATTGATGAACTTGGTGCTATCATCGATAGAAACATGGCAGAAATCGAAGCGGGTAACTACGTCACCATTGAAGAAATGGAGGCGGAGCTACTTGGATAGATACACTGTCAATATCCCACAAACGATTTTTGACCAAATCAAAAGTATCAAAAACTATATTCAAGATGTTTTGTTGAGTCCAGATGCTGCTTTGAAAACCAGTCAGCTTCTCCTTGAAGGCATTAAAAGTCTTCAAACATTTCCTGAACGTGGCTTTGATGCTGATGAAAAGGTCGGAAGACAAATTTCCAAACAATACAAAACATTTGGCATTGTGATTGCTAATCGCAAATACCTGCTTTTCTATAACATCAATACGGAAGATAAAATTGTGAACGTCACTCACCTTCTTCCTGTGAAAAGTGATTACGCTAAATTGTTTTTGTGAAGCACTTCAAGGTAACTGAATTCAGTTGCCTTTTTTTGATACCCAAACTTAAAGGAGGTCATTATGGAATACAAAGTTGAACTTTCTAGCATCGACAATTTCAAAGCTTGGTCAGGTGCTAGAGAAACCCTAGACACCGTCCGTGAACGTGGCGGAATTGACCAACTCACTAGCCTCTGTGAAGATGTCTTCTCAGGAAGTACACCAACAGAGGGACAAATCAATGACTGGCTCTGGTTTGATGATGACTACATTTATCAAGCCCTAGGCTATCATGACCTAATTGAAGAATGATAAGGAGGTATCTCTGAGTCATGCTTGTCAAAAAAATCTACGAAGGTATCACCTGCTTTCCTGACACCAATGAGTTCTGGAATCTCTATATCGTACTCATGAAGGAAAGGGATTTCTTTTTTGATGCTTTTGCTCGTGAGACCGTTGACCTCGACTCTCCCGCTAAATACCAACACGCTTACTTTACCACTGATGGTCAAGTCCTAGACTTTAACCGAAAAATGGACACCAAACTGGTCACTCTCTTTCGACAAGTCATCTTAGACCAACAAGAACAATTTATGGAGGAAATTATCATGGCAAAACAATCACTCATTGAGAAGAAAATCAAAGCTGCTTCCCTTGAACTAGGCGAACTCATGAAAGCTCACAAAGACAAGGAAGCCTGGACAAAAGCTGGTGAACTCAATCACCTGCTCAAAAATGAAGAAGCCGAAAAGCTACCTGCTGACCTTCTCGAAAAAATCCGTCTGGAACTTCGTGGCTACTACTACGTCAATGGAGAAATCAATAAACTCCACAAACAGCTCTATGCCAAAGGCAATAAGCTAATTGAACTGGCTAGCGCCTGATAAGGAGGGATTATGAACAAACTGAAAACAGTCATCCAACAAGTCACCCATTACTTGTCTCGTTTCAAGAAACAAGATAAGAAGCGTGGCTCACCCAAACTCATCAAGACAACACGGAAAAACGTGAATATCCTAGTCCTTACTGGATTAGGATTTTTAGTTTTCATCGGTGCCACTAGTTCCCTGCGTGCCATCACACTGTCAAGCAAGGTTACTTCACTTGAAAAAGAAGTCAAGAAAGCTCAATCCTCTCAAGTAGTGACTACGGCAACTGACACTGACTACCGCTTAACCTATTACCTCAACGACTTTGTCGCAGCCTACTTCTCTTTTTCTGATAAAGCCGAAGAACAAGAAGCCCAAATCAAAAAGCTCAATAGCTTCTATGACGTTGAACCTGAGATTAAGTCACAAGGTCAGAAGCGAACATCGATGTCCCTGGTCTCAGCTAGGTTGTTATTGCTGACGGATAATACCGCTACTTATCAAGTGACCTACAAACAAAAAGTCGGTGATAGGGAGGAAGAAATTACCACAGGGTTTAATATCCCCTACGCTTCTAAAAATAGCTCCTACTACGTTTCTGGACTTCCCTGGTATTCTAGCCTCAGTGACAGCCAAGCCAAAGGCTTTGACAAGGAATCAGCGCTTAATCTAACAGCTTCTGACAATCTCCCTGACAAGACACACAAGAAAGTCAAAAAGTTCCTCAATGTCTTCTTTACCAACTACACCACAGACCAAGACAACCTGGATTTGGTTGGTAAAGATTTAGCTGTCCTTGAAAACACAACTTTCAAGTCACTTGATTATGTCTACCTGGTAGAAGATGGTGATGCCATTACCGCCTACGTTCAAGTCACCTTTGAAGTTACCGCTAACACTCGTTCAGAGAATTTCACTCTGACCCTTACACCTAAAGGGAATTCCTACTACGTCACTAAGGTAGCTCATACCATTCCAAAAGATTATGCAAAACATGAAGGAGAATAACATCTATGAACACAAGCTCACTACAACAATTCCTCCAAGGGGATGGTGCTTGGATTATCACTGCTGTGGCAATCCTGCTAGCCATCAAGGCTTGGAAAAATAGCTCCTGGCTCCAACTTTTTTCCGTTATCGGATTTTGGGGGATTATCGTGTCCATGACCAAAGGACAACAGATTCTCTCTGTCATTGGTTGGTTCCTACGCCTCATCGGTATTGAAACGGGGCTCTGATATGAACAATGAGAAAGAACCACTCTATGATTACGCTAGGGGGCTAAATGCTCCTTACTGGATTCAAGAAATCAAGACACAAAAAGGGGCACGTATCTGGTACTTCGCAACACCGATGCAGCTGTCCTTTTTTGTTGTTTTCATTCTCGTCTTTGTCATCATGCTTCTGGGACTTTCTTTCATCCTTGTCCCATTAGCCCAAATCACCCACTCTATCTCCATGTTGCTCTATGCTTACGTTCCTTACAAACTCGCCAAATGCTACACAGAGTATGAACCACACGGTAAGAAAATGCACATCTTTCTGGCTGATTACTTCCGTTACCTCTATGAATTTCGTTGGAACAAGAAAGCCATCTACCACGATGAACGAGTGGAACCTTATGACGATGAAGACATTGTCTTTGAACAAACACACCTTTAGAAAGGAGGCACTATGGCACTAAAACTACAATACCCCATTAAAGCCACGCATGAAAACTTAGCTTTTCGCAAAGACAAGCAAGTCATGGCTTACTATCGTATTCCTAATACGCCTATCACCATTACTGATAATGAGAAAAAAGGAAAGCACAAAATCACCGTCAGTCAGATGCTCAAAAAGCTGGCTAAAAACCAGCACTTTGACATCTCACTCATCCCCAAAGATTATCTGCTGGAAGAAAAGATGCGTGATTTCATGGATGCTCTCTCACCAAACAATCAAACGCTTGGTGAGGATTTGCTCCTCTACACCGTAGATAAACTTACGGATGAAATGGAAATTCCTTATCAGTTTGACTGGCTAGTTGGTGTTCGTCTTAGAAAACATGACAAGGGAGCTAGTCTTACTGACCTAGCTTATGAACGCCTCTCTGAGATTTCAGAGACCCTGGCAAACGGATTAGGCTTTGAACTGGAAGAAGAAAAGCCCTGGTATGAAGACTACCTCGCTGATGAACAAGTCATTTACCAAGTGCTTTCAACGCTACGTTGTCGTCGTCTGACAGATGACGAACTCTTCTACTACCAACGGATGCAATACCTCCGCTACATTCCCCACCTCAAGAAAGAAGTCATTGCTAACCGTTCCTTGTTCAACGTAACGGACACCTTGATTAAAAGCATGAACGGAGGCTTTCTCAAACTCGAAAGTCCCTATGGCAATTCCTTCGTGACCATTCTTCCTGTTGGAAAATTCAACACCATCTTCAATGGCTTCCATCTAGGAGAATTTGTTCAACGCCTCAACTTTCCCGTGGAACTACGCTTCAAGGCAGAGTTCATTGACCGCAATAAAATAAAAGGAAAAATGGGACGTTCCAACACTCGCTACAAGAACATCATGGAGGAAGCTGAGAACACTGATACCGTCCAACAAGACGAGATTATCATGGGCTCATTCTCTCTGAAAGACCTGATGAAAAAAGTGGGGAACAAAGAGGAAATCATTGAATATGGTGCTTACCTCATCATCTCTGGTTCTTCACTAAGTCAGCTAAGAAGTCGCCGTCAAGTCGTCCTCAACTACTTTGATGACATGGGCGTTGAAATCAGTGAGGCTAGCCATGACGCTCCTTATCTCTTCCAAGCTTTGCTCTACGGTCAAGACTTGCAGAAGAAAACACGAACTTGGACACACATGGTCACCAGTCGTGGTTTTGCGGAACTCATGCCCTTTACCAATACCTCTGCTGGTAACCGTATCGGTTGGTATATCGGACGAGTTGATAACTGGACAGGTCGTTGGGACAATATCGAAAAAGCCATCAACGCTTCTAAAAACATTGTCCTCTTTAATACGACTGTCGGTAATAAAGAAGACATTGCAGGGAAAATCACCAAGAACCCACACATCATTATTACGGGCGCTACTGGACAAGGGAAATCCTTCCTCGCACAGATTATCTTCTTATCAGTTGCTCTTCAAAACGTGAAGACGCTCTACATTGACCCTAAACGAGAACTCCGTCATCACTACCAAGAAATCATCAATAGCCCTGAATTTGTCCGTCTTTATCCTGAACGTAAAAAGCAAATTGAAGCCTTCAACTTTGTCACACTCGATAGCTCACTCACTTCTAACCACGGGGTGCTTGACCCTATTGTCGTCTTGGATAAAGAACAAGCCGTTGAGGTCGCCAAGAATATGCTGGAATTCTTGCTCCAAGCGGTTGACAACGTCACCATGGATCAGAAGACAGCTATTACCGAAACCATCAACGATATTATCGATAAGAGACAAGCAGGGCAAACCGTTGGCTTTAAGCACATTCTAGAAGCACTCAAAGACAGTGACAATGACCAAATCGCCTCAGTCGGTCGCTACCTCACGTCTATTGTGACCAATTCCATCCTTGAACTTGCCTTCTCTGATGGGACGACTCAAGGACTCAACTATGAATCACAAGTTACCGTCCTTGAAGTTGCTAACCTAAAATTGCCTAAGACAGACGCCACGAAGATTTCAGACCATGAACGAAACTCTATTGCTCTTATGTTTGCCCTCGGTGCTTTCTGTACTCACTTTGGGGAACGCAATGAAAGCGAAGATACCATTGAGTTCTTTGACGAAGCCTGGATTCTTATGAAGTCTGCCGAAGGTCAAGCCGTTATCAAGAACATGCGCCGTATCGGTCGCTCGAAAAATAACACCCTGGCACTCATCACACAATCTGTCCATGATGCTGAAAATGATGATGACACCACTGGCTTTGGAACTATCTTTGCCTTCTATGAAAAATCAGAACGAGAAGATATTCTCAAACACGTCAATCTAGAACCAACCGAAAGTAACCTGGAATGGATTGACAACATGATTTCAGGCCAATGCCTCTACTACGACGTCTATGGCAACCTGAACATGATTTCAATCCACAACATCTTTGAAGACATCGACATGCTTCTAAAACCAATGAAAGCAACGGTATCATCTAGCCTCGAAAATAAATATGCTAGCTAGAAAGGAGGGCTCACATGCAAGAAGCCTTTGAGAAACTAAAAGGCGTGGACATCTTCGCCTTAAAATCGTATCTGGAAAAGACATCAAAAATTGAGACCTCCATTATCGTGGCAATAAATGAGATTTTCGTCAATCTCTTTTTCTTTCTGCTCAATCTAGTGGTCGGTTTCTTCTCCCTCATGATTCGTATCATGGAGAACATTGCCCTCTACGACTCTTACAAAACCTACGTCTATAACGCTGCTAAATCCATCTGGCAGGGACTAACAGGTTCAACTTCTGGCGGATTATCAAGTGGTTCCTTAGTTTCCATGCTTCTGACCATCGGAGTCTTTTACCTCTTCTACCAGTATTTCTTTTCTCGTGGAAACTTCATGCGAAAAGTCCTTCATGTGCTTCTCGTCATCTTGCTGGGATTTGGGTACTTCGGAACTGTCGCTTCTACCTCTGGAGGACTCTACGTCCTTGATACGGTTGATAATCTCGCAGACACTGTCACCTCTAAGATTTCCAATATCTCCGTCTCCTATGGCGAGGATAAGTCAATCAAGGTCGGAAAGTCTATGGCTGATAGCTATATCGCACAAACTTCCTACACTGCCTATGTCTTTGTCAACACGGGTCAAGAAAACGGTAAATACGTCAATAGCCAAACGGGTGAAGAGGAAGCCTTCGATGATGCTAAAGTCTTGGGAAGCATGGATGACTTAGGAAAATTTGTAGCGGTCAAAAACAAAGATAGAAAAGATTATCTGGATAAACTTGGTGACAAGGCTGATGATGGGAAGGAAAAGAATCGCTGGGTATCAGCCGTCTGGGATTATCTTTTCATCAAGACCTTCTACGTCATCTTCAAAATTATTGAAGCTATTGTCATTGCGGTTCCTATTATCCTGGTGCAACTCCTGAATCTGATTGCTCAACTCTTAGTCCTGGTCATGATTCTCCTGTTCCCTATCGCTCTTCTCATTTCCTTTGTCCCTGCCATGCAAGACATCATCTTTGGGATTTTCAAGGTCATGTTTGGTGGTCTCGTTTTCCCGACGATTACGACACTCATCACACTCATTATTTTCTACATCGAAAAAGTCATTGAAACGCTGATTACCTCTGGATTTGACGGTGTCATCGAGTCTTTTCCATCTTTAGGAACATTCGCTCTCCTCTTCAAACTTATTCTATCAGTTGTTGCTAAAGCTGCCGTCTATTATTTCCTTTGGATTTATAAAGGGGAACTCATTGAGTTCATCATGGGCTCACGGGCACGCATCAAGATGGAAGACATTGGAAACCAGGTTGAAAACAAAGTTAGCCAAGGCAAAGACCTTATCCAACAGATGCCGTCACGTAGCTTTGAGACTGCGCAACACTTGGGCAACTTTGCCATGGCTGGTACTGGTTTTGTAGCTGGAAGTGCCATGAACGCTTCTTCTCACATTAAGGAAGGTGGAAACTTCTTTAGACGGTCAAAACCAAACCCTGAACCCGTTGAAGAACCAAATCTTCCAACAGAACCACCTACCGAGCAACCCGCACCAATACCTGACCAACTGGCGTCAACCTCCTCTGAGTCACACATTATGAAACAAGAGACATCAACGGATAAGCCTACTTTGGAAAAGCAATCATTACCTGAAAATATCCCAAGTCAGCCGACAACTCCTCCATCACCAGAAATGGAATTCCAGGAACTCAAGGAGCAATGGGTATCACCACGTAAGCAACGGAAAATGGAACGCTTGGAAAAAAAACTCAGTAACTATGATGATGCTGGTGCCATGTATCAAGCACAAGGTTCAAATGCCTTCACCAGAAGTTTCCGTAAGACTTTAACCAGAGACGACAAAATCAAAGCTAATATCGAACGAAAAAATCGTCTCACTCAAGAACTCAATAGATTGCGAGGTGAAGAAAATGGACACAATTAGAATATATACGAAAAGTCAGATACAAACCGTTCTGGAAAAACACATTTATCAAGCTTATGAAAATGATCAAAAGGCAATCAAAGTGACTGTCCTCTATCCCGTCAATGATCAGGAAGCCAAACGGATTATCGAACTCTGCCGTGCTACTCCAGCCGTCTTAGATGCCAAATGGCTATTTGGGACAGTTATCTTAAAAGTCTATCTCAAACACTAAAGGAGGTGATAGGGACACATGAAAAAACTAGTCAAACTTAGTCTGCTCTCTTCTCTTCTGTTGCCCCTATTACTAGTCATCATTTGTGCAGCTGCCTTTGCTGGCGATTCGTCTGGCATGTTAAGTAATGGCGCATCAACTGGAAAGCGAACGATACTTTCAGCTAAAGAGGTGGCTCAGAAGGCGTCTATCTCAGAAGAACGTGCAGAAGATATCATCAAAATTCTCAACTATCAACTTTCCAAAGAAGGATTTACCCTCGCTGGCTCTACGGGTAGTTTAACAGTTGCAGAGCGTGAATCAGGCTTTGACCCCAAAGCAACCAATACAGGCGGTGGGGTAGCTGGTTACTTCCAATGGTCAGGCTGGTCTAATACCGTCAATGGTGACCGCTGGGCACAAGCTTCAAGTCGAACACTGGATGCAGATGTTGAACTCCAACTCATGTCAACTGAGCTAAATGGTGCCTATAAAAAAGTTAAAATAGAGATGCAGAAAGCAACTGATCCTGGAGATGCCGCTCTGTATTGGTCAGAGCATTATGAAGGTGTTGCTCTATCAGACGGTCAGACCAAGGCTGACAAGCTCCAGACAGATGCCGACAAGTGGTTCAAAGTATTTGATGGTACAATCACTTCAGATATCTCAGTAACCTTCTCAGGCGATACAGGACTGTCTTCTGGTACACTAACGTCAACCTTTGAATTTCCACAAGAATACTCTGGAAAACTAAAGTATGGAGCTCCTACTGATAATTCTGTCACAACGCAAGGAAATAACACCTATCCTCCTGGACAATGCACCTGGTATGTTTGTAATAGGTTAATCGAAACAGGCATCTGTTCCAATTCAGCCATTTACAACTTCAATGGAAATGGTCAAGATTGGGTCACTAGTCTAGTCTCAAAAGGATGGAAACAAGTCTCCGAACCTCAAGTAGGCGCTGTTATGTCAGTTCAAGGTGGCTACGGAGGCACCTATGCAGAATACGGTCATGTTGCCTTTGTCGAAGCCGTTAACCAAGACGGTACCTTCCTTGTCTCTGAGTGTAATGTTGGTGGTGTACAAAACAAACCACATTATGCCGTCCTCAGCAATCAAAGCTACTACAGCTTTGCGGTTGCACAATAGAATTTACGAATTTTTTCGACTCTTTATAGTTATTACGATTATAAATTGTTGTGTTTATACGACAAAATGTTAAAATTATAGTATAGATACAACAAATAGGGAGAGATAGTATGTCAAAAAAAGAAACTGTTCTGAATTATCTCAAGCAGAATAACGGTATCATTACACATAGAGACTGTAAAGACCTAGGCATTCCAACTGTCTATCTCTCACGACTTGAAAATGAAGAGAAGATATTTCGAGTGGACAAAGGCATCTATCTTTCTAATGATGGTGACTATGACGAGTACTACTTTTTTCAATATAGATTTTCAAGAGCTGTTTACTCCTATGTTTCTGCACTCTATCTCCAGGGATTCACGGATGAAATTCCACAATATTTTGAAGTGACTGTACCTAGAGGCTATCGCTTTAATAACCCGCTTCAGGATCTCACTGTCCATACTGTTCCAAAAGAACTTGTTGACCTCGGTGTTATCTCCGTAAAAACTCCTTGGGGTCAAACCGTTAAGGCCTACGACTTTGAGCGCATCATCTGTGACTTCATTCAAAATCGTAAAAAAATAGATAATGAACTTTTCGTCAAAACCCTTAAGGCTTATGTCAACTACCCAAATAAAAATCTGACGATCCTTTACCAATATGCTGAAAAAATGAAGATTATCAATCAAACAAAACAAACACTTGAGGTGCTATTGTGAACAAAGCAAAATTAACTGCACTATGCCATAAAATTTCAAAGGAAACAGGATTAACGTTTAATTCTGTGATGACCTACTACTTCTTAAAAGTTATTTTGAAAAAATTGAGCCAAAGCGCTTATGCTCAAAATTACATTTTCAAAGGAGGTTTTCTGCTCTCAAATGTCGTCGGGGTTGCTTCCCGTAGTACCGTTGACATTGACTTTCTCTTTAGTAAAATGAATCTATCAGAAGAGACCGTGCATCAGCAATTGGAGGATATCCTTGGAAAATCTGATGAAGATATTTCTTTCACTATTCAGTCGGTCACAGCAATTAAGGAAAGTGATGATTACGGAGGTTATCATGCAAGTATCCTTTGCCAACTTGAAAACATCAGACAAGTCATCCACCTAGATATTGCGACTGGGGACATTGTCACTCCGCAGCCCATCACTTATGACTACAAGCCCCTTTTTGAATCAGAACACTTTCCTATCATTGCCTACACGATTGAAACTATCTTAGCAGAGAAACTACAAACTATCTATTCTCGCAGTTTCTTGAATAGTCGGAGCAAAGACTTCTATGATGTCTATATCCTATCAAGATTGAAGAAATCAGATATTGATTCGCACCAACTACTAGCTGCTTGTCAACGCACTTTTGATTATCGAGGTACTGAGTTAGATTTCGACAAATACATCAATCTACTAGAAACATTTAAAACGGATTCAACACAAAATCGTCAGTGGGAAAACTACTCTAATAAGTATAGTTATACTAAGGGCATAACATTTGACGATGTTCTGACAGAGATGACTGATTTGCTCGTAGCAATCAAAAATCTCTAAGAAAAATCCTGGCAATCAAATTAAAATTACTTAATATCGATTATGAAGAACAGTTAAGATTACTTTATGGATTACTGGTTATACTATATCTATCCTAAATAACTTTTCTTTTTCATAATCTCCTTGGAAGCAAGCTCAAAAATGGGCCTGTTTTCGTTTTATCAAAAATAACGGAGGAAAACACATGAAAAAAGAAATTCCATTCTGGGAAAAATCAAACCTAACTGTTGAGGAAGCTGCCTCATATTTCAGTATCGGAGTTAATAAACTTCGTGAAATCAGCAATGAAGATGATTGCGATTTCGTCCTCTGGTGTGGCAGCAAACGACTAATCAAACGAGCAAAATTTGAGAAATTCCTAGAACACCAATATTCAATTTAATAATCACTCAGAGGGCATAGGCTAATCAAATAGCTTATGCCCTCTTTTTTTATGGAGGAAATCTATGAAAAACAAAAAACGGAAAGACAATAAAAATCGCATCCTCAAAGACGGAGAATATCAACGTCCAAATGGTAGTTACGAATACCGCTGGCGTGATAAGCGAAGAAAGATGAATAGCATCTATGCCAAGTCATTAGTTGAGCTACGAGAAAAAGAAAAGCAAATTATTAAAGATTCTCTCAATGGATTGAACGTTAGCAAAAAAGTTTCTGTAGATGACTTGTACCAGAAGTGGAAACTCTTGAAACGAGGTCTCAAGGATAATACCTTCAAAAACTATCAGTACCTATACGAATATTTCGTATCTGGTCAATTAGGAAATGTCATCATCACTAATCTCAAGAAAAGCGATGTTCGCTCCTTCTATAATTACTTAGCCGAAGAACGGAATGTTAAGGTAAGCACCATTGACAGCATCCATACCGTACTACATCAAGTTCTTCAAGTTGCTGTCGATGATGAATATATTTTCAACAATCCCTCAGACAATGCTTTGAAGGAGCTAAAGCAGTCTCGTACTTCTGGGAAAAAAGGACACAGAGCTTTGACACTCAAGGAACAGCAGCTCTTTGAAATTTTTTTAGAGAATACGAGCCGTTATAAAGGTTGGTACCCAGTATTTATTACGATGTTATGGACTGGACTTCGAGTCGGTGAAGTAACAGGCTTACGTTGGGAAGACATTGATTTTGAAAGCAATACTATTAGTGTCAACCATACACTTGTTTATTATGATACAAGAACGAATCGTGGTGTCACTTTTACAATCAACACTCCAAAAACAAAGGCGGGGGAGCGTACTGTCCCACTACTACCAAGAGTTAAGGAGGCGCTGATTTTAGAAAAAAAACGTCAAGAAGAGTTTGAAATCGTCTGCAAAAGTAAGATTGACGGCTATACCAATTTTATCTTTCTCAATCGTTTTGGTAATGTCTTCCATCAAGGAACACTCAATAAAGCACTGAAACGAATTATTCGTGATTGCAATTTTGCTGTCCTTGATGGTAAAATACAAAGTGAGGTAACGCTTCCGAATTTCAGCAACCACTCTCTCCGTCATACCTTCACTACACGTATGGTAGAAGCTGGAACTAATATGAAGGCGATGCAAGAAATTCTTGGACACTCTGATATTTCAACCACTATGAATATCTACGCCGAAGCTACAAAAGAACTCAAAGAAAAAGAGATGGAAAAGTTCGGAGAAAACCTTCAAAATAGCCTATCAAACCTTGAAGAAACTTACCAATAGCTTACCAAAAATTTACCACTGATTTACCAATTTTGTACAAAGTTAGGGAAAAATATAAAACCTAGAAAAGTTTCTAAACCTTGGTATAATGGGCTTTAGAGACTTGCGTGAAATAACGTAGAACCAGGTTTCTTTTCCCAACGATGAAATAATTTAGATTAAAAACGTTGATAAATCAACGTTTTTAGTTTATAAAGAACAAAACTTACGACCAATTTACGACAAATATTAAGAAGTCTAAATACTTCTTAAAAAAAACCGAACATCTCAAGTCTAGAGTATCCTATCTAGATGAGATGTTCGGTTCTTTTCGTAAAATATGGTTTAATAGGTTAAAATTTTATAATCTATCCCAAAGATTGATTTTATCAACTTTTTACTCTGATCTCCTATAAATATTTAAATCTATTTCAACCAAACTTAAATAGATGGGGGAATTTTTTAAACTTATCCAAAGACCAGTACTATATTTGTTATAAAAACATTTTACATAAAAATTTTATAAATTATTAAAATGCATTACTTTAACATCACAAGCAGGTATATTTCTTGTTACCGCTAGTATTATGTTTCTTTAATCCTAGAAAAAGCTACTTTTACTTCTTGAATATCTTTGAATCTTTGATCTAAGTTAGGGTTAGTCCCTTTATTTATAAATTCCTCTAAATTATCATATTCGAACTTAGTAAAATCTCTATACCTTCCAGTTAAAACAAAGTATAATAATTTACACAATGCAAATCCTTCAAAAGCAAAATTATAGTTATTAAATCCAACACGTTGTAATCCTGAATAGTCATTAAATGACCCTCTTACCTCTGTATTGTTAGTTGTTAGAAAACTATCATTCAACTTCACATTCCCAAAATCAGCAATTTTAACAATCTTCACATCTTCATATTCTTTAAGTAAAATGTTATTTGGTGCAATATCTCTATGTAATATGTTTTTTTGAGATAAATACTTGAATCCTTTGATGATTTGATAACATATTGACTTTCTTTCTCTAAAAGTTATCTTTTGATTATGACGTCTAATATATTCTAAAAGGGTAATATCTGCACATTCCATAATATATTCATTCTTTTGCCTATCAATAGCATAAACTTCAAGAATATATGGAGAATGTAAATCTTTCATCGTATCAAACTCTAAATAAAATCTTTCTAAATCTTTAGGAGAAATAAATTCATTAGCACGTTTTAATGCAAAAAATTTATTATAATTTTCATCATAATATTTAAAGACTGTTGCATAAGATCCACTACCAATTGGTTTTAATTGAAATTTTCGTGCTAAATTATCAGATAACTGAATTGCATCTGATGTTTCAAAAATTGGAAATTCATAATATATCTCAACTTCAGGCATCTCATCAGGGACGGAACTTCCGCCAGATGATGATAAAAATGAATTACACTTCTTTAGTACTTCATCATAATATTTAACAACATGAACACTTTCCCCAGAATTCTTGAGAACATTAATAAATCTATTGGATAATGTAATAGCTTTTATCAAGTCCCTACTAGGATTAGCCCAAAAATGTTTCCCGCCATTTATGCTATCATTTAGTAATTTAAACATCTCCACTAACTGATAATGCAGACTTGAACATAATTGACACAATCTCTCATCAAATTGTTCTTTGTAAAGATGCTCATAATCTATGACAAAATCTTCTCCAAAATAACTCAAATAATCTTTCTCAACACTAACTATACCATTCAATAATTTTGGGTTATTATTCGCAGAAATCACCACTTTACCTCCTAATATACCTATTTATAATAACTCACTAGAAATGACTTTATTTATATACTAACATAAATAGTCTATTAGGTTACATTTAGTAATAAATATCTTTCATAAAACTCGCATAAGTGACAATTTTAATCACTCAGTATTCTTTATTTTCTCCCAAATTAGTATAATCATAAGGATCAAAAGAGCATAACAAAAAAACGAGAACAAGTATTATTCTCGCAAAAGATTAGACTTCGTCACCTACAGCAGTTAATAAAGACTTCAGATACATAAAAAAAGTTTGTGATAAATAATTAATCACAAACCCTAAAAATAGCATATCAAAGTATTATAAATAATTAAATTATTTTTTTGGTTTATTTACACACATAAATATGCTAACAGTACTCTGTTTCTTACATCCAATACTGATATTAGATGCGACACAAAGACTAGTATTATCTTTTTCAACCATAGTCTGCAAAGACAATATTTTTTTCATATTTTTGCTTTCCTTTTCAATAAGAATGACTACTGTACTAAACTAGCACATTAACAACAATACCGTTCTCGCTTTTATTTTAGCTTGTTTTTTTTGTCATTTTATCACTTAGCCATGCCTAGGCTACTGTTTTCCCAAATTCAAATTCTACCCATGTTTTAACATTAGAATACTTCGCCCCCAATTGTTTTCTAAACTTATTACTTAACAGTTCTGGAAAGTTGTTACTAGCTATAAAACCTTTTATTTCTAGTTCATAAATTAAACGTTTAAAAATATCATATTCAACCTTGTTATATTCCAAAATTATATTTTCTTTTATTTTAAAAAAACTGTTAAGTATTTTTTTTATTATAACCTTGATAATATTCGCAAACAACTTGAAAAATTTCGATTTCATCTTCAGGTAGAAGACTTTGAAATATATCGACTAGACGATAGAACAATGCCTCACATGATACTGCTAACTCTTCTTTTACTTTTTGAAAACTGTCTTTTCGATAAAAAATCTTTGCTAATAATACAATATCTGGCATTAATACAGTAGCGGAGAAAATATTTGCTTCCCTTTCTTTTACAGAATCACTCTTACCACGTAATTCTGTGAAACATTTCCCTGAATGCCCTAAAACAAAATGTCCCAATTCGTGACACATTGTAAAATTTTGTTTTTCCGTAGAATTATCTTTTTCATATGAAAAAGATACCCCATCTTCATTAATCAAAGTAAGGCCTTCAATTTTTCTACAAGAAAAATGATGTTCAAGTATTTTGATATTGTAACGCTTCAAATAGTAATTTAAGTATGAACTAAAATGATAATTTATCAACGATTCACCCGTATTCTTTATAAATTGATAAATCTCTTGTTTAGCTATTCTAGCAATTTTAAAATAATTTCCATTCAAAATTAACATCTCCAATTCCATTACAGATTAGCTTCCAATTATTTAAATTGTATAAAAATTAGAAAACGTTGTCTATTTTAGAATCGAGTATTAACAGCTTTGTAAATAATATGTATTATAACAAAAATTAAGAAAAGGTTTTGTTATATAAAATCATTAGATACTGTCAATAATTATGT
>DOTL01000052.1 GCA_003521145.1 Streptococcus sp. | reverse complement strand
AATTTCAACTTGAAATTTGGGAATTTTTCTTCTTTTTCCTAGAAAACGCTTAGCGGAATTTACGGATATTTTCTGCTAAGTGAACTAAGTGGCGTAAAAAGTCATGCGTTTTTGCTTGGTAATCATAAGTCCTGCCTAAATCATAAATATAACCATTGATATAATCAACTTCTGTCTGACGTCCTTTGTTCATATCTTGGTACATTGACGGATAATGCAGAGGACTTGTTTCCGCGCTAACATACCGAATGGTCTCCCATTCTTCATCACGACTATTCAGAGGAGTAATGCCCGCTAATTCGGCAACGTTATAAGCTTCATCAATTAATTGACGTCCTAGTTTTTCGGCACCTTCGTAATCAATGAATTGTCCCATACGAATTTCAAAAAGGGTACAAATGGTATTGATGACAGAATTGAACACAACTTTTGTGTAAAGTGTTCCTAAAAAATTATCAGTCAGGTTTGGATTGAGGTTTGAGGCTTCAAATTCAGTTATTATCTGCTTTTGAACATCATCGACCGTTCCTGATTGAGCGGCTATATTAATAGAACCAGCACCTGCTTTTCCAATAAAATCAACATTTCCTGCGTCTTTCAAGACCGTTCCAATCAGACAAGTTCCTGCTAAAACTTTTTCAGACGCAAAATAGCGATTGATTTTCTCGATATGTCCCATGCCGTTCATTCCTGTGAAAACATATTGGATTTCGTGGAAGAAATGCTTGCTTCGTTCGAGTAATTGCGACAAATGCATTTGCTTATCAAAAATGATAAAAACATCTGGTTTTCCTTGGTATTCTTCTGGTGTCTGAATGCTAATCGGAATCAGATGACGATTTTTACCATCACGTGATTGATAAACACCACCTTGTTTTCTAATCGTGTCGATTTGCTCTTTCCACGTATCAATAAAATCCACTTGAGCACCGAGGTGTTCTTTTAATAGCAGCCCAAAACGTAGTCCCATTGCACCACTTCCAAGTACAGCATAAGTCAAAGCCATGTCTTTTCCTCCTTTGATTTTAAAAATTATATCACTTCATCAGTCGAATATGGAGGAAATCAGGTATAGAATTTTCTTATAGCTAGCTATAAATAAGAAGGCTAGAACTTACTATTCTAACCTTTCTCTATTATCTTGCTTCTTTTCCGATTGAAAAGATAGCTAATGTCCCTGGTCCTACGTGGGCAGAAATGACTGGTCCTAATGGCATAATGAGAACTTGCTCAATGCCGTCAACTGCTAACAATTGTTCTTTTAGATTCTCCGCAGCTTCAATATCATTGACATAAGCGACAATTGCCGTGTTATGTCCAATATCCTGAGTAGCTTGCAGCACCATTTCTTTAATGACTTTTTTACGTCCACGGATTTTAGCCAAAGGAACTAACTTGCCTGAGGCATCTAACCAAAGGAGAGGTTTAATATTAATCAAACTACCAATAATAGCTGAGCTCTTTGAGAGACGTCCCCCACGCATGAGATGGTAGAGATCATCAACTAAAAAATAAGTCCGTAAACGTGGCAGAATGTCTTCAATCATGGCTTTCGTTTCAGATAAGCTCTTACCTTGGTCACGAGCTTCTGCCGCCAAAATAGAGAGATAGCCTTCTCCACCTGCTGCTGTTAGAGTATCTACAATCTCAATGACAGCTTCTGGATATTCATCTAAAATCATGTCACGCGCCATAACAGCACTTTGATAAGTACCTGAAAGCACTGATGAAAAGGCAATATAAAGAAGGGCATCACCATTTTGGGCATGACGACGAAAAACCTCTTCAAATTGACCAACATTAACTTGGCTAGTAGTCGGCTGACTGCCTTCCTGCATACGTTCCAAGAGACGGTCACTCGTTAAACGGTTAGGTCCAACGGTCTCATAAGTAATATCATCGAGCGTAATGGTTAAACCAATGAGTTCAACCTCATTCTCCTGAGCCCATTTTTCATCTAGATCTGCTGTAGAATCTGTCAAAATGTTAAATGTCATATGTCCCTCTATTCTATTTCATTTAAAAGGTCCTGTAATTTCCCTAATTGTGCATCGTCCCATGGACGTAGTTTTGGTGTCTTTAAGTCAATATGTGCTGACATCTTGTCTAAGTCAGACTTAACAGTATTGACACGCTCTTCCAACTCACGCGCCGAAACACGCAAAGCTCCTTGTGAAAAGATAACCCACTGTTCATTTAAGTCACTAGTTGCTACTTCAACTAAACTTTGAACAGTATTCATCTCAGCCGCTGCGCACTCAATATAGCTATCTGCTGTCTCATCTTCCTCAGTAAAAATAACACTGATACGATACTGATCATAACGCTGACGGCTCCCTGGAACAAACTGAGCATCAAACACACAGATAATATCAATATGTTCAAAATTAGCATAATGATTGAGCTTACGAAGCAATGTTTCACGAGCTTCATCAAGCTGATTGGTCTTAAAGAGTTGACGGGTTTCTTGCCAAAAGGCAATCATATTATAACCATCAACTAGAAGTATTCTTTTTTTCATAGTTACAATCGGTTTCGATAAACTTCATACATGAGAACTGCTGCTGCCACACTGGCATTAAGGCTCTGCACATGACCACTCATGGGTATAGTAATCATCTCATCCACTTGTTTCTTGATGTTAGCAGAGATTCCCTTACCCTCATTACCAATGATAAGAGCAACCTTTCCAGCTGTATTCCATTTATGAGATGGGGTCCCATCCATATCCGTTCCAAACACCCAGAAGCCTGCTTCTTTAAGCTTATCAAGAGTTTGGCTAAGATTAGTCACTCGGGCAATGGGAATATGCTCCACAGCCCCTGTTGATGTCTTGGCAACGACAGGTGTTACACCCACAGCACGATGCTTAGGAATAATAACTCCTGTCACCTGAGTAGCATCAGCTGTACGTAGGATAGAACCAAAGTTATGAGGGTCGTTAAGTCCATCTAAAATGAGGACTAGAGGATTCTCCTCTTGTTCAGCCTTATCCATAATAACTGAGAGCTCAGAATAAGCGAACTCTGACACACGAAGAACAAAACCTTGATGCACAGCCCCACCTGTCATATCAGACAAGGTTTTCTTAGGTGTCCAAGAGATGGAAACCTTCTTTTCAGCTGCCAAGGCTTTAATGGTGTCAACATTTTTCCCTCGAAGATCATCTTGAATATAGAGTTTATTACCAGTATTTGCTTCTAGACTCTCTGTTACGGCGTGCACACCATAAACAATGTCTAGACTTGATTCTTTAGTTGTTTTCATAAGCTAATTCTATCATAAAAAAAGCCCCCTTACGAGGGCAAAGCATGTTAAATAAATGTAATTGCTGCTAGGTAAAGCACTAGGAGAACTAAAACAACAGTTGCAGCAGCCAAAGCTTGCTTACCAATTGTATCTGGATCTGAGATTGATTCTGCAATCTTTCTCGTAGCTTGAGTAATGGTTTTACCTGCCGCTTGGAAGATATCAATTGAACCTGTGCTTGTTGAATTATTTCCAGAAATCACTGAAGACCAACCACTCAAAACCTCAGCAATTTGTTCTGCTAATTGCTGTGTTAACGCTCTAGTTGTCTCAGCCAATTCATTAACAGGCGTAGCTTGTATATGATTGGCCGTTTCAGTATAGTTATTTGCACTGGTATTATAAGTAACCGGTACAGTCGTTGTTGTCGTTGATGAATACTGATTCCTACGGTAACCATCAGGTGTCACTGGACGCTCGCCTTCATTAAAGACGCTAAAAGTCTGTGTCAGGTAATGAATATTGTTATTCGTATCAATCAACTCAAAGGTCATTTTATGAATGCCAGTCGTTTGTTCTGCCAAATGGTAGGCACTCAAACCAGCATTGACCTCATCCAGAGTTCCTTCAACAAAGTAGCTGTGATGAATTTGTTTGCCATCAAGGACTAGATTAAGGCCCTTAATCTTCTTACCTTGCATCTTATTAACATCAAAGTTGACGTCAAAGATTTCGCAACGTGCTAAATAAAGAATATCTGTATTCCCTGTAACAGCAGGTTGATCTTCAAGAAGCGCTCCAGTACTGTCTCGTTTTGGAACAACAGTGTAAACTTCAGAAGTGATTGGAGTCGCTAAGATTTCTGAGATAAGTCCATCCGTAAAGGTTACCTCTGACGAATAGGTCAAACTCCCACTTTGTAACATAGAAACCACTTTAGAAGTTTCAAAGACCTCAGAAGTTGATGATGAATCTTTCCAGCCAACCGTAAGGACAGTTAAGCTATCTTCTGAATTATTATTTTACTGACTCGTTTCTGGAACCGTAGATGCAAGAGAGCTTGCAGTACTTGCAGACTCAGAAGCGACTTCAGAAGTTGCAATAGCTTGGCTAGTAGGAGTCGCACTTACAGATGTCGTATGAGAATCCAGTGAATAATAATCTGATTTTTTAATAACTGCATGTGTATTTCCAGAAAGTTCAGATGTATATAGTGTACTTTCACTCTCATACATTGAAGTTACAGCTTGAGACTCTGCAGTCGCTGTAGCCTCACGAGACTTATCATAAGTAAGCACAATATTTAGTTTAGCTTGTTCAGAATCAGATGTTGGATTTGCATCTCCTCGTTCAGATGTCGCTACTGATCGATACTCACCAAAAGCTTGGGCACGAGCCTCTTCTGAACGAGGTGTCGTCGTAGAAACGCTAGTCTCCACGATATCAACTTGAGAATGTACCTCAAGAAGTCCCTCATCTGTCTCACTTGAAGATACAACCATCAGTGACGTTGAGGTCACTACTGAACTTACTTGACTCGCTGGCTCTGCCTTAGCTCCTACTGAAGAAAAATCAGCCTGAGGAGCAACTGGAGCCGGTACCTCACTATTAACATAGTCTATTTTAGCTTCATCAGTTTTACCTGAACCTCATCTGCTTTACCTGTTTGAAGCGTAAAGCTAGATAAAATCAAAGCAGCAAAAGTTGTATAGAAAACTTTTTTCTTAGCTATTTCCATTCACCTCCTTATTTTTTTATGGCCTCATTTACTAATATTATAGACTTTTTTACTTTCTGTCAAAATAGTTTTATTAAAAAATGCTATCATATAGGGGTTTTACACGTGTCAGATACCCTTAACTTTCTCATTTTCAAGGTGATAAATATTAGTTTAATCTTATTTTTTCATTGTATCTTATTTTTTCATTGTCAAGACGCTGAATTACTTTGATTCTCGAATAATCTAAATTTTGAAACTCCGTCTAACTGTTACAATTTTTATAGCCTTTAAGTAACAAAAAATTCTGCTCTCGGCAGAATTTTTAGATTTCTTTTTCAACTTCGTCAATACACCAAGCAATCAGTTCCTCTAAGCGAGCGATGTCCTCGGTCATATGAAGATAGCCCATGACTGCTTCGAAGCCTGTTGACATTTTGTAGGTAATAACATCTGTATTTTTAGCCTTGGTGTGACTATTCGTATTACGACCTCGTTTATAGATGTCTAGCTCTTTTTCAGTCAAAAGCTCTTGTTCTAGCATTTTTTCAATGAGACTAGCCTGGGCCTTAGCTGAAACATAACGTGTAGCTAGACGATGCAATTGGTTTGGCTTGGTCTGACCTTGAAAAATCAGGTGACGGCGAATGTACAAGGAATAAACAGCATCTCCCTCAAAAGCGAGAGCAATACCATTAATAAGGTTGACATCAAGATGTTTAGTCACGTGTCCACCTCACGCCCTCCTTGGTATCAAGAAGTTTGATACCTTGAGCAGCTAACTCATCACGAATGCGGTCTGCTGTCGCAAAGTCCTTGTTGGCACGCGCCGCTTGACGCTCTTCAATGAGTTTTTCGATATCTTCATCAAGGACTTCTTCTTCAAAAACAATACCGAAGACTTGGAGAATTTTTTCAAAAGCATTCTTAACGGTTTGATCATAATTGCCTGAATTAATCCATTTGGCCATGTCAAACAAAACAGTCACTCCGTTTGCCGTATTAAAGTCATCATCCATAGCTTCTTGGAAGGCGTCAAGATAAGTTAGCAATTCAGCTTGATTCACCTGATCTGTTAACGGAAGACCGTGGGTATTTTTCAAATACTTAAGATTGACTTCAGCATCATGGATAGCTTTTTCTGTAAAGTTAATTGGTTTACGATACTGTTGTGTTGCTAGGAAGAAGCGAAGCACTGGACCAGCAACCGTTTGAAGCATATCATGAACGGTCACGAAGTTACCCAAGGATTTTGACATTTTTTCATTATCCACATTGACAAAACCATTATGCATCCAGTAGTTAGCGAAGGTCTTGCCAGTTTTAGCTTCTGATTGGGCAATTTCATTGGTATGGTGTGGAAACTCAAGGTCTGCACCTCCACCATGAATATCGATAGTATCTCCAAGTATTTCAGTCGCCATAACAGAACATTCGATGTGCCAACCAGGACGACCAGGTCCCCATGGGCTGTCCCAAGAAACTTCTCCCTCTTTGGTAACTTTCCAAAGGGCAAAATCTAGAGGATTTTCCTTACGTTCTGTTTCAGCATCCGTACGTCCGCTTGCACCAATTTCAAGATCTTCCAAGGTCTTGTTAGCCAATTTAGCATAGTTGTTTGACTTAGCTACTCGGAAGTAAACATCACCTTCAGAGACATAGGCAAATCCTTTGTCAACCAAGGTTGACACAAATGCAATGATTTCATCCATATAATTAATAACACGTGGATTTTGTGTCGCTGGTTTAATGCCAAGTTGTTCGGTATCTTCCATAAAGGCCGCGATAAACTTGTCCGACAATTCCTTAGTAGTAATACCAGCTTCATTAGCTGCCTTGATGATCTTATCATCTACATCCGTAAAGTTGGAAATATAGTTGACTGTATAGCCACAATACTCAAAATAACGACGAATAGTATCAAAAGCTACTGCTGAACGGGCATTTCCGATATGAATATAATTGTAAACTGTTGGTCCGCAGACATACATATTGACAACATTTTTTGTCAAAGGTACAAAATCACGGAGCGAACGCGTCTTCGTATCATAAATTTTAATCACTAGAGATTCCTTTCAATTAACTGGAAACTATTTTTTCTCCTTGATATGGTTTAGGTACAAACACAAGAGTATAACGAGAATGATAATCCAAATAGCCGCAACTAGCTGACCTTGAGCCAAAAGAGATATAGATGAAAGAAAACTCCCAACTATATAGACGACCAAAAAAGGATTTTCCTTGAAGAATTTTTTCATTACTCAAATCTCACTTGTGTCGTTGCTTAAAAACAAGACCGGCCCACTAAAGAGCTATGCAAAACCATAAGGCAGCCATACTATAGTCTGCTCTATGTAAAGCAATGTAAACAAGAGCAAGAGGACCCACAACCGTCAATCGAGTCACCTTTGAACTAAAGAGTTTCATCGTTTCCTTTCCTTATAGCCGTGATGAGTGGAAGCTAGCTGCTTTTAGAAGGTCTTCTAGCTTTTCGCTATAGTATTCACGTCCTTCTTCAATATCGTGGATAACTTCTTCATCCTTTTGACCATGAACACGCACAACCTTAGCAGGAACACCAACGACTGTAACATCTTCTGGGACATCCGCAACAACCACAGCTGCCGCACCGACCTTAGCATTCTTTCCAATCTCAATAGGGCCTATGACCTGAGCATGGGCTGAAACCAAGGCACCCTCACGAACGGTTGGGTGACGTTTTCCGACATCTTTACCAGTACCACCTAAAGTGACACCGTGATAGAGCTTAGCCCCCTTCTCCACAACAGCTGTCTCACCAATGACAAGGCCTGAGCCATGGTCAATGAAGACACCTTCAGCTATCTGAGCCCCTGGGTGAATCTCAATCTGAGTCCAAAAGCGCCAAAACTGACTATGCATACGCGCCAAGAGTCGACAATGGTGGCGCCAGAGAAAATGTGAGATACGATGAGCAGCCAAGGCCTTTAATCCAGGGTAGGTTAAAAGAACCTCCAGACTCGTCCGAGCTGCTGGGTCATTTTTCTTTACTATATCAATACTTTCTTTCCACCAACCCATTTAGGTCACTCCTTACATCATTATTGTTTTTATTATTTGCTGTGGCCCTATTATTCTTTAAAGTGGAAAGTTGCGAACACTAGGTCCACTCGCGATCCCCTTCAAAATAAGACCAGTCGACTAACTCAGGCTGCTCATCAAACGGATTGATGACAATACCTTGAACCTTATCCAACTCATTTTCACCTGTTGAAGGCTGGTAAATTTCTGACAGTGGCCATTGCAAAATCGTCCCTTTAGCCTTACGGAAAGGTAGACCAAAAGTCTCGTTACCATACCATTTTGCAAAGCTCGTTAAGTTCGTAAACACAGGCACATAACTCTGTCCCTCTGCATTCGACATGGTCGCAAAGAGACGGTCATCCTGGCCATCTTCCTCGCGTTTGTGAATGAAGGCTGGAACAAGATAAATCTTATCTTTAGGAGCTGCCTTTTGATTTTCCTCACCCAAAAGATTATTAAGGGTCTGAGTGAAATAGTTGATAAACTGGATGAGTTCACTGCTTGCAAAAAGAGTGGTATTCGAAAAGTCACCCTCCTCTTTTAAATTGAAAGCAAGACCAAAAAGCTCTGCCTGAACAACTTGTGTTAAAACATCTAAGCTCGAACGTTCTACCCAAGTTTGTTCTCGAGCACTCTCTTGAGTAGCTTTGAAAGATTGTAGGTCCTGTTCATTGGTGAAGACAGGAACAACCTTCTTGCCTTCCACTTCAACTGCGTAGAGGTCTTGGGCAGCCAAAACGGGAATACGTTGTAGGTGATTAACCAAAGCCAGACTAGTCAAAAAGTGGTCTGGTTCCTTTAAAAATTCTCTTAGAGTTTCATCAAAAGCTTGCATTTCTTGATTTTCTGTCATTCTTCTGTCTGTTCTTTCGTTTCTGATTTATCAGGATTTTTCGGTGCTTCACCACTTTCATTATGGTGGCGTGGTTTATGATGAGAACGACGGTGATGACGATGCTCTCCTCCATTTTCACCGTCCTCAATTTTCTCAGGCTTAGGAAGCAAGGTCTTGATTGAGGCATCGATACGTCCTTTTTCATCGATTTTGATAATTTTAACAGTTACCGTATCCCCAACCTTAACCACATCTTCGACATGCTCAGTGCGTTCCCAAGCTAATTCTGAGATGTGGATGAGAGCATCTGTCTTATTAAAGAGGTGGACAAAGGCACCGAACTTTTCAATACGCACAACTGGTACAGTGTAAACCTCTCCAACCTTAGCTTCACGTACAAGATCAGAGATGATAGCTTTAGCACGGTTAATGGCATCCTGATCACTAGAGAAAATCTGAACAAGACCTTCTTCATCGATATCAATAGTGACACCAGTCTCAGCGATAATCTTATCAATAGTTTCGCCACCTTTACCGATGACAACCTTAATCTTGTCAACAGGAATCTGAATGCTATCAATCTTAGGTGCTGTTGGTGCCAATTCTGGACGTGGCTCAGCGATTGCTGACTCAATGACATCAAGAATTTCAAAACGAGCTACCTTTGCCTGAGTCAAAGCCTCTTCGAGAATGGCCGGTGTAATGCCCGAAATCTTAATATCCATCTGAAGAGCTGTAATTCCTTTACGTGTACCAGCCACCTTAAAGTCCATATCTCCAAAATGATCTTCCAAACCTTGAATATCAGTTAGGACAGTGAAGTTAGTACCATCTGAGATAAGCCCCATGGCAATACCTGCAACAGGTGCCTTAATCGGTACACCACCAGCCATAAGAGCCAAGGTCCCTGCACAAATAGAAGCTTGTGATGAAGAACCATTTGACTCCAAGACTTCGGCTACCAAACGGATAGCATAAGGGAACTCTTCAACACTTGGGAGAACCTGAGCAAGGGCACGTTCACCCAAGGCTCCGTGACCAATTTCACGTCGACCTGGTGCACCGTAACGCCCTGTTTCACCCACTGAATACTGAGGGAAATTATAGTGGTGAAGGAAACGTTTCTTATACTCTGGATCCAAACCATCAACAAGTTGCGTATCACTCATAGGTGCCAAAGTCAAAACTGACAAGGCTTGAGTTTGACCACGTGTAAAGAGACCTGAACCATGAACCTTGGGAAAAAAGTCAATCTCTGCGTCCAAAGGACGGATTTCATCCACACGACGACCATCTGGACGAACCTTGTCTTCTGTAATCAAACGGCGAACTTCCGCATGTTCCATCTGCTCCAGGATTTCTGCTACATCACGCAGAATGATTTCCTTATCTTCATCTTCTGCAAAGCGTTCTTGATAAGAAGCGAGGACCTCTTCTTTTACAGCCTGGGTTGCTGTTTCACGCGCCAGTTTTTCTTCCACCTGAACAGCCTTAGCTAACTGATCATAATAAGCCGTTTCGATTTCAACTTTCAAGTCAGCATCAACTTGTAGAAGTTCAACCTTCGCCTTTTCCTTACCAACAGCTGCAACGATATAATTTTGGAAATCAACCAACTCTTGAATAGCCTCATGTCCCTTCAAGAGTGCTTGCAACATAATATCCTCAGACAATTCCTGAGCACATGACTCTACCATATTGATAGCTTCCTTGGTACCTGCCACTGTCAAATCTAAAAGTGAAGCTTCCTTATCCGCTGCACTTGGGTTGATCATGAAATCTTCTGCAGCATAGGCTACTTGAACCCCAGCAATTGGACCATTGAAAGGAATATCAGAGATAGAAAGAGCTAAAGAGCTACCAAACATAGCAGCCATTGGAGCACTAGCATTCTCATCATAAGAGAGGACGGTGTTAATGAGTTGAACTTCGTTACGAAAGCCGTCCGCAAACATAGGACGAATAGGACGGTCAATAAGGCGAGCAGTCAACGTGGCATCTATTGACGGACGACCCTCACGCTTGTTAAAGCCCCCCGGGAACTTACCAGCTGCATACATTTTTTCCTCGTAATTAACCTGTAAAGGAAAGAAATCTGCAGTTGCCATCTTTTTAGACATAACAGCTGTTGATAATACAGTTGTATCTCCATAACGCACGACGACAGCACCATTAGCCTGCTTGGCTACCTGCCCAACTTCAACGACAAGCGGGCGTCCTGCAAAGGTCATCTCAAAAGTTTGTTTAGCCATGTTTGATCCCTCTTTTTATCCATGACCAGCCCTTACAAAAACGAACCGGTCAACTTTATGTCATTCATTTGATATAACTTTCATTCTACCATAATATAGTCAAAAGTGGCAGAGCTCCGGCATAAGTTAGCACACAATTCTCACTTTCTCTCAGATATTTAAGTCGTTTTGTGATATAATAAACATTTATGAGAGACAAAGGAATGACTATGAAAAAATTACAACACGTCATTATGATTACCTTAATCTTACTAGGCCTAGTAACACCTGCTCTAGCACAAGAACAGACAGATGACTTCAATGTTTCCGCTAAACATGCGATTGCTGTCGAAGCAACTACAGGGAAAGTCCTCTATGAAAAGGACGCCACTACTCCTGACGGTGTGGCTTCAATGACTAAAATCCTAACAGTCTACATGGTCTATAAAGCAGTTCACCAAGGAAAAATTACCTGGGACACTGAAGTAGATATTTCAGACTATCCTTTCAACTTAACCGTTAATTCAGAAGTTTCAAATGTCCCACTGGATTCTCGAAAGTACACTGTTAAACAGCTCCTAGATGCCACCCTCATTTCCAGTGCTAACAGTGCTGCTATTGCTCTGGCTGAAAAAATCTCAGGATCAGAGAGTGCCTTTGTGGACACTATGACAACCCAACTAAAAGAATGGGGCATTACAGATGCTAAATTATTTAATGCTTCTGGACTAAACAATAAATACCTTGGGGATAACCACTATCCTGGCTCTAAACCAGATGACGAAAATAATATGAGCGCTCTAGATGTTGCCGTTATTGCAGACCACCTCATCAAAGACTATCCTCAGGTACTTGAAATCACCAAGCAAACCGAAACTGATTTCGAAGGTGACAACAAATTAACGACGCACAACTACATGTTGGAAGGTCAAGACAACTACCGTGAAGGCGTTGATGGACTCAAGACCGGAACAACTGAACTTGCAGGTGCATCCTTTGTAGCTCACTCCAATGAAAATGGCATGAGTTTAATTACCGTTGTCATGAATGCAGATAATGGTGGAGAAGATGAAGCTGCTCGATTCACAGCAACAAATGAGTTGCTAGATTATGTGACTCAAAACTGGGAAATCAAACCCCTCAACACCAAAGGACAAATCATCAAGAAAAATGATATTAAGGTAGCCGATGGAGACAGTCAAACCATCTCTGCTAAGCTCGAATCAGACCTTACAGTCGTTCAAAAAATAAACAGCAAAAATGATGCTGTTAAAATCAAAGCAAAAACTATAACAGCACCTATCAAAAAAGGTGACACTATTGGAATAGCAACCTTTGATGATAAGAATCTCGTAGGAACAGGTTACATCTCTGATCCCCCTAAAATTTCGGTAACAGCCAACCAATCTATCAAGAAAAGTTTCTTCTTAAAAGTTTGGTGGAACCATATCGTTAATTTCTTTAAAGGAAATAAGTAAACACAAAACTACCTTTTAGATATCAAAAGGTAGTTTTATCTTGCCTTCAAAATTGGTCTTGTAAGTAAAAGCCCCTTCTCAACACCTTAAGTTCCTCTCAAAATGTGGTATAATAAATATCCAAAACACATGAAGGAACAAACCATGAAAAAACTGATTACGCTTATGATGACCTTCTTACTTTGTCTGGGAAGCGTAGCCCCTACTTTTGCAGCAGATAAGAAAAAAGGATATGATGCCGCAGCCAAACATGCCATCGCTGTCGAAGCGACTACTGGCAAAATTTTATATGAAAAAGATGCCACTACCTCTACAGGGATTGGCTCTATTACCAAGCTCCTAACAGCCTATATGGTTTATAAAGCGGTAGATCAGGGAGACCTCAAATGGAACAGCAAAGTTGACATTTCTGACTACCCATTTGAACTAACTGTCAGTGCCGGAGTATCTAATATTCCACTAGACGCCCGCAAATACACTGTCAAACAACTTCTTGATGCAACTCTTATTTCCAGTGCCAATAGTGCATCCATTGGTCTAGCAGAGAAAATCGGAGGAACCGAAAGTAAGTTTGTCGACATGATGAAAACCCAACTTAAAGATTGGGGTATCACTGATGCCAAGATTGTCAATGCCTCTGGTCTCAATAATTCTTACTTAGGTGACAATATCTATCCAGGCTCTAAATCAGACGAAGAAAATACCATGAGTGCTAAAGATGTTGCTATCATTGCACAACACGTGGTGAAAGAATATCCTGAAATTCTCAACATCACTAAAAAAACTGAGGCTGATTTTGATGGTGTCAACAAACTTAAAACCTTCAACTATATGCTTAAGGGACAACCTGGTTACCGTAAAGGGGTGGATGGCCTAAAAACGGGAACCACTGATTTAGCTGGTGCTTCCTTCGTGGCCCACTCAAATGAAAGTGGTATGAGCATTATCACAGTCATTATGAACGCTGATAATACCGATACTGATGACTACGCCCGTTTCACTGCAACCAATGACCTGCTTAATTACGTTGTCTATCATTGGGAAAGCAAGACCATTGCCAAAAAAGTACAAGCCATCGGTAAAAGTCAAGCCCATGTTATTGATGGTAAATCTAAGCAAGTCACTGCTGTTGCTAAGTCTGACTTTAATATCATCCAAAAAATAGATGCTAACAATAGTAAACACATTAAAGTCACTACAAATCAAGTCCAAGCCCCCGTCAACTCAAGTAACAAGGTTGGAACGGCTACCTTTGAAGATAAGTCACTTGTAGGAGAAGGTTACTTGCCTAACCGAGGTATGCCTAGCATGGAACTGGTTGCTGGTAAAGAAGTTAAGAAAAGCTTCTTCCTCAAGGTCTGGTGGAATCACTTTGTCAACTTTGTCAACGAAAAACTATGATCATTACAGTCGAGCTTTGCTCGGCTTTTTCTTTTACCCCACCTTTACAGAAAGATTGACTCTATCTTGACTCCTATTGACACAACAAAAAGACAAACTACACCTGTAATCTGTCTTTTTGTTTAATTTTTACACCACTGTAAAGGTTAATTTATCTTTCGAGCAACCGACCTTAAGGGTTTTTCCACTATCTACTTGGCCACCTAGTAAGAGCTCAGACAACTTGTCCTCCACTTGAGTTTGAATCGTGCGACGTAATGGACGAGCACCCATCTCAACATCATAGCCATCTTTAGCTAAATGCTTGAGGGCAGCTGGTTGGAATTTCAAGTCAATCCCTTTTTCAGCCAAAGCTGATACCAACGGTTTTACCATAATCTTGACAATCTCACGAAGTTGCTCTTCCTCTAAGCTATGGAAGACAACCTTTTCATCAATCCGGTTAATAAACTCTGGGCGGTAGGCCTTCTTAAGTTCTTCCATGATACGTGACTGCATAGCTTGGTGATTATGAGGAATGTCTTGGACTCCAAAACCAACGGTCTTATCATCACGAAGAGCAGTCGCTCCCAAGTTCGAAGTCATAATGATGATAGTGTTTGAAAAATCAACCTTACGACCACGGCTATCTGTTAAAACACCGTCATCCAAAACCTGTAAGAGAACGTTGAAGATATCTGGATGAGCTTTCTCAATCTCGTCAAAGAGAAGAACTGAGTAGGGCTTATTTCGAACTTTCTCTGTCAACTCTCCACCCTCATCATATCCGACATACCCTGGAGGAGCACCATTAAGGCGACTAGCCGCAAATTTTTCCATATACTCCGACATATCAAAGCGAAGCAAAGCTGATTCATCATCAAAGAGAACTTCCGCCAAAGCCTTGGCCAATTCTGTCTTACCAACACCAGTAGGTCCAAGGAACATGAAGGAGCCAATAGGACGTTTTCCAGTACGAATACCTGACTGATTACGACGAATAGCACGGCTGATAGCCGAAACCGCCTCATCTTGACCAATAACACGTTTGTGGAGTTCTGATTCAAGATTCAGGTAACGCTTGCTGTCAGTCTGCGTCATCTTCTCAACAGGGATACCTGATAAACGACTAAGAGTTTGCATAATCTGATCCGCATCTACCAAAGCAGGTTTAGGAAATTTTGCCTTTTGGTTAGCCTTATACTGTTTAACAGCAGCCCCAATATCCCCAGATATAAGTGCTTCATCCAAAGGCGTTATCTCACGTTTGGCCTCTTTTTTGATACGAACTTGAACAGTTGCACTCGCTTCATCTAAAAGGTCAATTGCCGAATCAGGCAAATTCTTACTCGTCAAATAGCGATGCGCTGCCTTGACTGCCGTCTCAACTGCCGCGTCCGTAATAGTCACACGATGATAGTCTTCATAAGACGAACGCAAACCGTTGAAAATATCGATTGCTTCAGATACACTTGGTTCTTCAATTGTAATTTTAGCAAAACGACGGGATAAAGCTGCATCTTTCTCAATATGCTTCTGGTATTCAGCTTGCGTGGTTGCTCCAACCATATGAAGGGTTCCACGAGCTAGAGCAGGTTTCAAAATATTTGCCGCATCTAAGGTACTATCAATACCTGAACCAGAACCAATAATCGTATGCAATTCGTCAATAAAGAGAATGATTTTTCCGTCAGCTTCAATCTCATCAATGATCTGATTCATACGTTCTTCGAAATCCCCACGGAAACGTGTTCCTGCAACCACACTCATCATATCAAGCTCTAAGATACGCATATCAGCCAACTCAAAAGGTACTTCGCCTGAAGCAATACGCTGTGCCAGGCCAAGCGCCAGCGCCGTCTTACCAACACCTGCTTCACCCACAAGAACTGGGTTATTCTTCGTTTTACGACTCAAAACCTGAATCATGCGTGAAATTTCTTTTTCACGTCCAATAACAGGATCAAGAGCACCTGACTCGGCTACAGCCGTTAAGTCCTTGGTATAATCTGACAGTTCCCCAGTAGAAGATTGGGGAGGCTGCATCATATTAGCAAAATTTCCTGATGCCTTTGATTTTTTAGGCTTACGAAGGTCATGAATGGCCTTCAAGTCTTGCCTACTAAGACCTGCGTAACGCTCCAAAGAACGTCGTAAATCGATAATGCGAGGCTTATCACTGTCATCCTTATATTGAAAACCAGCAACTTCGAGGAGACGACAAACCATCAAATCCTTATGAAGGAGTAAGGCCATCAATACATGTTCAGACCCTACCTCTACAGCACCAGTCACACCAGCAATTCCCTCTGCCTCTTGCAATATAGCCTCTAAAGCATGTGACTGTGCACGTAAATCGATAATATCTGATTCAGACAAGTCTTTTGGACTTTTCTCCATCGCTAGTACGGCTGCTGTCTCAATCTCTTCCGCACGAATACGATCCTCAAAATCAGTAAATGTTAGGTAGGCTACAGATTCTGGAACCTCCACCATAGCCAGAAGCACATGCCAAGTCTCCAAGAAAGGACTTCCAAAACGCTCTGCCTCAAGCTGAGCACGATGGAAAATGGCCTGCATTTTTCTTGAATATGTTGTCATCTAATTTCCTTTTCTATCCAATCTAAGTAATAGCGAGCGTAGAATACGCGAACGAATAGCAGCCGCATCTGCGCCTAAAATATCATCACTAGCAGTTGCTAAAATCAAATTTCCCTCACGTTCAGTGATGATTTTTTCATCAAAAAGCAACTGAATCAAGTCTGTAAATACCTGCTCGCTGAGCTGATCTGCTAAGTTCTGAAGCAAATCATTAATCATGTGGTGCTTGTCGGAGAATCTGACCTTGACGATACGAATATAACCGCCACCTCCACGTTTGCTCTCAACAATATAACCACGACTTTCTGTAAAACGAGTCTTAATAACATAGTTAATCTGACTCGGTACAACTTGAAAAGTATCTGCTAAGTTCGATCGTTGAATCTCAGCAATTCCAGACTGGCCCAGCAATTCTTTAATATATTCTTCTATACTATCTGATGTATTTCTTGCCATCTTAATTCCTCCAGTCTAATTTGACTATAACTGACTATTATTATACCAAAAATGTCAGCTCATGGGAAACTATACCTTCAAAAAGCTTTTTAAAGTTGTCATTAGAGACCATATAAGATACAATAAATAAGACTAAAATATTAAGTAACTTAAGTGTTTGATTCAAACTTTCTATCCACTTTGACAGGATAAAACCTACCTAATCCAACAATACTTTTTAGCACTTTCGCAGTAGTATTAGTCTTATCACTCTTGATAAAGCTCATATCCCTTATTTATTTTCCTATGAAAGGTTACTCATGAAATACATCATTGCACTCTTAATCTCTATGATTCCCTTGATTGAGCTCCGTGGAGCCGTTCCTGTTGCTATCGCCTCAGGTATTCCTTGGTGGCAAGCCCTAATTCTTTGTGTCATTGGGAACATGATTCCAGTCCCAATTATCTTCTTCTTCGCCCGCCGTGTTCTCGAATGGGGGGCAGACAAACCTCTAATTGGCAGCTTCTTTACCTGGTGTCTCAAAAAAGGTCACAGTGGTGGCCAAAAACTTGAAAAGGCTACCGGTGATAAGGGTGTCTTCTGGGCCCTTCTACTTTTTGTTGGAATTCCGCTTCCAGGAACAGGAGCTTGGACTGGTACCCTAGCAGCATCTATCCTAGATTGGGACTTTAAACGTAGTGTTATTGCTGTTATGCTTGGAGTTGTCCTTGCAGGTATCATCATGGGAACACTCTCTCTTCTACTTGGTGTAAATACCTTTGCTCATTAATTACTTTTTCAACGTCTGGGACATGCTCAGACGTTTTTTAATAGCAACAAAAAAGAAGCTACGATTCATTCACGTAACTTCTTTCTTTTTATGGCTCTATAATTTCTGTAG
>DOTL01000038.1 GCA_003521145.1 Streptococcus sp. | reverse complement strand
AAGGAAGCCAGTATACAAGTCTAAAATATGAAGAGTTGCTTAAGTATTATGGGATGACTCACTCTTTCAGTCGAAGGGGGATACCCTTATCATAATGCCAGTCTTGAATCTTGGCATGGACATTTAAAAAGAGAGTGGGTGTATCAATTTAAATATAAGAACTTTGAAGAAGCCTATCAGAGTATTTTCTGGTACATCGAAGCCTTTTATAATTCAAAACGAATCCATCAAAGTTTAGGGTATCTTACACCTAATCAATTTGAAAAGGTAAGTGCTTAAAATAAATAGATTAAAATTCTACGTTTGTTACTCTAAAAACTTGACTTAACGTCATCTCAGTATTGTCCCAGATTTTTGGAGCTTTACTATTTATAGTTATATGCTTTACCTGCTCTTCAACATAGGTAACTCCCTCAGAAAAATCAATAGAATCATCAATCTTAGGCAGAATAACACCAAAGCATAACAGTCTCTATCCATATAGTACTCCCCTTTTAGCATAGGAATGACACAAACAAAATAAAAAATCATTGTCCATTATGCAGTTGACCACCTAGATAAAAGCATCGATATTAATTTTGAAAATCATTTTAGGAATACTCTAGACCCATGTCTCAGAAATAAATTTCACTCCTTTGGTAGCAAATAAACAATGTAATTCATAGTAAAAAGATCAACATACTATTGTTGATTTTTTATTTTTACTCTAAATATTTCAGAATATCTGTAAATATATGTGTAAACATAGCTGTCATCACCCATATATTTTCTATCAAGTTTCTGTAAAAAGGAATATGACGTTAACTGTACCAAAAATTGTATTTTTCTCTATTTTTAACCAGGAAAAATGGGAAATCTTTCGCATCACTCAAGGTAGAAGTCTTTTTATAATAAATCGGTTCATCTGTCAACAAAGTGTCAACATGAACTGTAAACAACCGTTTCACCTCTTCATTTGGATGAATATCCTCCCAATTTTCTATATTTATCTTTCCAACAAAACAATGGATAGTTCTCCCCTGATGAATCAGAAAATCAACCTCTCCCCAAATATCAATTTGGTCAGGAATTAAGTTTAGCTCCTCACACGTTTCTCGTATAGCAGCTTCCTGAAAAGTCTCACCATTTTCGACACGTCCACCAGGAAAAGAGACCTCACCTGGTTGAAAAATATGCTCACTTCGTACTTGCTAAAGGATTTGATACTTATCAGTTTTTACATCATATATCAGGGGCAAAAGTACTGCATAGCGTCCTTTCTCCCCTATTGGCTTCGGCTCGTAATGAGCTAGTTTATCTTTAATAGTCATAAGAACTCCTTGACTTCATATTATCATAAAAAAGTAGATAGCCCAATTATATAAAATTTTTATATATAAAATATTGACATATCTTTTTAAAAGATATACACTAGATATGTAAAATATTTATATATATTTTTTATACATATCTAAAAGCAAAGGAGCACACTATGTATTTTCCAACATCGTCAATCCTGATAGAGTTCCTAATACTAGCTATTATCGATAGAGAAGACTCTTATGGCTATGAGATTAGTCAAACCATAAAGCTTGCAGCTAATATCAAGGAGTCAACACTTTATCCTATTCTAAAAAAGCTTGAAAAAGCAGGCTATATGACCACCTATAGCCAAGCGTATCAAGGGCGTAAACGTAAATATTACAGTATTACCCAAGAGGGAAAAAATCAACTTCAATTTCTTAATGAAGAATGGTTAACCTATAAAGAAACTCTGGACGGTATTCTAGAGGGGAGATTAAGACATGACAAAGACTGAATATATAGCCAAATTAACAAAATATCTACGAAAATTACCACAACAGGACTACGAAGAAGCTATAGAATATTTCATGGAATATTTTGAAGAGGCTGGACCTGAGAATGAAGCTCGGGTTATTGCAGAACTGGGTACACCTAAGGAAGCCACACATGAAGTCATTAGTCGTCTTCTAGAAGACAAGATTGTTGAGGACAAGAGTAGCTTACGCAATAAAACAACTATCCTTTGGATTGCGATTCTAGCTGTTTTAGCCAGTCCAGTCGCCTTACCAATTCTACTATTCTTCTTAGCTATGATAATGACACTTCTTATGATTATTTTCGCAGTTATAGTGACCGCCTTAGCTCTTACTTTTGCTTTACTCATTAGTGGTGTTTACACTTTCTTTACAAGCTTCTCTCTCTTAAGTGTTTCACTAGCTTCAACACTGTTTGGAGGAGGTCTAGGTCTATTGATGTTTGGAGGAGCACTCTTACTACTTCTGATTTTGTTTGAAATCTGTAAACTTATTGTAAAGCTAATTACCCCATTGATTAAATGGCTCATCAAGAAAGGAAGAAAATCATGAAAACTTGGAAAAAGATTGTCCTCGGAGTATCTCTTTTCTCTCTATTTTTAGGAGGAGGATTAGTAGCTTGGGCTTATAGCCACGGTGGCTTGGCAGATTTACAAAATCAAACTAAAAGTGAGCAAGATTATGTCAAGAAAGAAGTTGATGACTTCAGTAAAATTGATATTAAAAGTAGTAGCTACAATGTGCTTATTAAAAATGGTGACGTTGACAAAGCAAGGCTTTCTTACTACCAAAAAACAAAAAATCCAATTGACATATCTGTAAATGATGGTCAATTGACTATCATTGATAATAACTCTGAATTAGATTCAACTTCTAACAAACATATTAACTTTTTCGGATTAAAAGACTTAGTAAGAGCTTTTACTCTCAACGAGGAAGTCAGAAATAAAACTATTGTCATTACACTCCCTAAAAAACAAACGATTGATTTTTTAAAGGTTGATTTAGCAACTGGAAGTCTAGATTTAAGTAATAGCACCATCAAACAAGCAGACATTAATCTAAATGTAGGGGACCTAACTTTTACTAAAATGATTGTCAGCAACCTAAAAGCTAACCTTGATGTTGGTAGTGTTGATAGTGATCATACACTTTTTACTAACTCAGATTTATCTATTGCAATGGGAGATTACTCTGGAGATAACCTAATTTTCAATGGTCACAATAAACTTGATGTTACATCTGGTGATATTGAACTAGCTCTTAAAGATTACACGCTCAATGTTCAAGCCGATAGTCATTCAGGAGAGGTGGACATCACAAATAACCTTAAGATCTCAAAGGATAACACACTAACCATTACCTCAGACCTCGGTGATACAACTGTTGAATAACATAAAAAGCCAGCTCATATTAGAGCTGACCTTTAGTTTATTCATTTTCAGACTTTGGTCTATAAATAATAATACCTACAACTACAAAAATAAGTAAGAAGATGAATAACATATGTACTTGATCTGAGATCTGTCCTGTCATTGAAATAGTTTGACGAAGACCTGATACCGAGTAGGACATTGGTAAGAATGGTTGGATGACCTTAAAGAACTTAGGACTAAGTTCAATTGGATAAGTCCCTGCACTAGACCCTAGTTGCAAAAGCAGCATAATCATGGAAGCAAATGCGCCATATCTATCATTCCAACCTACAAGGGCTGTAACCAGCGCCATTAAAGTAGATGCTGCAAGGAGAATCATACCAAATGTTGCTAATGGATGATTTGGTTCAACTCCCACAAATCGAATGGCAATATAAAGTGCAATTGAAGCCATAGTCGTAATGATACCATTGATAAAGAACTTATTCTTAGCCCAATCAAAACGGCTCGTAAAGTTTCTTCCCGTCAAGCTCTTAGCAAAGATAACATTAGTTGAAAGAGCGACAACCATAAGAGAAACAGAAATCATATATGGAGCCATCCCCACACCATTAGTGTCAACCTTATCCTTATCAGTTTTCTTCTCTTTGAGCGGAGAACTAACCATTTTTGCATTGTCTGAGTTTACAGATACAAGAGATAGTTGCTGATTAGCCTTATTTAATGAATCAGACAATGTAGAAAAGTTAGTTGACAGGCTTGTCAAACCATTTGTTAAGATATTGCCGCCAGTTGCTAATTGTTGGGCACCTGTATTGAGGGCACTTGTACCACTTTGAAGAGTAGAAAAACCACTCATTAAACTACTACTGTTAGCATCTAGAGTTTGAGCACCACTGGCAATCGTTGACACAGCACCGGTATAAGTTGACAAACCAGATGAAAGTGCGCTTGCACCTGTTGCTAGAGTACTTTGAGCGGTTAACACACCTGAAGCCACTTGAATTGCCCCTGGTGATAATTGATTGACAAGTACTGAATTGACATTAGCAATATTAGCTTGCATGGATGATACCGTTGATGAAGCTGCAGGAAGAATAGCATTCGCCGAACTTGCGATACCGGAAATAGACGTTTGTAGAGAAGCTAAACTACTTGAATCTCCACTACTAGTTGTTGTCGTACCTGTCAAGCTAGATAAAGCAGTTGACATACTTGACACATCAGATGCAATAGTTGAAGCATAACTACTAGCTGTAGATTCTGCATTACTAATTGCCGATGTAATCTCTGCTTGTTGATCTGCCGTCAAACTTTGATAAGCAGCTGTTCCTTGTACCGCATCCAAATCATTTGCTTTATCAGTTGCACTAGCTGTAGCTATAGAGCTAGCTGCAGAAGAAATATTTGAAAGATAAGTCGCTATTGAACTTGTATCTACTGATGTTGTTGATGTTCCACTTGGTAATGATGTGTTACTTACCGCTGTATTGAAATTTTGAATTGCTGTATTTAAATCAGTTAAATTAGTTGACAAGGTTGACAACTGTGCTTGCTGTTCTTCAGATAAACTTGTTGCTGTAGCCATTTGACTGAGTGCTGTTGACAACGAATCTGCACCTGTAACTAAGGTATTCATGGCCTCTGCTCCTGATACAAATTGACCTGCAGCAGAATTAACGGCCTCAGAGTTCGCGTTTAACTGTGACAAAGCGCCTGACAAAGTTGACACACCTGAGGTATAGGCAGACGCGCCTGAACTCAAGGTATCAACACCTGTAGCCAATGTTTGTGTAGAGCCAGCAAGAGTTCCTAAGCCATTTGATAAGGTATGACTCCCTGACTGAAGTGCGCCTGCACCTGCATATAATTGACTAGCCCCATTTGCTGCAGTTCCCATACCACCCTGAAGTTGAGACATACTCCTAAAGACAGCTCCAACATAAGTTGATGTAATATTTTTAGAAACAGCATCCTTCAACTTAGACATGGCAGAATCGCTCATTTTTGAAGAAACGAAGCTATGCCCTGCTGTTGTCTGATAAGAAATTTCAAGTTTCTTAGGATTATTTGTCAAAAGACTTGCTGCATTACTTGAGAGGTTTTCTGGAAAAGTGATTACCATATAGTAATCACCCTTATCAATTCCTTTTTTGGCTTCATTTTCAGTCACAAAATGATAGTCTAGATTTTTATTTTTAGACATATTGTCTACCATATCATGACCAATATTTAGAGTCTTATTCTGGAAACTAGCACTCTTATCTTTGTTCACTACGGCTACTGGCAGATGCTTTACATTTCCATAAGGATTCCACATAGAAGATAAAAAGATTAGATTATATAAAGCGGGTATCAATGAGACACCAATAATAGTTATCCAGAGCTTTGGACTTTTAAGAAGAGCTTTTAATTCTGCTAACATATTTCTCCTTTTTAGACATTGTGTTTATTTTTATGATATAATTAATTATAAACTCATTTACGGGAAAATCAATGTTAAACAATCTATTTTTGGACACATAGTCTAAAAGTGTATAAAAGGAGATTTGTATGTCAAAAGATCAAAGGCGAGCTCAAACTAAAAAAGCTCTTTTAGATGCTTTAGTAATATGCCTTAAAGACCAAGATTTCAATGATATTACTACCATTCGTCTGGTTCAAACAGCTGGGATTAGCCGTTCGAGTTTTTATACCCACTACAAAGATAAGTATGAAATGATTGATAGTTATCAGAAAGAGCTTTTCCACAAGCTAGAGTATATCTTCGATAAATATGAAGGAAAGAAAGAAGGAGCCTTTCTCGAAATCTTTGAATTTCTCACTCGTGAAAAGCTCCTATCAGCTCTATTGTCTACCAATGGATCAAAAGAAATTCAAGATTTTTTGATACATAAACTTCAGCGTATGATAGCTGAGGATTTCATTGTCCCTACTGCTGAAGAAAGATCTCTAAAAGGATTTGAGAAAGACTATGCCAGTATTTATTTTGCGCACGCTATTTTTGGTGCTTGTCTAGCCTGGATAAATAAAGGAAAAAAAGAATCACCTCAAGAAATGACAGACTTTCTTCTACGATTTATTCCACAATAAAATCACTTCAAAATCATAAAAAGCTGCCAACCATTTCAACAGTTAAAGCAGCTTTTTCTTTTACAATAAAATCCTTAAAATAAGGAAATGATAAGTGAAAGTAAGGTCAAGATTGCGGGTCCACCTCGCGTTAAAATAATTTTCTTATTTGCAGTTATAGCACCATAAATAGCAGCAAAGAAAACATTGAGTACAAAAACAGTTACAAGTAGCTGACTACTTGTGAAAATCTCATACAAGAGGAATACAGCAATCAAACCATTGTAAATCCCTTGATTTTTAAATAAGTTTGTAACAGAATCACGTTGAAGCTCTTCTTTGCTCATATTGAAAACACGACTAGTCGTGTCTGAATGTGTCGCAAAAGTTTCCAAATACATGATATAGAGATGCTCCAAAGCAACAATCCCAGCTAAAATTAGTGTAATAATAGACATAGTAGTCTCCTTCTTAAATAACTTTGACAGTATATCAAAAGGGTAGTATAAAATAAGTTGTGTA
>DOTL01000070.1 GCA_003521145.1 Streptococcus sp. | reverse complement strand
GGGTTTCTTTAAATTCTTTTGAGGAGCGTTTTTCATGTTTTTGTCCTTTGTCTAAATTATACAATAGTGACTCTAAGATTTAAGGATAACATCACCTTTACGTTTCACCAAGAACTTATAAACTTGCCCTTCTTCAGGAAGGGCTGAATTTACCTCCCAAACACCGATATGGTTTTTGGTCATATCCAGAGGTTCATCAAACCAACCTATGAAATCTCCAATTACCTGAATCTGCTCAGCATGAGGGGCCCACACACGGAAGACAAATCCTTCTTATCCCCCCAATTAATGCACACCCAGATAATTCTGAAGGTGGAAGTTCTCACCTGTTCCAAACGTTTACATGGCTTCATCGAGATTCATACCATCACTCCTTCCTAAAACTAGCCTTGATAGATCTAACTATCAAGAAATTAAAACATTGAAATATATGTAAATACACTAGAAAACCCTTCAGATTGATCGGGCTCACGAGTGAATAAAACTGCTTGTGTAAGCGTTTTCTGTATTATAACATTTTTTGACTGTCTCGTCAGTAAATCTCCAAATCTTTTTTTCATATTATTGAACACAAAAGTCTTACGTAATTTTCCAGAAATGTGTAATTCAACAATACCTGAATCGTACTCCGCTTTTGCGACATAGAGATTATCGTAAATATCTGCATATGAACGATGTGACAATTCTAGTACGGTTTGCTTACGATCAATTAATTTGGCAACTTTAGCAACCAAGTCTTTCTTAAGAGTCACTTGATTCCAATCCACCTGATTAACGGCATCAGGAGCATTGTAGCTATTCATGGCACGCTTAACATCCGCTTCCGTGTAGTATCCGTCTTCACCTGTTGCAACCATCTTACTACGCTGGAATTCTTGTCCCAACTGCATGAAACACATCCCTTGCATACTTAGATTAAGAGCATTTGCCAAGTAGATACGTTTTTCAATATCTTCTGGCGAATCATGTGGATGCAAATGATGCATAAGATCATTCAAATTGTAATTGTCATGAGCTTCAATATAGTTGAGGACCTGACCTGGCATGAGGTAGTTTAAAAAACCACGGCTACCAAGCAGACTCTTGGCTATGTGTCTTCCAATGGGGCTCCAGACACATAGCCATTAATTATGTACCCATAGACCTCTGCTCCCTTGACCGCATCACGCGCATTATCATTGAAAAATCCGATTCTAGGCATCAAGGCTGCATTATCCTTCTTGGCCTTTTGGTCTACAGGAAGATCAATTCCCATATCCCATCTTTCACCATATAGAAGAATCCTAGGATCAATATCATCTATGGCCGAACGAATGGCATTCATAGTAGCAACATCATGCAAGCCCATAAGGTCAAAACGGAAACCATCCACTCCAAATTCTTCTGCCCAATAGGTCAAAGAATCAATCATATACTTACGGTACATTTCCTTTTCACTGGCTGTTTCATTTCCACATCCTGACCCGTCTTGGAAAGACCCATTGTCATGCATACGGTAGTAATAAGCCGGAACAGATAGTTGGAAGGGAGAGCTGTAAGATGAGTAAGTATGGTTATATACCACATCCATGATGACCCCCTATTCCTGCCTCATGGTAGGTCTAAATCATTTTCTTAAGCTCTAAAATTGGTGCCACGGGATTCTTTTGATCAGCAGCAAACTGACGATCCGGGACATTATAATTCTAAGGGTCATCCCCCCAGTTGTAGAGAAGCTTCCCATCTTTATCGTAGGTTTTATGGTAATCAAAGACCGGTTGCAACTTGACATAGTTGTAGCCCATGATTTTGAGGTAATCAAAGCCAGTCACGTCTCCCTTGTCATTTTTTGTCACTTTCTGACAGGCACCTAGATAGGTTCCTCTATAGGATTTCTTAACACCAGACGTCTCTGAAATTGAGAAATCACGGATGTGCATCTCACAGATAACGGATGAGCAAGCATTTGTCTTACGCCAACTCGCTTTTTGTTTGGTAACCTTTTCATATCCTCGTGGGACAAGTCGTTTAGGATCGAACACCAAACTTTTTTTATTATCTAAACTAAGTGCGATTCTATAAGGATCTCTCGTATCCTGATAGAAGCTTTCCTCATGATAAACACGAAACTGGTAAGCTACCCCATCTAGATGCTTTTTGACAGTGGCACTCCAAATACCGTGAGTATTCATCTCATGACGGTCCTTATTGACACTGTTTCCTCGACTCGTCTTAATGACCTTAGGATTTTTACTCCCCTTTTTAAAAAGTAAGAGCTGCACACAACGAGCTAGGGGTGACCAAAGGCGAAACTCTGTCGCCCCTTTTTCATACTTATGCCCTAACCAGCCTTGAAAACCCCACTTCTGGTCAAATTCCTGTCTACGAAGAGCCATATCAAAGGCATGCTGATCGCGCGACCCTCAAAACTATGGCTAGTCAAGGCTGCCTGTTTAGAATAATAAACCGTTGGATCACCTTCAACTATCCAAATAGCATTGGGAGCATCCCCTAGGAAGCGTCGGACACGATAATCATGTGTTTGCCTCGACCAGTCTTCCGTTTTGACCAAAAGATTGACAGAATCAATAAAACGATTGGAGAGAGAAGTAACCTGACCAACAAGGCCAAAATCATCCTGACGTTAAAAATGGGCCTCTTCGCCCCAATAACCATCTAACCACTTCCACATACTGTATCGGGAATAGTCGCCATGCATATTATGAAAATGAACGGTTAATAAATTGTCCATTTTTTTACTCCTTAGTTTTTATTACTCACTTTTTCTTTTATTATAGTATAAAATATTCGTTTTGTAAGCGTTCTTATGGAATGTTTTGCAATTTTTAGTCTATTTTGAACATAAAAAAAGAATAAGAAAATAAATAGTAAAACACTCATTTTTCTCATTTCTTTTGTCGATTTTAATTCCTTTAAAAACGAGGCTTCAGACTCTTTTCAGTTCATTATTCTTGAGTCATCAAAACCTTACGTGGTTTGGTACCTTCAGCTGGTCCGATAACACCTGCTTCTTCCAATTCTTCCATCAAACGAGTGGCTCGGTTGAAACCAACTGACAGACGACGTTGAATCATGGAAGCACTAGCTTTTTGTGTTTCAAGGACCAAAGCCTTGGCCTCTTCAAAGAGTGGGTCACCTTCTGAGCTACCACCATTGGCAGAGGAGCCTCCACCATAATCATTTTCAGAAACTTCGCCAGGATCAAAGCTCTCATCGTAGTCAGCCGAAGCCTGATCTTTGATAAAGGTCACAATACGTTCCACATCATCATCAGAGATAAAGGAACCTTGCAGACGAATAGGGTGGTTTTCATCAATCGGTTTGAAAAGCATATCCCCACGTCCGAGTAACTTTTCTGCCCCATTTTCATCTAAAATGGTACGACTATCTGTTCCCGAAGATACCGCAAAGGCCACACGAGATGGCACATTGGCCTTAATCAAACCAGAGATAACATCAACCGATGGACGTTGAGTGGCGAGAATCATGTGAATTCCCGCAGCACGCGCTTTTTGCCCCAAACGAATGATGGCATCTTCCACTTCCTTACTAGCTACCATCATCAAGTCAGCCAACTCATCGACGATAACCACAATTAATGGCAAGGGAATTTGTTTTTCTTGCGACTGGGCATTCCAGTCTTCAACCTTAGTATTGTAGCCAGCAATGTTACGCACGCCAAACTTACTAAAGAGTTCGTAACGATTTTCCATCTCATCTACCACTTTTTGAAGAGCCTTAGCGGCCTTACGTGGGTTAGTCACCACAGGGATAAGGAGATGAGGAATATCATTGTAAACCGAAAGTTCAACCATCTTAGGATCGACCATGAGAAACTTCACCTGATCAGGACGAGCCTTCATAAGAATACTAGAGATGATTCCGTTAACCGCAACCGATTTACCAGAACCTGTTGATCCAGCCACCAACAAGTGAGGCATCCGTCCCAAATCAAAGCTACGATCTGAACCATCAACCGCCTTACCAAGAGGAACTTCCAAGAGCTTATTAGGGTCTGTCTTCGACTGTTCCCAAAGTTCTCGGAAAGAAACCGTCGCAATCTCAGAGTTAGGCACTTCGATACCAACCAAAGATTTTCCAGGAATAGGTGCCTCAATACGGACATCTTTCGCAGCTAAAGCCAGAGCCAAGTCATCAGCTAGATTTGAAATGCGGTTAACACGAACCCCAACAGCAGGCTTGACCTCGTACTTAGTCACTGATGGTCCAATTTCGGCTCGCTCAACCTTGACGTCAATATTGAAACTCTTGAAGGTATCTTCAAGGATACGTATATTCTTACGAACGATGTTCTTCTCTTTAGATTGACTCTTAGGCTTATCAGGTGCAAAGAGATCTATCTGAGGTAATTTATACTGCAAGAGTTCCTTAGGCGTGAAATCAACCTCGACAGGGGCATCATCTCCCTCAACCACCATAGATGGGGGAAACTCCTCGGTTGGCACATCCTCTGGATAAGGTGCATAATCTTCTTGGAAATCCTCATAATCCTCTGGAGGCAGATTATCATAGTAGTCCTCAGAGGCATAATCACTGATTTCAGGTTCAGGTACAAAAATCTCGGTTTCTTGTGTCAAGACCTCTGCGGCATCATCCAAGATTTCTCCCGTCTCCTCGTCAATAGTCAAATCAGCCAGACGCTCGGCTTCGGCACGTTCTTCTGCTTCACGTTCTTTCTGAGCCTGACGTTCTGCCTTATTCTCCTGACGCTGAGCCGTCCGTTCCAAACGCTTCTCAGCCCCCTTCTGCCAAGCTTCCTTAGCATACTCCATGATATCCAAGACATCCCAAGGGCTAAGAATGAAGGCACCCAAGAAAATGATCAATACCCCAATCATGAAGCTACCAATATTTGAAAAGAGGAAGGAACTCGGTTGGTATAGGAGAGCCCCCAACATACCACCACCCGCAAAACGAGATACTTGCACTCTGAACAGTTCTCCAAAAAGCAAGTCCTTGGTACCAGGGAAAATATCTAGACCACCCATGCGTTCTAGACTAAAGAGATAGGCGTGAAACTCCAACAAGAGACCCGCAAAGACCATCCAAAATCCTGTTACATAGTTACTATGTCTACGTAACCATTTAAAGCCAAAGAGATAAACATAGATAGCAAAAATTAAAGGGTAAGCCATACTCCCCACAAATACTCGAAAGATATTATAGAGGGTAACCCCAAAGAAACCCAATCGAAAGACTGAGAAAATTAAGACAAAGGCAAAAAAGAAGGTCCATAGCATTCGCTTAATCGCCTTCTGTCTATCTAATTCTGCTTTTGTAAGGCGCTTCTTACTGTTCTTAGAAGCCGCCCCTTTTTTCGTTTTTTTCGTTGTAGCCATAAGTATATTATACCACGTTTTTAGACATGAAAAAAGAGAGACAAGTCTCTCCTTATATTGAAGATAAAGTCTTCTTTTATGACTTTCCTTCTTTTGACATTATTCTTCAATTAGTGATGTTGAGTGAACCGGACGATTCTTACCGTCTGGATCAATATATTGGATGGCTTGGTTGATAGCGATAGGGGCTTCACCCATTCCCACAGCAATCAAGTCAATCTTACCTTCATATTCTGCTGCATCACCAATAGCATAAACACCTTCTTGTGACGTTTTGAACTGCGCATTGACAGTAATGCTAGAGCGTTTAAAGTCAATATTCCAGTTACGAAGGTTTTTATTGTTGGTTGAGAAGCCAAAGCTAACAATAAGGGCATCAAGTGGCAACTCCATAACCTCGTCTGACTTCACTTTTTGAACAGTCAAACTTTGGGCAAGACCATTTTCACCCTTGATTTCAAGTGGCACATAAGGCGTCATCACATTAACTGATGATTGATGAAGAAGCTCTACACTATGCTCATGGGCACGAAAAGCATCACGTCGGTGAATCAAAGTCACGCTCTCAGCAATACCATCCAAGTGATTGGCCCAGTCAACAGCTGAATCGCCACCACCAGCAATCACAACCTTCTTGCCAGCAAGTTGGTCAAGACTATGCACATTATAGAACAAGTTATTATCCGCATAATCTTCTTCATTGTCCACACCTAAAGGACGTTGAGCGAAAGCACCATTTCCACAAGCAATGACAATAGCCTTAGATAAGTGCTGGCTCTTGCTAGTAGTAATTGTGAAAATGCCATCGACCTTATCAAAGGTTTGAACTTCCTCTTTCAAATGAATGCTGACACGATCTTCGAAACGCTTAAGCTGAGTCAAGAGGTTTTCTGTCAATTCCGCACCTGTTGTTTGAGGAAAGGCTGGGATATCGTAGATTTTCTTCTCAGGGTAGAGAATGGCAGGCTGTCCACCAAGCTCTGACAGACTCTCAATAATATTAACAGTCATGCCACGTAGACCGGCATAAAAAGCAGCCCAAAGTCCTACTGGTCCTCCACCAATAATGGTAATATCATAAATCTTTTCTTCTGACATTTTATTTCCCTTCTGCTTTTATCTCTTCTAAAATCTGACGTTCTTCATCCGTAAAGTCATAGTTTTCTAAAAGATCTGGACGACGCTCCCAGGTCTTGCGCAAACTCTGCTCCATACGCCAACGTCGAATATTGATATGGTGACCTGACAAGAGCACATCTGGCACCTTCATGCCACGAAACTCAGCTGGGCGAGTGTACTGTGGAAATTCCAAAAGCCCTGATGAGAAACTATCATCCTTATGACTAGCTTCCTTACCTAAGACCTCAGGAATCAAGCGGACAGTCGCATCTACTATGGTCATTGCAGCCAATTCTCCCCCAGTTAGGACAAAATCTCCCAGGGAAATCTCGTCCGTCACTAAGGTTTTGATGCGCTCATCATAGCCCTCATAGTGACCACAGATAAAGACCAATTCCTCTTCTTGCGCCAATTCTTCTGCATAGGCCTGATCAAAGGTACGACCCGCAGGATCTAGGAGAATAACGCGAGGCTTAGTGACATTTAACTTGTCAAAAGTATCAAAAATTGGCTGGGCACGAAGCAACATGCCTTGTCCACCACCATAAGGTTCATCATCTACATGACGAGCCTTCTCCGCATTTTTACGGAAATTGTGATAGTTGATTTCAAGAAGTCCCTTATCCTTTGCCTTACCAACAATGGAATGCTCTAAGGGAGCAAACATATCTGGAAATAGAGTCAGGATATCAATCTTCATCGTCTAATCCTTCCATGAGCTCAACCTCAATACGACCAGCAGCTACATCAACATCAAGAACTACAGGTGGGATATATGGCAAGAGCAAGTCTTTCTTGCCTTTACGTTTTACTACCCAAACATCATTAGCACCCGGTTGGAGAATCTCTTTGACCTGACCAATCAAAGTATCGCCTTCATAAACATCAAGGCCAATGATTTCATGGTAGTAAAATTCACCGTCATCAAGATCTATTAGATTTTCCTCAGCAATCTTAAGACTGCAGCCCTTATACTTCTCTACATCATTAATATGGTAAAGCCCTTTAAACTTAACGATATCAAAGTTCTTATGTTTACGATGACTCGCAATCTCGACATCCATGATGTAATTGTCTTTGTCATCAAAAAGGGCTAGGACACTCTTCTTCTTAAAACGCTCATCCGCAAAATCTGTTACAGACAAAACACGAAGTTCACCCTGCAAGCCCTGTGTATTCACAATCTTTCCAACGTTATAGTATGTCATTGCATTTCCTTATTATATATTTTCTTATTCAAATGAAACCACGACTCGACCAAGGGCTTATCATCATCTGATAACCATCGCAAAACAAACATTTTACATCAGGTCGAGGTCTTGTCATTTATGATTTTATTGTTGCATAAACTGTCTGACCTGGGCCAGTCAACCCCTCTATTTTATCAAAAAGGACACAAAAAAACCAGCTTTCTCTAGCTGGTACTTATAGTCCGTACGGGATTCGAACCCGTGTTACCGCCGTGAAAAGGCGGTGTCTTAACCCCTTGACCAACGGACCATAATCTGTGTCTCTACCCTCAGGTAGAACTGGGGTAGCTGGATTCGAACCAACGCATGAGGGAGTCAAAGTCCCTTGCCTTACCGCTTGGCTATACCCCAAAAGACTATTATTAGTCTACAGAAAAACTAGGAGGCTGTCAACACTTTTTTAAACTTTTTTCAAAAAAAGCAACCGGAAATACCGATTGCTAGGAGTTAGGAGATTTCATCATCTAAGCGAACTTAGATAGATGATATGAGGTCGCTTCAACCTCATATGAAAAAAGAAAAGTTTTAGGATAATCCCATTATATATTTTGCTAGAAATAAAGTCAAAAGATTTGACTTGCAAAATCCGAGTTAGGGATAAGAATTATGATAATCCTCCCTAGCCTCTAAATAAAAAGGTTAGTTGATAACTTTATTCATCATCCTGTGAAACCAAATGATGTCTAAAGGCATAAACGACAGCCTGAGTACGGTCATCAACATTGAGTTTTCCAAGGATATTAGAGACGTGGGTTTTAACGGTTTTCAATGAAATGAATAGCTCGTTAGCAATGGTCTGATTGTCATACCCCTTAGCCAAAAGGGCCAGGATATCACGTTCACGTGCTGTTAAGTCATCGTGTAGGTCCGGATGGCTATCATGGTATTTAATCTTATTGTCCACCTCTGTTTCGATAGCTTCTTCACCACGGTAAACCTTACGGATACTATTGAGAATCTCTGCCGCACTGCTGGTTTTTAGCATATAACCTTTAGCACCAGCTTCAATGACTGGATAAATTTTTTCATTGTCCAAATAGCTGGTCAAAACTAAAATCTTGACTTCTGGCCATTCTTTGAGCAATTCCAAAGTCGCTTGAACACCATCTAATTCAGGCATGACAAGGTCCATTACGACAACATCTGGACGAAGTTCCAGGGCAAGGTCAACACCCTCACGGCCATTACCTGCTTCTCCAACCACTTCGACATCTCCTTGGAGATTCAGGAAACTCTTAAGGCCCAAACGGACCATCTCATGGTCATCAACCAAAATCACATTAATCTTATTCGACATTGTCCTCTCCTCTTAATATAGGCACACGAACATCAATAGATGTTCCTTTACCTTTAGCAGATAGGAACTGCACAGTTCCTGCCATTTCATCGACACGCTCCTGAATATTTTTTAGGCCATAACTCATCTCGTCAGTCGATGCATTTAAATCATAACCAACACCATTATCCAACATTTTCAATTGAATTTCCTGACTATTTTGATAGAGATAGACCTCTATCTGGCTAGCCTTAGCATGTTTAAGGGTATTAGAGATAAACTCTTGGGCAATCCTAAAGAGATTATTTTCAATACGCTTGGGCACCTTCTTAACCATGTCCTTGTAGACGACGTGGATATTGGATTTATCGGTTAATTCCTTAAGAATCATCTGCAGGCCTTCTTGCAAGGTCTTGTTCTCAAGCTCAGTCGGGCGAAGATGCAAAAGCAAAACACGCATATTATTTTGAGCGTCCGTCAGCATGGCTTCTACAGCCTGAATTTGATTATGCAGGTCTTCCTTACTTAACTGGTCTGCCATCTGAGAAACACCAGATAGGATCATACTAGCCGCAAAAAGCTCCTGACTAACGGTATCATGAAGGTCACGAGCAATACGTCCTCGCTCCTTCTTGATAATATCACGGCTCTTTAGGGCTTGGGCATTCTCGGTCTTCTGCAAGTCCTTAGTCAATTTACGCATCTTATGAGACAAGCGCATCATATTCTTGTCTAACTCAATGTCTCCCTGACGTTTGACTGGTTGATTTTTGATAATGCGACGTAAATCCTGATTGACTGAACGCATACTGTTATCATTGGCAATGGTCCAAAGAATATAAAGCAAAATGAGCAAGCTCAGAACCACAAAAAACATGTTAAAAAGGAAGTGGAAGACCTGAGACAGATTGCCGAAAACCAGTGTAAAGTTAAGGTTAAAGCTATCCATCACTACAAGGGTAACACCAACAAAAACTACAACCGAATAAATCAGGATTAAAAATAGGTACTGTTTCTTCATTTGCGACGTACCTCCACTGGTCCAGCTCCCACATTGAGAATCAATTTAACCGTCCGATGAGCATGCTCATACTCCGCCCCCTGCAAGGTCAATCTTTCATAACGAAGATCGTATTCATCTTCATTAAAGAAGGTAACAGAGCTATAGATTGCTGATATATTAAGCTTGACGGAAACATCGATTGGTACCAAGATGGTCGAAGGACCATAGAGTTTCTGCAAAATCACAACATTAGCTCGCCCCGAGACGATAACCTGAGTCAGATCAATCACATCTGTCCCAAAGAAACGGATGATATTGATATCATCAAAGTCATAACGATCACTGACAGGTTCCATTCGAGTCCCAATCCACTGGTTTCGAACAGCCTGAGGATTCAAGTCATCTTCTTTGAATTGGATGAGAGCATAGCGATTCTTTTTCTTGACCTGTGAAAAATTGTTAATCATGACATAGGCCACACCCACCAAAATAGCAAGAACCACATAGATATTCCACATGGAAACCAAAAAAAGTGATATCAAGCAGATGGTCAAGACAAAGTCACTCTTGGATTCCTTGTTAAAAAAGCGAACCGCTAACAAGGTCAAGACCAGAATGAAAATAAAACTGGTAATATCATTATTAAAGATGGTGATCAAGCCTAGAGTTAAAAGCAGGGCTTCTACCACTAAGAAAAAATTAAATTTGGTCATAAGAACCTTTCAAATAAAAGTATACAGGCTTCATTCTATCAAATTTTAAGGTAATTGACAAAAAGACCCAGATTGAGCACTGATTAACCGAGATAGAAAAAGGGCCGCAGAAAACAAAAAAGTGTCTCAATTGCAGGAAACACAGTCTTTCATTCAAAAATCTTAATCGTCAGTTTCGTCCATCTTGCTATTTATGAGTTGCACTGTACTTCTGATTTCCTCCAGTATGACACGCTACTCTGCCAACTCCTTCTCAATCTCAGCCAATTTTCTTTCAGTCTGACGACCTGACCGCACAAAAATATTATTGAGAGAGCTTGTTAACAAGCCCAGAGTGGCAATCCCACTGAACATGAGAATAACAGCAACTGCCTTACCTACCAATGTTCGAGGAACGATATCTCCACAACCAACTGTAGTCACAGTTGCTACAGACCACCAAATAGCATCTATAAAATTATGGTGTTCTACTCGGTCAATAACAGCACTACTGATAAGAATGATAATACTATTAACTGAAAGTAGAAAATAAAAGCCATTTCTGCGATTGATACGATTGAAAATGTGCTTTAGCTTGCTACTCAAACCAATTAAGCGGGAGAGTTTGGCCAACCGAGCAAAACGACCGACCCTCGAAAAACGGAGGAAGGTAAAGACTTCATTATAGGGAATGATAGCCAACAAGTCCAATACATGTGTTTTAACAAAGACTCGCTTACGAGGTGCCAAAGAGAAACAAATCGCATAATCAATGGCAAAGATGAGCGTTATAGACTGATCTATCACTCTGAAAGGTCGCCTTCCAATTGAAATTAAGCCAACTAAATCAAAGATAACTAAGCCAATGGAAATAAGGGCCAGGACCGTCATGACAATATCGTAGGTAATGATGTACCTTCTCAGTTTTCTACGGTTTCTCATAGCGTCTCTCCTATATGTGATGTCTTCATTATAAAAGAATCTCTGACCTCTGGCAAGCAGGCTTTTTAAGCTATCGACAAGATTTCTAGATAATAAAAAAGGGCTCTATAATTTCTGTAGT
>DOTL01000012.1 GCA_003521145.1 Streptococcus sp. | reverse complement strand
TGTGGTATTCTTAATAGGTCTCATAAGTTCTTCCTAATGGTAGTTTTGTCGCTTTTCATTATAGTTCTTATGGGACTTTTTGTGTAGACTCAAAAAGCTCTATAATCTCTACAGTGGTTTTACCCACTACAGAAATTATAGAGCCAAATAAACGTAGGCTTTTGGTAGTGCCACTGAAAAAGTCATCATATGATGACTTTTTTGTTATATTTAAATCACGACACATCACCAGAATTTTTTTGAGAAGCACCACAGTTGACAAAGAGCTTAAAAAACACGGCATTCCGCCGTGCTTCTTTGTTTATTTAACCAATTTCTTCATTTCTTCAATACGTATAACTGTCGCATCGTATTTAGCTTGGTAATCTTCTTGTTTGTCGCGTTCTTTTTGGACGACTTCTGGTTTGGCATTGGCTACGAAGCGTTCATTGCTAAGTTTCTTACCAACCATGTCGAGTTCTTTTTGCCATTTGACCAATTCTTTTTCAAGACGAGCCAATTCTTCTTCGACATTAAGAAGGTCAGCAAGTGGTAAGTAGATTTCTGCGCCTGTGATGATACTTGACATAACCAAGTCAGGCACTTCTACATCTGCTGCAATTTCCAAGTGTTCTGGGTTTGTGAAGCGTTTGATGTAGTTGACGTTGTCATTGAAGAAGGCACCAAGCTTGCTGTCGCTAGTCTTAATCAAGATTGTGATTGGCTTGCCTGGTGCTACATTCACTTCTGCACGTGAGTTACGAACGGAGCGAATCACGTCTTTAAGAGCTTCAACGCCGGCTGCTGCTTCTTCGTTTTCAAATTCTGGACGAACCACTGGGTATTCCGCCGTCACGATTGTTCCTTCAGAGATTTGACCGTAGACTTCCTCAGTTACGAATGGCATGATTGGGTGAAGGAGACGCAAGATTTGATCCAAGGTATAAAGAAGCACAGAGCGTGTGATGACTTTTTCGTCTTCATTATCGCTATAAAGCACTTCCTTGGTCAACTCAACATACCAGTCCGCAAACTCATCCCAGATGAAGTTGTAGAGGATGTGACCAGCCACACCAAATTCGAACTTGTCAAAGTTCTCAGTAACTTTTCCAATAGTTTCATTGAGGTTGTGGAGAATCCAACGGTCTGTGACATTACCTGCTTGACCAGCAACCACTTTAGCTACATTTTCACGCGCCACATCCAAGGTCAACCCTTCATTGTTCATAAGGATGTAACGAGAGATATTCCAAATCTTGTTAATGAAGTTCCAAGAAGCATCCATTTTCTCGTAGGAGAAGCGTACGTCTTGACCTGGTGCAGAACCGTTTGAAAGGAACCAACGAAGGGCATCAGCACCGTATTTTTCGATAACATCCATTGGGTCAATACCGTTACCAAGGGACTTAGACATCTTACGTCCTTGCTCGTCACGGATAAGACCGTGGATAAGGACATTCTTAAATGGTTGGCGACCTGTGAATTCCAATGATTGAAAGATCATACGAGACACCCAGAAGAAGATGATGTCATAACCAGTGACAAGTGTTGAGGTTGGGAAGTAACGTTTGAAGTCTTCTGAGTCGACATCAGGCCAGCCCATAGTTGAGAATGGCCAGAGGGCAGAACTGAACCAAGTATCCAAGACATCTTCGTCTTGTTTCCAGCCGTCACCTTCTGGTGCTTCTTCGCCAACGTATATTTCACCTTCAGCATTATACCAAGCAGGGATTTGGTGACCCCACCAAAGCTGACGAGAGATAACCCAGTCGTGGACATTTTCCATCCATTGAAGGAAGGTATCATTGAAACGAGGTGGATAAAAATCAACCTTATCGTCTGTGTCTTGGTTAGCGATGGCATTTTTAGCCAGTTGGTCCATCTTAACGAACCATTGTGTAGACAAGCGTGGTTCAACAGGCACACCTGTACGTTCTGAGTGACCAACTGAGTGAGTCATCTTTTCGATTTCGACAAGGGCACCGATTTCTTCCAATTTCTTAACAACGGCCTTACGTGCTTCAAAGCGGTCCATACCGTTGAATTCGCCAGCCAATTCATTCATGGTGCCATCATCATTCATGACATTGACTTGTGGCAAGTTATGGCGTTGACCAACTAAGAAGTCGTTAGGGTCATGAGCAGGAGTGATTTTAACCACACCAGTACCAAATTCAGGGTCTGCGTGTTCATCGCCAACGATTGGGATTGGCTTGTTCAAAATTGGCAAGATAACATTTTTACCAATCAAGTCTTTATAACGATCATCATCTGGGTTAACGGCTACGGCAGTATCCCCAAACATGGTTTCAGGACGAGTTGTTGCCACTTCCAGGGCACGTGAACCGTCTTCTAACATGTAGTTCATGTGGTAGAAGGCACCTTCCACATCCTTGTGAATGACCTCAATATCAGAAAGGGCTGTGCGGGCTTTTGGATCCCAGTTGATGATAAACTCACCACGGTAAATCCAACCTTTTTTGTAAAGCTCTACAAAGACCTTGCGAACGGCTTTTGACAATCCCTCGTCAAGGGTGAAACGCTCACGAGAGTAGTCTACAGAGAGGCCCATCTTACCCCATTGTTCCTTGATAGTTGCCGCATACTCGTCTTTCCATTCCCAGACTTTATCAAGGAATTTTTCACGACCAAGGTCATATCGAGAAATGCCACTTTCGGCCAAACGAGCTTCAACCTTAGCTTGAGTGGCAATTCCAGCGTGGTCCATACCAGGAAGCCAAAGCGTATCAAAACCTTGCATACGTTTTTGACGGATAATGATATCCTGCAAAGTTGTATCCCAAGCGTGACCCAAGTGAAGTTTTCCGGTTACGTTTGGTGGTGGAATGACGATGGAATAAGGCTTAGCCTTTTTATCGCCTGAAGGCTTGAAAACATCTTCATCAAGCCATTTTTGGTAACGACCAGCCTCAACCTCAGCTGGATTGTATTTAGGTGAAAGTTCTTTAGACATGTGTGTGTCCTTTCTAGTTATTTCTTTTCTTTTCTTCTATAACTTTATCAACTACCTTAGTAACTAAAGTTTCGACCATGAATTTCATTTGTTTTTTAAATTTTTCACTTTTCAGAAATTCTGTTATCAATTCTAGCATAAATTTAATAACAGCTTTTCTTCCTTTAACAGCTAAATCCCCAACAATTGCCATTTTATACTCCTTTTTTTAGCTCACGAATAATCTTTTTTAAATATTTGTTTTTTGTTGTTTTTTCCAAGAAATCATAAGCACTTTGTTTCAAATCATCTTTTTCAATTTCAGGATTAAGTTCAGCCTCAACTTTTAAAGCATGGTATAATGCTTTCGGTTTCAAATCAATACTTTTTTGAAATTCAACTAATTGTAATTTTACTTCGTTGTCAATTTTTTCCTGTAGTTGGGGTGTTATTAGATCAGCTGGTAATACTTCTTTGTACTTATTTATTCCTTCAGATAAGTTAGATTCAAAACGAACTAACTCTTTTTCCTGTTGATTTTCTACTTCCTTAATAATTAAATCCAAGCTTTCGTTTTCCATTTTGTACCTCAATACTTTATAAGTTATTTAAACTTTACAAATTTTTTTAGTGTCTATACTTAGTTATTTCTCGTCCCACTCACTCTTCAGCAAGCCATATATGAGACTGTCACAACGGTTTCCTTGGGCATCTTTGCGATCCCTTATGCGAGTTTCAAGAGTGAAACCGAGTTTTTCAGCGACACGTTGACTTTGGACATTGTAGCTAAAGCAAGTCAGCTCAATCTTGTGAAGGCCCAAATCCTTAAATCCTAGATCAATCAAAGCACGCGCTGCTTCTGGCACATAGCCTCGACCCCAATAGTCTGGGTGCAAAGTATAGCCAATTTCAAGCACATCATCTTCGTGTCTATGGTTGAAATCAACAGAACCGATCACTTTATCAGTCCCTTTGACCACAATGCCGTAACCAGCTGGGAGATTGTCTTTTTGATTACGCTCAGGAAGGATATGCTCTAGGTAATAGATCTCGTCTTCCAAGGTCTTGACGGGTGGAAAACCAGCTGGGTAGGAGACTTCTGGACGACTGGCAAAGTCAAAGATTGCCTCTGCATCCGCCAATGTACGATTTCGTAAGACCAGACGCTCAGTTTCGATTCGTTCTGGTGATTCAGCTTTTGTCATCTTTCTTCCTCGCTTTCTTGATGAGGCTTCCCATGGGTTCAACTCGGTTATCCAGATAGCGATAGACACGCTTATGACCATCACCCATAAAGTAAGTCGGTGCAAAGCGGTCATTTTTAAAAGGGCCCCTGCCATCTAGCAAATCATAATCAGCAAGGCGATCTAAAATTTTAGCAAAGATATGGCAGGTACCATCTTCCTCAATAATTCTGTCGACCTTACAATCCAGAACGACTGGGCAGGCCATCCAAGATAGGTGCTTGTGTCAGTTTAGAAGGTTGGAAATCTAGGCCAAGTTTAGCAATCTTCTCCCGATGACTAATAAAACCAGCCTGTTCCATCTCAAGCATTAAACTCTCATCAGAAATATTCACAGTAAACTTCTAATAATGTTTAATCTGGTCTGCCGCATTTTCCTCACTACCAACCCCGATGACGAGCCAATCTCCTAGACTATAGGAAGAACTACAAGTCGTCACATTATAGCCATGTGTCTGGTCCTAGTAACCCAAGATAAAAATGGAAAAACCATAGTACAATTTACTGGTCTCAAAAGATTGCTTCATGTCACTCTCCTCTGATAGGAACGTAGACCTCGCTTTCGCTCTGTCTGCATCAATATCTCTAAATTCACCTGCGACCTTCGGTCTTGGTTTTTTAAAAGCTATAGAAAATCCCTGCCATAACCATGACAGGGACGAATGTGTATCCGCGGTACCACCCAGTTTTGAGTGGTAACCACTCACAGCTTTCTTGATTCAATTTGACCATCAGCAACCAGCTTTGACATTTGTGCGGATTTCTCAGTACCACCGCTTCCTGTGACAAATGGGCTTCAAAGCACCTCTGAATGGTCTTATTTTATCACAATTTTAAGACCAAGACAAATGAAATTATAAGGAGACGTTGAAATAAGAAACCCAAAAGGTATCAAATCTCGATTGGACTAATAATGTGATCATGAAGCTTAAAGGAGAACTTCTAAACTCCAAACTTATCGTGTGAAAGGAAGATAGAAAAATGTGTCCTCACAAGAAAAATCCCTGTCTTTCGACAAGGATTTCATCTTATTTTTCTTCCTTAGCTCTTTCTTCTTTTAGCCATTTTTCATAGCTTTCGAGTAGATTAATAGCCATTTGGGTCGTCAAGGCTAGTGAGAAGGCTTCTGTACCTTCAGTTGTTTCGTCTTGGACTTCCAATTTACTTTCTTCGTAAATGGCTTTGAGAGCCTTATTGCTAAGCGAGTCTTTAAATGCTTGGAATTCTTTCATGGTCAAAGCCTCCTTGATTCTACGGCAACATCTACAGCTACTGTTACCGTTTTCACTTTTAGTTTACACCATTTCAGAGAAATTGCAAGGATTTTCCTTAATAATAAGGAGAGCTTTCACTCTATCTGCGACCTACTGAGTATCTCACAGGCCCTGTGAGATACTCAGTCGTATAGGCTACGATAGCTCCCGAATCAGCATTCACCGCGTATTTATAACGTAGACCGCTAGCAGCATAATCAAAGCTGATATTGAAGACCTTACCGTCTCCTTCAGTCTTCAAGTCCGTTTTCAAGTTTGTCACAGAACCCTCAGCTAGGCCAGCATGGTTGAGAGCTGTCGTTTGTGCTGTTTCTTTAGATACTGCTGTCTCTTCCTTGCTTTCGCTAGGTTGAGTCTCGTCTTTAGGCTCTTCACTTTTTTGAGTATCATCCTCATCTTTAGATGTTGGATGGTCACTCTTATGTTTCAAAATAGATCCTGACTGACCGTCAATCGTATACTCAAAATGGTTGTCTGACGTTGTGAAACTAATCTCATAACTTCCGTGAAGTCCAGAACGTGATTTTGAAACTGTTGATTGGGAGATCTCAGAGGTTTTGACACCTGCATTTTTGTAAGCAATGTCTTCTGCATCTTGTTCTGACAAACGGTAACCTGAACCATTAAAGAAAAACAGGCCTACAGCAGCGGCAACTGGGATAGCGAGCAGAAGCAGATAGCTCACTAGCTTTTTCATTTTTCGCATAAAATTCTCCTCTATTTTAATCTAATACTACTATTATATCTTAAAGTTCTAAAATTGTCAGATAAACTTGGCTCATTTTTAGGTCGGTATTATAAAAAGTTCCCGATAGCTATTAGGAACTTCTACGAAATGTTACTATTTGGCCAGTTACAAAGACTAGTATGGCCATCCAGATAAAGAAGAAGCCTTTCAACTCTTCAAATCTGACCGTCTCACCAAAAATGAGGATGGCTACGAGAAGTTGAATCGTAGGACTAAGATACTGGATGAAACCAATAAGGTTAAGCGGTACCCTTTTGACTGCCTCTGAGAAGCAAAGCAATGGAACGGCCGTCACCACACCGGATATGACTAGGAGAAACATTTCCATGCTCGAATAGGAAGAAAATGATTCTGGAGAAAAGAAAACGAGATAGATAGCTACAAAAGGTAGTAGCAAGCCACCTTCTACTAGCATAGCTACGTCACTGGAAAGCCTAACCCCTTTTTTGATTAGACTATAGAAACCAAAGATCAGAGCTAACCCCAATGAAACCATGGGAAGTTTTCCTGTATTGGCAATAAGAACCAGTACTCCTATAAAGGCCAAAACTACTGCTGCCCACATGGTCCTACTCAATGATTCACGAAGAAAAATGAGGGCAAACAGGGTAGAAATAATAGGCAAAATGTAATAGCCCAGGCTAGCCTGCGTCGCTTGACCATGACCCACAGCATAGATATAAATCAACCAGTTAGCTGCTATGAAAAAACTAGCAAGTAGCATATGAAGCAAGGCTTTCTTATCTTGCCAAAGTTCTACAAGCTCCTTTTTGAAACGTGTATTTTGCTTAGCGACTAGGGCGAAAGTCAGCATAGTCACCACTGTAAAAACAATCCGCCACGAGAAGGTGTTGTAAGCCGAAACACCTGCTAAAAGCTTCCAAAAAAGGATTTGAAATCCCCATTGAATATAGGTGGCTAGACCAAAGAGTAGCCCTTGATTTTTTCTAGTCAACGATAACACCTCCTTTATCCACAGATAGGATGAAGGTTTCACCATCTAAACCAAGACCATCGATAGCCGTTTTTAGAGCCTCAGCTTGATCATTTGGTGTCAAGGTCATAACTGTTGGGCCAGCGCCTGAAAGATAGGTCGCATAAGCACCGTATTGACCTGACAATTCCTTAATAGTCGCAAATTCTTTAACCAATTTTTGACGGTAGCATTCGTGGAACATATCCCCTTGAATAGCATGTCCCGCCTTAACCAAATCGCCTGCAAAGAGGGCAGCAATGGCAACGTTGGCAATAGATGATGCAGCTGCAGCTTCTTTGTAAGACAGGTTACTTGGAAGTACCCCACGTGAATCAGACGTCTTAAGTTCATAGCTCGGAATGAAGGCTACAAAGGCACACTCTGGAAAGTCTGTCACGATGCTATTAACATGTTCATCCACATAAGAGGCTACAACGAGATTCCCAAAAATAGCTGGAGCAACATTGTCCGGGTGACCTTCAATCTTGGTTGCAATATCAAGTTTATCATCGTCTGAGAGCTGCAAGTTTGCCAATTGATTGGCCAACTCGATTCCTGCGACAATAACAGAACTTGAAGAACCTAGCCCACGCGCCAAGGGAATATCTGATGCCATCACCAATTTATGGGGCTGCAAATCAGACTTAACTTGCAAGGCAGTTGAAATGAGGAGGTTATTTTCATCTGAAGGAATATCTCCCAAATCATGTTCAATATACCATGCATCCGCTGGTTCAAGCACCTCGATTGTCAAATATTTAGAAACGGCAACACCCACAGAATCAAAACCTGGACCAATATTGGCAGATGTTGCTGGAACAGTAATTTTCATAATAATACACCAGGAGGAGGAAAGCCATCAGCGACTTTTCTCCTTGAATACCTTTCTTATATGCACCAGTATGGGCTTATCAATTAGTTAGACAAAACTTTCAATGTATTGACAACTGTGAAATCTTCTGCTGCTTCAAGTTTTTCAGTAACAGCTTTGAGTTGTGTCTTAGACATAGCATGTGTAATCACAACGATACGAGCTGTTGTGCCATTTGCTTTTTGTTGCAAGACTTGTTCAAATGAAATATCTTCTGAGTTGAAGATTTCAGACAAGTGAAGGATTTTACCTTTTTCGTCTGGCGTATCAAGGGCAAAGTAGTAATTGCTCTTAACATCTGCTGGATTAGCCAATGGCAAGTCACGACGGAACTCATTAAATGGTTTACCCACATTGCCATCTGAAAGACGACGAGCAATACGGATAATGTCTGCCAAAACAGATGTTGCTGTTGGTTTTTGACCAGCACCTGGACCGTAGTACATTGATTCGCCAATACCGATAGATTCAACAAAGACTGCATTCATGACATCGTTGACGCTAGCAAGTGGGTGATTTTTTGGCAAGAATGTTGGGGACACTTCTGCTGAGATACCTGATTCTACTTCACGCACATCACCAACCAATTTGATGACATAACCTAATTCCTGAGCGACAGCTACATCATCAGTAGAGATGTTTGTAATCCCCTTGTGAGTCACATCGTCGAAATCAATTGTGGCACCAAATCCAAATTGGCTAAGGATAACAGCTTTATAAGCAGCGTCAATACCTTCAACGTCGTTAGTTGGATCACTTTCGGCATAACCAAGTTCTTGGGCAGTCTTAAGAGCATCCTCATATGACCAACCTTCGTCAACCATCTTAGTCATCATAAAGTTAGATGTTCCGTTAAGCACACCAAGGATACGTGTCACCTTGTCAGACGTCAAAGAGTTAGCCAAAGTACGCAAAATTGGAATACCACCAGCAACAGCAGCTTCATAGTAGAAAGCCACTCCCTTATCTTGGGCTAGAGAAATCAACTCTTTTCCATGAGTAGCAATCAAGTCTTTGTTAGCAGAAACAACATTTTTACCTGCTTCAAGTGCTTTTGTGATGAAGGTACGAGCTGGCTCAATACGACCCATCAATTCAACAACGATTTGAATCTCTTCATCGTTAAGGATTTCGTCAACATTTGTGACAAAATTGTAGTCGTTTCCGGCAGCGATAAGACGATTTTTTTCCTCGTCATCTTTAACCAAAACTTTGGCAATTTCGAGTTGGTCACGTGAGGCTGCAAGAACCTTTTCACCATTTTCCTTCAAGAGGAAAGGAATACCACTAGCTACTGTACCAAAGCCAAGCAATCCAATTTTAATAGACATTTACGATTTCTCCTTTAAAACATACATTTTTTAATTGTACCATTTTTCTATCGGAATTAAAAGAATATTGTTGCCATTTAAGGAGGCAAGTGTTATTTTTACTGAAAATTCTGTACATTTCCACCCCATTTTTGTTAGAATAATAGCTAGACCTATTTGAAAGGGGATACAATGACTTCTCAAAAGAAAAATCAACTAACGCGAACAGAAAGAAACTGAACCTTCTTTTGCTTTTCCTAAACCTAGTCCTTCTTGGCTTACTGGCAGTTTTCATGTTAAACCGCCCAAACCAGTCTGGAAATAGCCAAAAAGAAACCCAGACAAGCCAATCTACGAGTACAGCTAAATGGAAGACCTATGACGAGTCTGTCCAAATCCCTATCCTGATGTATCATGCCGTACACGTCATGGATCCCTCTGAAGCTTCTAACGCTAACCTTATCGTTGACCCAGACCTCTTCGAGGCACAAATCAAGGCCTTGGCGAAGGCAGGATACTACTTCCTAACGCCTGAAGAAGCCTACAAAACCTTCACTGAAAACGCCCTACTTGCTAAGAAGGGTGTCTGGCTGACCTTTGACGATGATAACAAAGATTTCTACACCATTGCCTATCCTATTCTCAAAAAATACAAGGCTAAGACAACCAACAGTGTGATCACTGGCTTTGTTAAGAAAGGAAATGCTGGAAATCTTACCGTCAAACAGATGAATGAAATGATGGCTCACGGTATGAGCTTCCAGTCCCATACGGTTAACCACCCCGATTTGTCAACCACTGATAAGGCGACACAAAAGGTTGAATTAACGTATTCTATTGACCTTCCTTGAAAACAAACTCAATACCAAGGTCAATACCATTGCCTACCCATCAGGTCGCTACAATCAAACGACACTTGACCTAGCTAAGAAAACTTAAAAGTTAGGACTAACAACCAACGAAGGACTAGCCAGTGCCAAGGATGGTCTTCTCTCACTTAATCGTGTCCGTATTCTGCCAACAACAACAGCTAAAGGACTTCTCAGCGAGATTGCTACTGACAATGAGTAAAAGAAATCACTTGATTCAAGAATCAAGTGATTTTTATGTTCTAGTCAAATATTTCTGATAGGATAGCTACACCCTTTTCGATTTCAGCATCACTTAGGGTGATTGGTGGCAAGAGTCGAATCACATTTGTCCCTGCAGTTAAGACAATCAAGCCCTTATCTCTAGCTGCCTGAACTAGTTCTCCCAGATTGCCAGTGGTCTCAATTCCAATCATATAACCTAAGCCACGTACAGTTGTAACTGTCTCTTTATCAGATAAAGCTGACTGCAATTGTGCTTGTAGTTTGTTCCCATTTTCAAGAGCAGTATCCAAAAAAGCTGGAGCCAACATAACTTCAAGCGTAGCCTTGGCCGCCGCCATAGCCAGTTTATTTCCTCCGAAGGTAGAGCCATGACTTCCGTAAGAAAAGGCTTCTCCAAGAGATGACTTGGCAAGCATGGCACCAACGGGTACCCCATTACCCAAGCCTTTGGCCAGAGTAAAGATATCTGGTTCAATATCGTAGTGCTCATAAGCATAAAGCTTACCAGTGCGACCAATTCCTGTCTGAACCTCATCTACAACGAGGTAAATACCTGTCTCCTTACAAAAATTAGACAAGGCCTTAACAAAGTCCTTATCTGCAGGTTGCACGCCTGATTCCCCTTGAACCAACTCCAGCATAATAGCCGCAGTTGCTTCACTGGCTAGGGACTTGACACTGTCTATGTCATTGAAAATAGCATAGCTAAAGTGGGGCACTCCTTCACCGAAACCTTGTTTGATTTTATGCTGACCAGTTGCAGACATGGATCCAAACGTTCGACCATGGAAGGAATTTCGGAAGGTAATGATTTCTTGTTTACCCGATGCCTTACGGGCGATTTTGATGGCTGCCTCATTGGCCTCTGCACCACTGTTACAGAAAAAGGCCAGATAGTCCTTGTCACCAATTAAAAGATTAGCAACATCTTCTTGCAACTGATTGTGATAAAGATTTGGCTGGTGCAAAATCTTACCCACCTGTTCTGTCAAAGCCTGATTGATATAGGGATGGTAACCCAGATTGGTTACCCCAATACCTGATGAAAAATCTAAGTAGGTCTTACCATTTGTATCAGTCAAATAATTGCCCTGAGCCGAAGCAAAATCAATCGCTGCACGCTTATAGTTTGAAAATAGTTTTTTCATTGCTTACTCCTTGATTATGGTACCTTCTGTCAGGTTATCACCAATAATGACCTGATCGACACCAGATTCAACCGTCTGAACAGCGCTTTGAATTTTAGGAATCATGCCTCCAGTAATCACACCTGAATCTATTTTTTTCTGAACATCTACAATATTCAAATGATTCAAAACCTGCCCATTCTCTAAGACACCCTTGACATCTGTCATGAGAATAAGCTTTTTGGCTCCTAGACTAATAGCCACCGCTCTTGCAAGGTAATCGGCGTTGATATTCAGCAAATCACCCTGCTCACTGTAACCTAAGCTAGGAATCAATGGTATCTTGCCTTGAGATGGAAGTGCCACTAGGGTCTGATTAGTAATAGACTTGACCTCTCCCACGTAACCATAGATCTCTTGATCTAAAAAATCAGCATGAACAAGATCTGGCAGCTCATCTACAACCTGATAGATTGGAAAACCCGCTTGTGTCAACTGACCCGCCAAGTTTTTCCCAACTATGTCAACCAAGGCTTCTTTAATTAAGACCATATCTGACGGACTCGTCACACGTAGACTATTGACCTTGTGAATTGTGCTGTCATGTTCCTCCATGAGTTGATTGATAGCAAAGCCACCCCCATGGACGATGATTATTTTTTGACCAGCCTGCTGCCATTCTGACAGTTTAGCCAATGTCTCAGGAGTTAGCTGCTTACTGGCTACTCCACCAATCTTGATTACAATATATTCAGTAGTCATCAGTTAACTCCTTTGTCATAGATAACTTAAGTATGGTAGAGGGCATTAATCTTAACGTAATCGTAGGAAAGATCACACCCCCATGCAGTTCCTTTTTCGTGACCAGCATGAAGATCTACCGTTATAATAACTTCATCATCATGCATGATGTTTTTCATTTCTTCATCATCAAAGGAAACAGGACTAGAGGCCAACATAACTGACAGACCGCCAATCATAATATCAACATTATCCACAGGAACATCCACACCAGCGTAGCCAACAGCAGCTAAAATACGTCCCCAATTAGGATCTTCACCAAAGATAGCTGTTTTAACTAAGCTTGAACCGACAACGGATTTGGCCATCATACGTGCATCAAGGGCATTAGGGGCATTAACCACATCAACTTGGATGAGTTTATTGGCGCCTTCACCGTCCTTTGCAATTTTCTTAGCCATCTCTTGCATCACAAAATTCAACATCTTCGAAAATTTATCGAACTCTGGTGTATCTGGCAGAATCTCTTCATTGAGCGTGCAACCGTTTGACATGACAAGAACCATATCATTGGTCGAAGTATCCCCATCAACTGTAATCTGATTAAAGGTCTTTTCAACATTTTGGCTCAAGGCCAATTGGAGAGTCTCACTGGAAATATTGGCATCACAGGTAATAAAACCAAGCATTGTCGCCATATTAGGGTGAATCATACCTGAGCCCTTAGCGACACCAGCCATAGTAACCACATCACGTCCAAAGGTCTCCGTCACAGCAATGGTCTTAGTCGCTGTATCTGTCGTCAAAATCGCCTTGGCGAAATCATCAGCATTACCATTAACCACTATCTTGGAAAGACCATTTTTCAGCGTATCCATTGGTAGCAACACACCGATAATCCCTGTAGAGGCTACACCAACCAACTCTGCTTCAACACCTAGTTTTTCAGCGGTCCACTCCTGCATGGTGTAGGCATCCTCCAAACCTTGAGTACCTGTACAAGAATTGGCTACACCTGAGTTAACAACGATAGCCTTCATTTTTCCAGCCTTTTTAACTGAGGTCTTGGTCACAATCAGAGGAGCTGCAATCACCTTATTGGTTGTGTAAACTCCTGCCACACTGGCTGATTTTTCAGAGACAATCCAACCAAAATCCATTTTTCTCTTTTTAAATCCTGCATGTAGCCCATCTGCTGAGAATCCCAGCGGACTAGCAATTGTTCCATCGATGACTTTCATATTTTTTCTCCTAACTCTATGCTTACATCTACAAGTATGACGGTGTCATAAGCAAACCTTCCGTCTCATCCCACCCCTGCATAAGGTTGAGATTTTGCACTGCCTGTCCAGCTGCTCCTTTAAGCAGATTATCAATAGCTGAAATAACTGTCAGAACATTGGTTTTTTCATTATAGGCAAATCCAATATCTGTAAAATTCGATCCGATTACGTTGTGCAGTTCCGGCAAGCGGTCTTGAACACGAACAAAGGGTTTATCGCTATAAGCCTTTGTGAACGCTGAAGCCACATCAACTACAGTCACGTCCTTCTTCAACTTACAATAAACCGTAGCCATGATTCCTCGATTAACTGGTAAAAGAGACGTTGAAAACTGAATCTCAGGCATTTCCGGATTAAAGGTCCTCAAGGTTTGAACAATTTCAGGAATATGCTGATGATGATTGAGTTTATAAGTCACGTAATTATCATGAACATTGACAAAATGACTAGACTCACTCAAAGCCTTACCCGCACCAGTTAAACCAGACTTGGCATCGACTATGACACTATCCGTCTCAATCAGACCAGTAGCAACCAAAGGAAGCAAGGCCAACTCTGTCGCTGTTGCATAGCATCCAGGATTGGCAATAAATTTCTTATCCTTCACATCTGTATATTCTGATAATGCATATGTAAATTTATTCAAAATATTCTGCTTAGCAGGTGATTTTTTATACCATCCTTGATAAACATCTGCCGGCAAGCGATGATCTCCAGACAAATCAATAATAGGAAAGCCAGCCTGAACAAATGCCTCTGCAAGTAAACTAGCGACTCCTGAAGGTGTGGCAAAGATAACCAATTCCGCCTTTTGCATAATCTTTTCCGCATTGTAAGCTTCAATTTCTAAGTCACTAACACCTGTAAGATAGGGATACACATTAGACAATCGTCGGCCCACTTCCTTGGTTGCGTGAATAGAAACAAGTTCCACTTTTTTATGATTATTCAAAATTTTAACTAACTCTAAACCACTATAACCAGTGATACCAACGATTGAAACCTTCATTTATACACTCCTTTTGAATAAATATATAACTAGTTTATTGCATTTTTATTCATTTGTCAAGGTAAAATTGAAATTAACATAAAAAAACAAGCAGTCTTTTTTAACTACTTGCTTTCATGATTGCTATCTAGTTATTAAATAAATGCAAAGCTGCAATACGATTGACTGCTTCGACCAGACGCTCTGGCTCTACCAAAAGCCCAATACGAATATAAGCATCTCCTGCAGGACCAAATCCTTTACCTGGTGCCACAGCAACATGGACCTTCTCAAGCAAAAGATCCGCAAAACTCTCACTGGTGTAACCCTCTGGCACAGGCATCCAAGCATAGAAAGAACCTTTGGATGAAAAGGCCTTCCATCCAATCTTAGCAGCTGCCTGAACAAAAGCATCTCGACGGCTATCATAAGTCGCATTCAGTTGAGCAACAGCCTCCTCAGATTTAGGATCTAAGAGGGCTGCAATCCCAGCCTCCTGCAAGGCAGGAAAGATTCCCACAAAAAGATGGTCTTGAATCAGATTTAAGGCTTCAATCATCTGATCATTCCCAGCAGCAAATGCCAAACGCCAACCAGCCATATTGAAGGTTTTCGAGAAAGTATAGAACTCAATTCCCACATCTTTAGCACCAGGTGTTGATAAGAAGCTAGGATTCTCATAGCCTCGATAGCCCAAAGCTCCGTAAGCTAAATCACTCACCACACCAACTTCGTAAGTCTTAGCCCAGGCAACCAACTTTTCATAAAAGGCCTTAGTCGCCACAGCACCCGTAGGATTATTCGGATAATTGATATAGATAAACTTAGCGCGGCGAGCTATCTCTTCAGGGATGGTATCCAAATCTGGCAAGAAATCATTTTCAGCCGTCAAAGGAAAGGTCTCATAGGCTACACCTCCTAAACTAACTCCTGACAAGTAATCTGGATATCCTGGGTCAGGCAAGAGCAGGAGGTCACCAGGATTCATCAAAGCTAGAGGCAATTCCACTAGTCCAGTTTTAGCTCCACCCATGACACAAATCTCACGCTCCGAATCCAAATCAACCCCATAATGTTTCCTGTAAAAACTAGCAGCCGCTTCCTTAAAGGGACGATTGCCTCGAAACTGTGAATACTTATGGCTATCAGGATTTTTCGCTGAGACGCACAGCGCCTCAACAATATGGTCATAGGTCGGTTGGTCGGGATTTCCCTGACCAAGATTGATCACATCTGCTCCTTCCGCCACCTTGGCATTAACCTTAGCAACCAAACCTGCAAAAAACTGTTCTGGCAATGCCTTCAATAAGTCCGATTCTTCAAATAACATAAACACCCCTTATTCTTAATGATACAAGTCCGTGCGACGATCCTCAAAAACAGGAATCTGACCTCGAACCTTATCTACCTCTTCAAGATTAATATCGGCCGTAAATATGCCCTCCTCATGCTCCTTGGATTGCAAGACCACATTTCCAAGTGGATCGATAAGCATAGAATGCCCTGAAAAAACATCGTCTGGTCCTGTTCCGACACGATTAACAGCAACTAAAAAAGCTTGATTTTCAACCGCACGCGCCTTTAACAAAATCTCCCATTGTTGCACACGAGGTTCTGGCCACTGCGCTACTACAAAAAGTACCTTGGCCCCTTGTACCATCTGTGTTCGCACCCATTCAGGAAAACGAATATCGTAACAAATGACACTAGCAGCTGTCACACCATCAAGCTCAAATACAGACTCCGCAGACCCAGCAGACATATACTGCTCCTCTGCCATGAGACCAAAGAGATGAACCTTGCTATAGGTATTGATTAGGTCCCCAGACTTATTGTAGACATAGGTCGTGTTGTAGAATTTGCCGTCTTTCTCAATAGCAACAGACCCTCCGATAATAGCCACAGCATGTTTCCTAGCAAAATGAGACAAGAGTTCTTGAGAGTCCAAACCTTCCTTGTCTGCAAGCACATCCAGTTCATCTAAAGCATAGCCTGTATTCCACATTTCAGGAAGCACAATAACATCGGGATTGTCATCAAGCGCCCTTTCCAGCATCTCTATGACGTGTTTTTTATTTTCCACAGTCTGTCCGTGAGCAACATCCATCTGTACCAATGCGATTTTCATAGTAACCTCGATTCTATATTAACCATTATAGCACTCCAAAAGACGTCACAAAAATTGAAAAATTCAATCTCATGATAAAGAAAACCTATCAAAAAAGGCTGGACACATTGTCCAACCTGATTCATTACTTCATTAAGAAATATCAACGTAACGACGAGCACCGGTCACTGTCATGTATGAGAGCCATGTGTGACCATCGGCTATCAAAACTTTGTCATAGTTAACACTAATACCTTTGTCATAGTAGGCCAACTCTGGACTTGAAACCTTAGCTTCTGCCTTGATTGACGCGCGACCTGTGAAAGTATAAGTTCCTGATTCTGGCAAGCTTGGTTTATCCGCTGGTTTAGCAACTGGTTTTGTTTCTGGCTTAGCTTCTGACTTAGCTGCTGCAATGTCAACATAACGACGAGTACCGCTTGCTGTCATGTATGAAAGGCATTGACGGCCATCAGCTGTCAAAACCTTATCGTAGTTAACACTCACTCCTTTGTCATAGTAGACCAACTCTGGACTTGAAACCTTGGCTTCTGCCTTGATTGACACACGGTCTGTGAAAGTATAAGTTCCTGTCGCTGGAAGGTTGATAGCACCTGTAGTTGCTAGTTTGCTTTCAGCAGGTTTGTTGCTAGTAGCATAATCGCCACCTTCGATACCGAAGTATTCTTCCAAACTCAAGCCTGAATCGTGAATATCTTTAGCTTCTTTACACACATAGCGGATGTGCCATGCTTCTCGCATGTAGCCAGTTGAAGCTTCTTTACCTGCTTGGAAACGCACGATAAAGCCATAGTTATGTACATTGTCTTTAAGTCATTGGCTAGCACGTGAATCTTCAAGCAAATTACCAGATTTATCGGTCAAATCAAATACTAATCCAGTTTGGTGTTCGCTGTATCCAGGACGAGCTGAGTAACGGTCCGCGGCTGCCTGACCATCACGGCTAACATAGTTAGTTGTCGTAAAGAGTCTTTTGATAGTCATAAGAACGGAATCCACTGTATGAACGTCCAACATTCAAACCTTGGTTAATCATATCATCACGAAGACGAACAAAGGCTGCCTTAGCTGTAGGATTTTCACCTGGGTTATAGTCCTTGGAAAGAACATGTTTCTTATTGACAATGATAATATCATCGTATTTACCACGAACACTGTAGTAAGAACCGTTATTTGTCAATTTTCCAGTCACTTGAGATTCAGTGACTTGAGGGACTTTGGTTTTAGTTTCGGTGATATAAGTTCTCTTACCATTCAACATATAGTATCGATGGACAGAGTATGTATCAGCATCGCCCTTATGGCTGGCTATATCGACATGAACCTTGTAGCTACCGTCTGATTGTTTGTCGGCATGGTACCAAGTAAGGTCATCTTGACCATTCTTATTTGACCAGATTGGGACACGGACTTCTTCAACTTCTTTGCCGCCACCTGAAACATTGGTTACGACTACATCGAAGCCGTTAGAAGTTTGGTTATTGATTGTCAAATTCCCTGTTACTTGAGATTCAGGGACTGTAGCTTTAGTTTCTGTGATATAGGTTCTCTTACCATTCAACATATAGTATAGATGGACAGAGTATGTATCAGCATCGCCCTTATGGCTGGCTATATCGACATGAACCTTGTAGCTACCGTCTGATTGTTTGTCGGTGTGATACCATGTTAGGTCGTCTTGCCCATTTTTATCTGACCAAATTGGACACGAACTTCTTTAACTTCTTTGCCGCAACCTGAAACATTGGTTACGACTACATCGAAGCCGTTAGAAGCTCGTTATTGATAGTAAGCTTACCAGAAACACGATTTTCTTGAGGCTTAGACTCAGTAGCTTTCAAGGTCGCAATACCCACATAACGACGTGTACCACTGTAACTAATGTAAGAAATCCATTGGTGATTATCAGCTGTCAAAACTTTATCATAGATGACATGGTCACCCTTGCCGAAAACAAAAGTAGGTTTGAGGTCTGCTTTTGGCTCTTTCTTAATATCTGTGTCACGTGTAAAGTAGTAAGTTCCTGTCGCTGGGATGTTCAAAGCACCTGTTGTGACTTGAGCGCCATTAGAAGATTTGCCATCCCCATTACCACTATTACCATTACCACTACCAGCTGCCACTGGTTTTACTGTCGCATAACGACGCACGCCAGAGTATGATTTGTAGATAATCCATTGGTAGCCGTCAGCTGTCACAACTTGATCGTAAAGGACGCTGTACCCTGGATTTACATAAAATTCAGCCTTGGCAGACACCTTGGATTGATTCTTAATCTCTGTACGTTCCTTGTAGACATAAGTTCCTTGACTTGGAAGGTCGCTGTCTGTAGTTGTAGCTGGTTGGCTCACCAAACTAGTATTGACAGCTGCTCTCATTAAGGCAGATAAATCAAGGTTAGTGGCTGTTTCGGATGAATCATTTGTGTTCCTTGTCGCTTCTGAGCTAGCAGTTGTTGATTCAGAAATTTTATCTGCTGCTTGTGAGGTACTAGCACTCACTTCACTTCTAGCCTCGCTAGTAGCAGTTTCACTAGCGGTTTGGCTAGTTGTTGAGACTTGGATAGCTTTCTCGCTTGATGCTACCCCATCGGTCGCTACACCACTGAAAATATCAGCTGCTGTCACAGCATCAGTATCTGAGGTAGCACGCAAAGTGACATCTGAAAATGTTGAAACTTTATGATGCTCATCAGCCAAAGCTTGACCTCAAAGACCAAACTAGCTCCTAAAAGAACTGATGCTGCCCCAAATGAATATTTACGAATGGAAAAACGTTGTTGTTCGTGTAAAAATTTTTCTCGTTTCATATCAATTATTCTCTCTATCGAATTGATGTTACTGTTTGATTGTAACACTCTGTGACAAATATTACAATTATTTTACATAATGTTACTGAATATTTCTCACTTGTCCATTAGTATACAAAATTTATTTGATTTGTTCCCACTTAAATCATAAACTGTTCGATTTTCGTCATAATAAAAAAGCCGAAGCAAACCATACTTCTTTATTCGTAATTTTGTTAGAAAAAGGAGAGCGAGACATAAAAAACATGATAACTCTATGTGAGTTATCATGTTTTCTTTTTAATCATTTATCAATGTCCTACATCTGAATATGATAGAAAAGTGATGTTACAACTCTTAAGAAATATCAACGTAACGACGAGCACCGGTCACTGTCATGTATGAGAGCCAGGTGTGGCCATCGACTGTAAGGACCTTGTCATAGCGAACAGACATGCCTTCATCATAGTAGGCCAACTCTGGGCTTGCCACGCTTGGTTGAGCCCTGATAGAGCTAGGTTTAGTAAAGGTATAAGTACCAGTTGCCGCTAAGCTTGGACTCGTTGGTTGAGCAACTGCTGTTGCCTTACCATCAATAGCAACATAACGGCGGTTGCCTCCATGGCTAACATAAGAGAGCCATGTATGACCATCTGCAGTCACCAATCTATCATAGTTAACGGACATATCAGCATCATAGTAGGCCAACTCTGGACTAGCTACACTTGGTTCTGCTTTAATGCTAGAGCGTTCCTTGAAAGTATAGATGCCAGATGAAGGTGTACTTGGTTGAACTGGTTGTTCTACTGGTTTAGTCACACTCGTTGGTGCGATAACCACATAGAAACGATGTCCTGAATAGCTAAGATAAGAAAGCCATGTATAGCCGTCATTATTGACAACTTTGTCATAGTTGACTGACATGCCTGAATCATAGTAGCTAACATCAGGGTTGGCTACCAAAGGTTGAGTCTTAATACCAGTACGAGCAGTAAATGTATAGGAACCTGAAGCTGGAAGGTTGTGGCGGGTTGCATTTTGAACTGGAACAGTTGTGCTAGTGCCTCCGATACCTACCATCTTACCGTCTTGAACATAGTAAAGATGGACAATGTATTCACCTGATTCAGCCTTATGGTCACTAACATTGATACGAACCTTGTAGCTACCATCACTTTGTCTGCTAGCTTGGTGCCATACAAGGTCGTCTTGGCCGTCTTTGGATGTCCAAACTGGAACACTTACGCCTTGGATAGCCTTGTCACCACGAGAAACATTAGTGATATGAATATCGAAACCGAGGTTAGAGAGGTTTTCAATATTGATAGTACCGCTTGGTTTGCTTTCTTGTTGAGCAAGTTTAGCCACGGCTACATAACGGCGGTTGCCATTGTAACTGAGGTAAGAAAGCCATTGATAACCATCACCACTGACAATCTTGTCATAGTTGACTGACATACCAGCATCGTAGTAGGCCAACTCTGGGCTTGCCACACGAGGTTCTGCCTTAATACCAGTGCGTTCTTTGAAGGTGTAAGTTCCTGCATCAGGAAGGCTATAGCTAGTAGTTGTATGAGTTTCTTCAACCTTGGCGGGAACTTTGTAAGTTGTGCCACCCACACCAACTAATTTACCGTTAGTTTCAACATAGTAAAGATGAACATTGTAGAGGCCACGTTCATTCTTGTGGTCAGTTAGACTGACGTTAACCTTGTAGTTACCATTGTTAAGACGAGTCGCATTGTACCAGATGATATCATCTTGACCATTCTTTTCAGACCAGATTGGAACAGATACCCCAAGGACACCGTTTTGATCTGAAACATTACTGATAACCACACTAAAGTCACCATTGTTATGACTTTCAATAGAAATGTCGCCTCTTGGTTTAGCTACAGCCTCTGCAACAGCACCTAAGTCGACATAACGACGAGTACCACTGTACGAAGTATAAGAAATCCAACGGTGGTTGTCAGCAAGCAAAGATCTATCGTAGTTGACTGACATACCAGGATCAAAATTGAACTCAGTCTTAGCAGTCAAGCTAGGTTGGTTCTTCACATCTGCAGGTTTAGTGAAATAATAAGTACCACGTTCAGGGATAGTTTCATCTCTAGTCGCTTCAGTAGTGCTACTAGTATTTTCAGACTTCAAAGCTGCGATATCAGCGTAGTAGCGTTCATAATCGTAACCAATGTAAGAAATCCATTGGTGATTATCTCTCTTCAAGACCTTATCATAGATAACATGGTCACCTGCACTAAAGACGAAAGTAGGTTTGATATCCATGACTGGAGCTGTACGAATTTCAGTTGTGCGACGGAAATAATAGTTGCCGTTTGATGGGATATCAAGAGAACCATCAGCAGTCACAGGACCATCTACACCTGGCTGACTAGCATTAGTTAAGACAGTACGAAGACTAGTATCGGCAGCTTCACGGTCAGTACCTCTAACTTCTGTTACTTCTGAAGTTGCTGATCGGTTGGTTTCACTTGCTACTTCAGAGCTAGCTACTGATGACACTTCAGAACGTGGACTAGCCACTTCTGATCTAGAAATAGTAGCAACAGCAGATGCAGAATGAGCAACCTCTGCCGGTACTTCCAAAGAAGCAGCCTCGCTAGCCACTAAACTACTAGCTTCAGAAGAAGCAACTTCACTGCTAGCAAGCTTAGGCCTTGGCGCTTCAGATCTTGAAGCTGGTTGATTGAGGACATCGGTAACAGCTTCTGAAGCTGCCTGGTCGATTTGAAGTGGTTCAGAATTATTTACAAAAACTTCATAATCCTTGCTGGAATTTACGCTATTGGCTTGTTCCTGAGCCAAAGCATGCCCACCAAGCAACAAGCTTGCACCAATCAAGACTGATGCAGCTCCAAAAGAATATTTACGTATTGAGTAACGTTGACGTTCCTTAAAAACATATGCCTTTCTCATTTTGATCACTCTCACTTTCTAGGCTGTTTCATAAAATAATGGAACAGTTTTTACGCATATAGTATACTTCTTTTAAAAATATTTTACAAATATTTCATTAATATTACTAAACTTTATTTTGTAGAAAATTGATCGATAATTTTCAATAACTATTATCTACTATAATGAAAGAAAGGTAGTGTAAAATAAGTTGTGTAAACACAAAAAGGAATAAATCCGTTATAGTAGAGTTGCAAAACATTACTAGAAAGAGATTTATTCCTATGACTCAGTTTACCA
>DOTL01000019.1 GCA_003521145.1 Streptococcus sp. | reverse complement strand
TGTGGTATTCTTAATAGGTCTCATAAGTTCTTCCTAATGGTAGTTTTGTCGCTTTTCATTATAGTTCTTATGGGACTTTTTGTGTAGACTCAAAAAGCTCTATAATCTCTACAGCAGTTTTACCCACTACAAAAATTATAGAGCCGTTTGGTCTTATACAGTTGTTGGGAATGAAATCTCAATCAATTTGTCAGTGTGTACTGTTCTAAGTTTGTCCATCAAAACGATATCCTTGTCGATTTTTCGTTTGAGGAAGAATTCACGGATAACTTCTAATTCATTGTCTTTAACAGCACGGTGTTTGTTTGAAATCAAGAGTTCATAATGCTTAGGTGCTTGTGTAAAGACAACATCAGTATTCCCAGCAGAGTAGGTCTCTACGAGAAAAGCATCCGTATTGTCTAATTGGTTTTGAACAAGTTCTTGGTGTGTACGGGTCGTATTAATGAGTTTCATAGTTTCCTCCTAGGATTTGCCAGTTGTTGTGTTAGTTTCTTTCCATTGTTCGATTCCCCATTTATGATTGCCACGTTTAAGTTTAGCAATGGCTTCATCAATTGGAAACCAAGCCAGGTTATTGAAATCTTCGAGAGGTTTGCCAATTTTTGAAAAATCTACAACTTCATAAATATAGGCCGGATTGTAATAGTAAGTGTCACGGTGGCTTGAATAGAAGTATTCATCAGCCTGGCCATAGTACTGGCCTAAAGTGGCTGTAAACCCAAGTTCTTCAATTAACTTGCGTTCTAATGCGCTATAGTGATCCTCGCCTGCTTCGATTTCCCCACCTGGGAGAAACCAAACCCCGTTAGGAGCCTGGACTAAAATAATCTTTGTCTTTTCTTGGTTAGGAATCACAGCATAAACACCGTAACGTGTTTGATAATGAGCTCCCTCAACCTTGTCACCAAATGTTGGATTCATGAGTTGCTCCTTACGTTTATTTGCCCATATTATACTAAAATTTTGCTCATTTTCCTATTGATTTAGGCAGAATTAGGGATAAATTTGAAAATAGGAAATGAAAAGATAAAGAACCCAAGTCTTTATGACTTGAGTTCTTTGTTTAATCAGTTTCTTTTGAAGTCTCAGTTTTCTGAGCAGTTTTTTCTTTTTTTTTAGCAGACTTAATGGTGATATGGCCTTTTGAAGTCATGACAGCCTTGAGATCTTTTTCATTTGGATTTTCAAGGTAGAAGTCAGTAATAGCATCTTCAATATGGTCCTGGATGGTACGACGTAGTGGTCGAGCCCCCATCTTAGGATCGTAACCAAGGTCAACCAATTTTTCCTTAACTTTCTCAGTTACACTGAGGTGGATACCGTTATTAGCCAAGCGTTGGTTGACATTATCAAGCATGAGGTCAACGATAGTAAGGAGATTCTCCTTGCTAAGGGCAGAAAATTCGATAATACCATCAAATCGGTTCATGAATTCAGGGCTGAAGAAATCTCCAAGCTGGTTAAGAACAGAATTGGTACGATTTTCACGGGCAGCTCCAAAGCCAACGCTAGCTTCAACTTTACCCGTACCAGCATTTGAAGTCATGATGATGATGGTATCCTTGAAACTTACAGTTCGCCCTTGACCATCAGTCAAGCGACCGTCGTCAAGAACTTGGAGGAACATGTGAAGAACGTCTGGGTGAGCTTTTTCAACCTCATCTAGAAGAATGAGTGAATAAGGATTACGGCGGACTTTTTCAGTTAACTGACCAGCTTCGTCGTAACCGACATATCCTGGAGGGGCACCGACCAATTTGGCAACGGCGTGTTTTTCCATGTATTCTGACATGTCGAAACGAATCATACTGCCAGCTGAACCAAAGAGTTCAATCGCCAATTGTTTAGAGAGTTCAGTTTTACCGACTCCTGTAGGACCTACGAAGAGGAAGCTACCAATTGGGCGATTTGGTGCACCCAAGCCAACACGATTACGGCGGATGGCTTTGGTAATCTTATCAACTGCAGCATCTTGTCCAATAACATGTGATTTAAGATCATCAGCAAGACTAAGAAGTTGTGACTGCTCCTTTTCTTTCAAATCACCAATAGGAATATTGGTTTTTTGTTCCACAATAGCTTCGATATGTTTTTCGGTGATGACAGGCATATCTTGGTCTTTGATGGTTTGCTTTTGCATTTCCTTGTATTTGGCAATTTGATCACGGAAATAGGCAGCCTTCTCGAAGTCCTCGTCACGAGTAGCTTGAGCCTTGAGGTTTTCAGCATCAATCAAACGTTTGTCGATATCTTTAGGATCAACAAAATTGAGGGTCAAATTCATCTTCGAACCAGCTTCATCAAGAAGGTCGATGGCCTTGTCTGGCAAGAAACGGTCTTGAATGTAGCGGTTGGACAATTCTGCAGCTGCAGTAATAGCTTCGTCCGTATATTTGACATGGTGGTAGTCTTGATATTTAGGTTGAATACCACGCAAAATAGTGATGGTCTCCTCAACCGTTGGTTCGTCAACCTTAACTGGTTGCATACGACGCTCAAGTGCAGCATCTTTTTCGATGATGCGGTATTCGTTGAGTGTTGTTGCTCCGACCAGTTGAAGTTCCCCACGAGCAAGGGCAGGTTTTAGGATGTTACCAGCATCCATATTACCATCACCAGCATTACCAGCTCCTACAATTTCATGGATTTCATCAATAAATAGGATAACATCCTGACGTTGACGAATTTCTTCCGTGAGTTTTTGCATTCGTTCTTCAAATTGGCCACGGATACCAGTCCCTTGAACCAGGCTGACCACATCAAGACGGATGACTTGTTTGCCTTGGAGTTTTTGTGGCACGCTACCGTCAACGATTTTTTGAGCTAGGCCTTCAACGACAGCAGTCTTACCGACACCGGGTTCACCGATGAGGACGGGGTTGTTCTTGGTACGGCGATTAAGAATTTCGATGACACGAATGATTTCCTCGTCACGACCAATAACAGGATCAATGTCTCCACGACGAGCGATGTCAGTGATGTTAATGCCGAACTCTTCAAGAAGACCTTGTGGCTGTTGAGGAGCTTGTTGGCGTGGTACTCCTGGACGGCCTCGCCCTTGTGTATTGCCACCATTTCCTCGGTTACCACCTTCTTGTGTTGGAGGTGTATTGGGAAGATCTCCGTTAGAAGAACGGAAGTTATTTAGGTCGCTGAAGAAATCGCCGAAGAAGTTTGAACCTCCTGTTTGATTGAATTGATTGAGGGGGTTCTCTGGGTCAGATTTCATGATTTTATAACAATTTTGACAGAGGTCTACTTGTTGCTGATTACCATTTACATTGGTATATAAATGAATACTAGCTTCATTAAGGTTACAGTTTTGACAGAGCATATCAGTACCTCTTTTCTATCTGAGTTGGGGAAGACCTTTATTGAAAAAAATCTTGGTCAAAAAAGGTCAAATCTATGACTCCATTATAGCATGCGGAAGGTAGATTGCAAGTAAAAAGCATCTAATTTTAGCACTCTCTTAACAAGAGTGTTAACGTTGAATTTTAATTCAAAGTCACTTGTCTAAAATGTATAAATATTATATAATGTTTTTATATTACTCGGAACGAAAGAGAGATACCTATGACACAAGCTAAATCATTTTTGAAAGAAATCGACTTTACCAAGCAAGAACTCGAGGAGTTGATCGATTTATCTATAAAATTTAAACAGTTAAAGAAGGAAAGAATTCCGCATAAATATTTAGATGGATTAAATATTGCCTTGATTTTTGAAAAAACATCTACAAGAACCCGCTCAGCTTTTACAGTGGCTGGTCAGGACCTAGGTATGAATGTGACCTACCTTGGTGCTGGAGACATTCAGTTAGGTAAAAAGGAATCTGTAGTTGATACAGCCAAGGTACTTGGTTCTATGTTTGATGGGATTGCATACCGTGGTTTTAAGCAAGAAGATGTCGAAAATTTGGCTAAGTACTCAGGTGTTCCGGTCTGGAATGGTTTGACGGATACATGGCATCCAACGCAAATGATTGCAGATTTCATGACTTTGAAGGAGCGTTTTGGTAGTTTGGAAGGCTTGACTATCGCCTATATTGGAGATGGTAGAAATAATATGGCCAACTCACTTTTGGTCACTTCGGCTATTTTAGGCGTTAAAGTCAAGATTATTGCTCCAGAGTTATTGCAACCCGAAGATGAGATTGTAGCCTTAGCTCAGAAACATAATAATGGTGCCGACTTAACCATTGCAGATGATATTTCAGAGGTAAGGGGAGTGGATATGCTATATACGGATGTCTGGGTATCAATGGGTGAAGAAGTAGACTTTAAATCTCGTATTGATTTACTCTTGCCTTATCAAATTAATGCAGATCTACTAGCCAAGACAGAAAATCCAGATGTTATCGTTATGCATTGTCTCCCCGCCTTTCATGATCTCAATACCCAAATTGGGAAAGAAATCTATGACAAATATGGTTTGGCAGAGTTAGAAATTACAGACCAAGTCTTCCAAAAATACAGTGACATCATCTTCCAAGAAGCTGAGAATCGTATGCATTCTATTAAGGCCATTATGTACAATTCCTTGAAAAATATTTAAAATTCCCCCATTTTTCCCATAAGTGTGATAAAATAAGTAAGAAATACACAATTAATAGGAGAAATAACATGGAATCACATTTGGTGAGAATCATTAACCGTCTTGAAATGATGGCGGCTGATGGTGGTAATTTGAAACGTAATTTTGAACGTGAAGGAGTGGTTGTTGCCGAAGTATCATTTAGCAACGATCCTGAAAATGGTCCAGTTTTCACATTGCGTGACATTGAAGCACGTGAATCTTATTCATTTGATAGCATCGACTTGATTGCAATGGAAATCTACGATTTGCTTTACTAATAAATCATTTGGGGACTTTACAAGGTTCCAAAAATTCAGAATGCCTGAAACTATCGAGTTTCAGGCATTTTTATCAGGATGAAAGCTTCGGGTAATGCTTGTATGGGTTACCAAAATAGGCAGTATTTCAAATCATTGACAAACCTTTTGGGAAGATGTCATCTTAGGAGGACTTGAGGTGTCTTGCTTGAGAGATTTGATAGCAATGTCTATAACTTAGTTTTTATACTGAAATATCGCATTTATAAGAAAATACTTCATTATTATACAGTCTTCTGATATAATATTGAAGAATATTAGTAAGGAGTATCTAGATGAATTTTTCATTTTTACCGCAGTTTTGGTCTTACTTTAACTATGGTGTCTTAGTAACAATTATGATTTCGGTCTGGGTGGTCTTCTTCGGAACCATCCTTGGGGTTTTGGTATCCTTGGCCAAGCGTTCTGGAATCAAACCTTTGGAGTGGTTGGTGAGCCTTTATGTTTGGGTTTTCCGTGGGACTCCTATGGTTGTACAGATTATGATTGCTTTTAACCTTATCCACATGAATCTTCCAACTGTTCAGTTTGGTATTTTAAACCTTGATTTGTCACGTATCGTTCCAGGTATTATCGTCCTTTCTTTGAACAGTGGTGCTTATATTTCTGAGAGTGTGCGTGCAGGTATCGAGTCTATTCCTAAAGGTCAGGTTGAAGCTGCCTACTCACTTGGTATCCGTCCATGGAATACCATGCGTTATGTGGTCTTGCCTCAAGCTATTAAAAATATCTTGCCTGCCTTGGGTAACGAGTTTGTCACTATTATCAAGGATAGTTCGCTCTTGCAAACCATCGGGGTTATGGAATTGTGGAATGGTGCACAAACTGTTGCAACAACAACCTACTTGACCTTGACGCCGCTCTTGTTCGCAGCCTTCTATTATTTGATTGTGACAACAGCTATGACGGCACTCTTGAAACAAATGGAAAAACGACTTGGGGAGGGACGTAAATAATGGTAGAAACAATTATTGAGATTAAAGATCTTCACAAGTATTTTGGTAAGAACGAAGTTCTCAAAGGGATTAATCTAGATATTAAAAAGGGTGAAGTAGTGGTTATCATCGGTCCTTCAGGATCAGGAAAATCAACCTTTCTACGCTCAATGAACTTGCTTGAAACGCCTACAAAAGGGGTGATTTCCTTTGAAGGTGTAGATATTACAGACAAGAGCAACGACATTTTCAAAATGCGTGAAAAGATGGGAATGGTTTTCCAACAGTTTAACCTCTTCCCTAACATGACCGTTAAAGAAAATATCACCTTGTCACCAATTAAAACCAAGGGTGTTTCAAAAGCTGATGCAGACGCGAAAGCTATGGAACTTTTAGAAAAGGTTGGCTTGAAAGATAAGGCAGATACCTACCCAACAAGTCTATCAGGTGGTCAGCAACAACGTATTGCGATCGCACGTGGTTTGGCTATGGATCCAGACGTTCTCTTGTTTGACGAACCAACATCAGCCCTTGACCCAGAAATGGTTGGTGAAGTGCTTGCAGTTATGCAGGACCTTGCCAAGTCTGGGATGACAATGGCAATCGTTACCCACGAAATGGGCTTTGCTTATGAGGTGGCTGATCGTGTTATCTTTATGGATGGCGGTGTTATTGTAGAAGAAGGCACACCACAAGAGATTTTCGACAATACTAAGGAAAATCGTACTAAGGATTTCTTGAGTAAGGTTTTGTAGGATATTTATTAAGTATGTATACATTGTTTGTGAAGGCTGGAACTTATCCGGCCCTTTCTTTTTGTGTTCTGTTTTCTAGAATCATTCTTGTTTAGGATAATATTGCGGAAAAGATGGATAAATTTGCTATAATGATGCTATATCAAAAATAATAAAGTAGGTCAAGAAATATGCTCTTATATGATGCGGCCTTAAAAACGCCTTACCAGATTCTTGGCATTAACCTCCCTAAGGATAGTCTTTTACACTTATCTAACCTAGGGTTGGCTGCCGGTGAAACGATTGAGGTGGTAAATAAGACCAAGAACAGTGCTATTATTATCGTTAAAGGGAGTCGCTTAGCCTTTGATGCGTCGATTCTGGATAAGATTGATTTGGCATCTGCAGAGGAAGATCAGGAAAAGATACCTCTTTCTGAATTACCAGTTGGACGTTCGGCTATCGTTACTGATATTTTTTCAGCAAATGAAACCAAACGACGTCTTATGGATATGGGAATTACAAAGCGTACTCGAGTGTTGTTGCGTAAGGTAGCCCCTTTGGGAGATCCTCTAGAAATTAGTTTGAGAGGGTATGAATTAACCCTACGAAAGTCAGAAGCGCAAATGATTAGTGTGGTCATGCTGGACGAGGGGGAGGAAAAATGACAGAAATTGCATTAATAGGTAATCCTAATAGTGGTAAAACTAGTTTATTTAACCTGATAACAGGAAGTAATCAGCGTGTTGGTAACTGGCCGGGTGTTACTGTAGAACGAAAAAGTGGTCTGGTCAAAAAGAATAAGGATTTGGAAATCCAGGATTTACCAGGGATTTACTCAATGTCACCCTATAGCCCTGAAGAAAAGGTGGCGCGTGATTATCTGTTAAGTCAAAGGGCCGACAGCATTTTAAATGTAGTTGATGCGACCAATTTGGAACGTAACCTTTATCTGACCACGCAGTTGATTGAGACAGGTATTCCAGTTACTTTAGCACTTAATATGAGTGATGTTTTGGAGGCTCAGGGAAAACAGATAGATATTGATAAATTATCTTATCATCTAGGCGTCCCAGTAGTAGCTACTAGTGCTCTCAAACAAACTGGTGTCGATCAAGCAGTGAAGAAGGCAGCTCATACGACGACTTCTACAGTCGGTGACATTGCCTTTCCAATTTATGACGATAGGTTAGAAGCTGCCATCTCACAAATTTTGGAAGTCTTGGGAAATTCGGTGCCACAAAGGTCCGCGCGTTTTTATGCCATTAAACTCTTTGAACACGATGCTTTAGTCGAGGCTGAGCTAGACTTGTCCCCATTCCAACGAAAAGAAATCAAAGATATCATTCGTATCACTGAGGAAATTTTCACAGAAGATGCGGAGTCAATTGTCATTAATGAGCGTTATGCCTTTATTGAACGTGTTTGTCAGATGGCTCAAAGTCATACGGAAGATTTTGCCCTGACCTTGTCAGATAAGATTGATAGGATTGTTACCAACCGTATTTTGGCTTTACCAATTTTCGCAGCAGTTATGTATTTGGTTTATTTCTTATCTATCCAAACTGTTGGAACCATGTGGACAGACTGGGCTAACGATGTGCTTTTTGGTAAGTATGTTCCAGATTTGGTAACTTCTGGTCTTGACTTTCTTCAAGTTCAGGACTGGCTTAAGTCTTTGATTATTGATGGTATCGTCGCTGGGACTGGGACAGTACTAGGATTCCTTCCTCAAATTTTTGTGCTCTTTATCTGTTTGGGTGTGCTTGAGGACATTGGATATATGAGTCGTATTGCCTTTGTTATGGACCGTATTTTCCGACGTTTTGGACTTTCTGGAAAATCCTTTATTCCCATGTTGATTTCGACAGGTTGTGGGGTTCCAGCGGTTATGTCTAGTCGAACTATTGAAAATGAAAGGGACCGTCGCATTACCATTATGACGGCAACCTTCATGCCTTGTTCGGCCAAGTTGGAAATAATTGCCTTGATTGCTGGAGCTTTCTTCCCTAGTAACTCATTAGTAGCACCAAGTACTTATTTTATTGGGATGGCTGCCATTATCTTATCAGGTATTGCCCTCAAAAAGACGAGTTTTTTGGGTGGCCTAACCAGTCCGTTTATAATGGAATTGCCTGCTTACCATTGGCCTAAAGCTATGTCAGTTTTGCGCTATGCCTTTGGTAAGGCTATGAGTTTTGTCAAACGTGCGGGAACCATCATTTTCAGTTTGACAGTTCTTATCTGGTTTATGTCTAACTACAACTTTACGCTACATACGGTAGATACGGAAGCCAGCATTTTGGCGACTTTCGGTAGGAGTTTGTCTTGGATTTTTAATCCGCTTGGATTTGGAAATTGGAAGGCAACAGTTGCGGCTCTTACAGGCTTAGCTGCCAAGGAGACTGTTGTTGCCACCTTTGGTATTCTCTATCATAATAGCAGTGAAGCTGGTCTAGCTGAGGCTTTACGAGGAGATTATTCTTCCCTAGCAGCATATTCCTTCTTAGTCTTTAATTTACTTTGTGCCCCATGTTTTGCGGCTATTGGAGCTATTAAGCGTGAAATGGCTAATCTGAAATGGACGGTTGGTGCTATCGGTTTTCAAACAGGCCTAGCTTATTGTGTGAGTTTAATTCTTTATCAGTTTGGCCAAGTTATCCTATACGGCAAGTCAATGACAATTTGGACTTTTGTTGCTTTCTTGCTGTTAGTGACCATGATTTATTTTGTGGCTCGTAAACCACGTCAGATTAAGGATCAAATCATTAGCTTGGATAATCTTCAAGAAGCCCATATTTAGGTTTAGGAGGAATTGTTATGTCAACGTTTATCATTGCCTTCATTATTTTTGCTTTGGCTGGTCTTGGCATTCGTCACTATATCAAAGGAAAAGGTTCTTGTGGCGATTGTGAGTGTTCTTGTCCGGTTAAGGAAGAAATGCATAAGGCTAATCGCTAATAATATATAGAAAAATGGTCTCTTAAATGAATAAGAGACCATTTTCTTACGATTGTAAGAAATGTATAAAGGTATGTAGGTTGGAAGTATGATACTATAAGATAAATAATCTAAATTTTTAACAAAAAAGGGGGATGTATAAGGAATGGTTTTGAACAGAGAGATTGTCCTAATTCATGGGACCTGGTGTGATGGCAATGTTTGGGGAGAATTTGCGACAGGTCTACGTCAAATGGGATACAAGGTGCATACACCTAGCTTTCGTTACCATGACCTACCTTATCAAGAGTGCCTAGCTAAAGTTGGGACTGTTACCTTGCAGGACTATCGAGATAATTTACCGGCTTTGATTGAAAGTCTAGACCAACCACCACTTATTTTGGGACACTCTTTAGGTTGTCTGGTGGCTCAAATGGTTGCTGGAAAGACTGAGGTTGCTGGTATGATCCTCATGGGACCTGCTCCGAAAGCAGATATTTTTGCCTTTGATCCAACCATGGTAGCTTGTTTTGTCAAACGCTTTTTACGCTGGGGATTTTGGAAAAAAGCTATGCCTCCTTATAGAAAGGAGTTTTTCGAGTATTGCATGAATGAATAAGAGGAATTTTTGAAAGAAGAAGTTTTTGCGGATCTGGTTCCTGAATCAGGAAAGTCCATACTCAGATGGCTCTCCATTGGTTTGATAAGACAAAAGCAGCTTACGTAGATTTTAGTCGGATTTCATGTCCTGTCCTTGTGATTTCTGGAACCAAAGATAAGATGACTCATCCTAATATTGCAAGAAGAACCGCTAAGAACTATCGTGATTCCGTTCTTGTCTCCTTAATGGGTGCAGATCACATGTATGAAAGTGACAAATTCCAGCAGAAGACCTTGAAGGTTATTAAGGGCTGGAGTCGACAAAATGGTTTTGTGGATTAGTCACGAAGCATAATCGGAAGAAGTTGGAAGGGGATTCCAGCTTTTTTAGTTTCATATTTAAAGTGTCTTTTTGAAAATTTAGTCACAAAGAGTCCTTACCATGGTATAATTGAAAAAAAGTATGTATTGGAGAACCCCCATGACGATAATAATGGATGGTAAGGCCCTAGCGGCTAAAATGCAGGATAATTTGCATGAAAAGGTAGAACGCCTTAAAGAAAAGGGATGGATTGTGCCAGGACTCGTGGTAATCATGGTTGGTGACAACCCAGCCAGTCAAGTTTATGTGCGTAACAAAGAACGTGCTGCTAAAAAGGCTGGCTTCCATAGTCAGACGGTCAATCTTTCTGAGAGTATCAGCGAGGAAGAGTTGATAGAGGTTATTGAGCAATATAATCAGGATCCGCTTTTCCATGGTATTTTGGTTCAGTTGCCATTGCCGAACCATATTAATGAAATGCGTATTCTTTTGGCAATTGATCCTAAAAAAGATGTCGATGGTTTCCATCCTATGAATACTGGTAATCTTTGGAATGGTCGCCGTCAAATGGTGCCTTGTACACCGGCTGGGATTATGGAAATCCTTCGTGAGTACAATGTTGAATTGGAAGGTAAGACAGCAGTTATTATCGGACGTAGTAACATTGTTGGTAAACCTATGGCTCAGCTTCTTCTAGAAAAAAATGCTACAGTTACCCTGACCCACTCACGAACATCGAATTTGGCTAAGGTTTGTAGCAAGGCAGATGTCTTGATTGTAGCTATTGGACGTACAAAATTTGTAACAGAAGACTATGTCAAAGAAGGTGCTGTTGTCATTGATGTGGGAATCAACCGTGATGAAGAAGGCAAACTTTGTGGTGACGTTGATTTTGATCAAGTGAAAGACAAGGTTGGCATGATCACGCCTGTTCCAGGTGGTGTAGGCCCTATGACCATTACCATGCTAATGGAACAGACTTATCAAGCTGCTCTTCATAGTGCGAAAGGATAGTTATGAAAGTTGATGACAATTTAGCTAGGCAGGTGATAAAACCTCGCTTGAGAGAGACTCACAAGGGTTCTTACGGTCGAGTGCTTTTAGTTGGTGGGCTTTATCCTTATGGTGGTGCCATCATTATGGCTGCCATAGCTTGTGTCAATAGTGGAGCGGGCCTGGTCACAGTGGCTACAGAACGTGAAAATATCACAGCTCTTCATGCCCATCTCCCTGAAGCCATGGCTTTTGACCTTAGAGAGACTGAAAGATTTCTTGATAATCTTAGGGCAGCTGATGTGGTATTAATCGGTTCTGGCCTAGGTGAGGATGGTGCAGCTAGTCAGGCTATGGACTTGGTGCTGGCAAATATTAGGGCAGATCAAAATTTGGTTGTTGATGGTTCAGCTCTCAATCTTTTGGCTAAGAAAAATATGAAGGACTTACCAGATTGTCATCTCACTCTTACCCCACATCAAAAAGAATGGGAACGCTTATCTGGTTTGAGGATTCCAGAGCAGACAGTTTCTAACACCCAGAAAGTCTTGGGAGAGTTCCAGACTGGGGCAATCCTGGTTGCCAAGAGTCATAAGACGGCTGTTTATCAGGGTGAAAAAGTAGCTCATATAGAAGTTGGTGGGCCTTATCAAGCCACAGGAGGAATGGGAGATACCCTTGCTGGTATCGTTACTGGTTTTCTGGCCCAATTTTCTTCAATTGGTCTCTATAAAGCAGTCACTGTTGCTGTCTGGCTTCACTCGGCTATCGCGGATGACTTGGCTAAAAATGCCTATGTAGTTTTGCCAACTCATATCAGTAAAGCTATTCCTAGCTGGATGAAAAAGTTGTCATTATAGTCTAAAAAAACATGTCTTATATTGAGGCAAGTTTTTTTAGATTTCGACATTTTTTTAAGTTTGCTAAAGCTTATTTGTGATAAAATAAAAGAGAATTTTTATGAGAACATAGAGGAAAAAAAGTGACATCATTTTCGAAAAAACTCAGTCAAAAATGGGAAAAGCGGCGCAAAAAACGAAAAGAAAAACGAGCGAATAAACCTAGAAAGCCAGTAAACATCTCCCGTCGTGTTTACTTACTTTTTGGTGTAGTCTTTGTCCTTTTTTTGTTGCTTTTTGCACGTTTGACCTATATGCAGGTTTATAACAAATCGTTTTATACTAAGAAATTAGAGGATAACTCCAAGTATACGGTTAGAATTGCAAGCGAACGTGGGCAAATCTTTGATGCTAAGGGGGTCGCTCTTACGACTAACCAGGGTAAGGACGTTATTACCTTTACACGTAGCAATTTGGTGTCATCAGATACTATGAAGAAGGTTGCTGAAAAATTAGCGACCATGGTGACTCTGACGGAGACGAGGGTAACGGCACGTCAAAAACGCGATTTCTATCTTGCGGATTCTGCCACCTACAAACGAGTGGTTAATGATCTTCCAAACGACAAGAAAACAGATAAGTTTGGTAATAAATTAGCTGAAGCTACTATTTACAACAATGCTGTTGATGCGGTTCCTGATGAAGCAGTGGATTACTCTGAGGATGAGCTTAAGATTGTCTACATTTACTCACAGATGAATGCTGTTTCTAATTTCTCAACAGTCACATTGAAAACAGGAGACTTGACGCCTGAACAAATTGCGATTGTAGCAGCTAAACAGAAGGAACTTAATGGTATTACGGTTGTTAAGGAATTGGAACGTCATACGGTTGATTCAGCCTTGTCACCTCTCATCGGGAAAGTCTCAAGTTCAGAAGCAGGTTTGCCACAAGAAGATGCCAAGGAATACCTCAAGAAAGGGTATGCTCTTAATGACCGTGTAGGAACGTCTTATCTAGAAAAAGAATACGAGGAGAAACTACAAGGAAAACATACTGTTCGTGAGATTACAGTAGACAAGGAAGGCGAAGTTGATAGTGATAAAATCACTCAAAAGGGCAGCAAAGGGAACAACCTGCAATTGACCATCGACCTTGATTTCCAAAAGGGAGTTGAAGATATCCTAGGTCAACAGCTTTCTTCAGAAATTTCAGAGAACAAAGCTACCTATTCTGAAGGAATGTATGCTGTTGTTATGAATGCTGACACTGGTGCTGTACTTGCTATGGCGGGACAAAAACATGAACAAGGAGCACGGGATTTTAAGGCTAATGCCTTAGGAACAATCACTGATGTCTTCATTCCAGGATCAGTTGTCAAGGGAGCAACCTTAGCTGCTGGTTGGCGTTCAGGTGCCATCTATGGAAATCAGGTCTTGACTGACCAACCAATTAACATTGCTGGCTCAGCCTCGATTACGTCTTGGTTTACAGATCGAGGTAGCCGTTCTATTACCGCAACACAGGCTCTAGAATATTCATCCAATACCTATATGGTGCAGATTGCAATCAAACTACTTGGCCAACAATATGTTCCAGGTATGTCCTTGTCGACTGATAATATGGATAAGGCGATGACGACACTTCGTGATACCTATGCTGATTTTGGTATGGGGGTATCTACAGGGCTTGATTTGCCTGGAGAATCAGAAGGCTACATTTCTAAAAATTACAGTGTAGCCAACGTCTTGACGGAAGCATTTGGTCAGTACGACTCTTATACAACTATTCAATTGGCTCAATATGTTGCTTCAATTGCAAATGGTGGTAAACGTGTAGCACCTCATATTGTGGGAGGTATCTATGATGCAGGATCAAATGGTAGTCTAGGAACTCTAGCCTCAACGGTAGATAAACGTGTATTAAATACCTTACCTCTCGATTCTGAGCAGATGGGGATTATCCAACAAGGCTTTAATGATGTCGTTAATTCAGGTTCTAGCCTTGCGACTGGTAAAGCTATGGCAAGTTCTATCATTCCAATTAGTGGTAAAACAGGGACAGCCGAAACTTACGCGACGGATGGTTCAGGTAACTCTGTAACAACGGTTAACCTTAATGCTGTGGCCTATGCGACTGCCAAAGACGGTACTAAGTTGGCAGTTGGGATTATGTATCCACATGCCCTAGACTGGAAGAGTAAGGCTAATCAAAATGCGGTCAAAGCTATCATGGAACTTTATCAAAATACTCACTAAATATGAAAATCTCTTGTGCCTTGCACGAGGGTTTTTTCTGTGATATAGTGTTTGAGTATTTGTTCTTGGGTAAAGACTTATCCATGACAGTGACAAAAGATAAGAGATGAATAAAATCATATAAAGAACAGGAGACCTTCATGATTTATCCTACTCCAATTGCGAAGCTGATTGATAGTTTTTCAAAACTCCCTGGAATTGGGGCTAAAACAGCGACACGCCTAGCTTTTTATACCATTAGCATGTCTGATGAAGATGTTAATGATTTCGCAAAAAACCTCTTGGCAGCAAAACGTGAATTGACTTATTGCTCGGTCTGTGGCCGTTTGACAGATGATGATCCCTGTAACATTTGTACAGATGAAACGAGAGACCGTACTAAGATTTTGGTTGTTGAAGACTCCAAAGATGTTTCAGCTATGGAAAAGATTCAGGAATACCGTGGTCTCTACCATGTGCTTCAAGGGCTTATTTCCCCTATGAATGGTGTTGGACCAGATGATATTAACTTGAAAAGTTTGATTACTCGTCTTATGGATAGCGAGGTTGACGAAGTTATCATTGCTACTAATGCAACAGCAGATGGTGAGGCAACATCTATGTATATTTCACGTGTCCTCAAACCTGCAGGAATCAGGGTGACTCGTTTAGCGCGTGGTTTGGCCGTTGGTTCTGACATCGAGTATGCTGATGAAGTGACTTTGCTAAGAGCTATCGAAAATCGAACAGAACTTTAGGAAAAATGTTGGTAAGTCCAGCACTTTTTGTTTGCAGTAAGTAGGTTTCTCATTAAAAATTCGGTAAAATAAAGTAAACGCTTTAATGATGAGGGATCATGATGCAGATTGAAAAGATTTTAAACAACAATGTTGTTCAGGTTTTGGATAATAATGTGGAATACATTGTTATGGGGAGAGGACTGGGCTTTCAAAAGAAGGTTGGAGACTTTGTTGATAAGGAAAAGATTGAAAAGACTTTTGTTTTGGAAAATACAGAGGCAGTAGACGACTGGTCTCGTGTTTATGTCAATTTGCCTGAAGGTGAAATGCAGGTCTTTTTGAATATCCTTACTTTTGCTGAAGCTGTATTGCAAACCAAGTTTGAACCCTCTTTTTTCATAGCACTTTCCGATCACCTCCATTATGCTATTGAAAGAAGTAGAGAAGGTATTCTTCTGCAGAAACCCTTGGCCTGGGAGGTCCGAAAATTTTACCCTCGGGAGTATGAAATTGGGAAACAAGCCCCTCGTCTGATTGAAAAGGATTTAGAAATCCAGTTAGCAATGATGAGGCTGCCTCTGTCGCTTTGCATCTTGTTAATGCACAAAAGGATGCGGGTCTCCATGAAAAAGACCGACAGATGACTCAAATTGTGGTTGGAATTAGTGAGATTGTCCGTCTTCATTTTGGTTGTGATTTAGAGGAGGATAGTTTCTCTTATAACCGTTTTATGACACATCTCCAATATCTAGCACAGTGTATTGTGAGTGGGGTTAGTGGTGGCAAAAATGATGATTTTCTATATGAACAAGTTAAGGTCAATTATCCAGAGTCTTTTGTCTGTACTCAAAAGGTTGCTACCTATATCAAGGCAAGTTATATCTTCGAATTAAGTTTAGACGAACAGGTCTATTTAACCATTCATATTCAACGTCTTAAGGATAGTTTGGATAAGTAGGCGATTCACGTAGAGGCCATACAAAAAGCAGACAATTAGGCTTAAGTCTGCTTTTTCTGTGTCCTTGTGGTATAATGAGGTGATAAGTATTAAACTAAAAATACTCAAGACTAGTATCCTGTGTCTTTGAGTATTTCTATAAAAAGCTAATGAGTTAGTGAAAGGAAGTGAGCGGTTCTAGCTTGAAGTGAGCATAGACGTTCCTAAAGTTTTTTATGTATATTGAAATGATTGATGAGACTGGACAAGTCTCTGAGAAATTAAAAGAGCAAACCTTGGAGTTACTAGATTTTGCAGCACAAAAACTTGGCAAGGAAGACAAGGAAATGGCTGTTACATTTGTAACCAACGAACGTAGCCACGAACTAAACTTGGAATATCGTGATACAGACCGTCCAACAGATGTTATTAGTTTGGAGTATAAACCTGAATTAGATATTAGCTTTGACGAGGAAGAGTTGGCTGAAAATCCTGAATTAGCTGAAATGATGGGAGAGTTTGATAGTTATATTGGTGAACTCTTTATTTCCGTTGATAAGGCTCATGAACAAGCTGAGGATTATGGACATAGTTTTGAGCGTGAGATGGGTTTCTTGGCTGTTCACGGTTTTCTCCATATCAATGGCTATGACCATTACACCCCAGAAGAAGAAGCGGAAATGTTTGGATTACAGGAAGAAATTTTGACTGCTTATGGACTTACGCGACAATAATCCACAAAAAAAGTGGAAAAATAGAGAATTTACAGCTAGTTTTGAGTTTGCTCTAACAGGAATAATAACGGCTTTTAAAGAAGAACGCAATATGCGCAAGCACTTGGTTTCAGCTATCTTGGTGGTATTGGCTGGCTTAATCTTTCGTGTGTCTGCGACAGAATGGCTCTTTCTTTTGATGGCAGTTTTTCTCGTAATTGCTCTAGAGATTGTTAATTCTGCCATTGAAAATGTTGTCGATTTGGCCAGTAATCATCACTTTTCGATGTTAGCCAAAAATGCCAAGGATATGGCTGCTGGAGCTGTTTTAGTGGTTTCTTGTTATGCACTCATTACGGGGATGATTGTTTTCATACCTAAAGTTTGGTACTTAATTTTCAATTAAAACGAAATGGGAAAGAAGTTATATGACATATAAATCAGGATTTGTGGCTATTCTTGGCCGTCCTAATGTAGGAAAATCAACGTTTTTGAACCATGTTATGGGTCAAAAGATTGCTATCATGAGTGATAAGGCTCAAACAACTCGTAATAAAATTATGGGGATTTACACAACCGATAAGGAACAGATTGTCTTTATCGATACCCCAGGGATTCACAAGCCTAAGACGGCTCTTGGGGATTTTATGGTAGAATCTGCTTATTCCACCCTTCGTGAGGTTGATACAGTCCTCTTTATGGTACCAGCAGATGAACCCCGTGGTAAGGGTGATAATATGATTATCGAACGCCTCAAACAAGCCAAAGTTCCAGTTATCTTGGTAATCAATAAGATTGACAAGGTCCATCCAGATCAGCTCCTAGAGCAGATTGACGATTTACGTACACAAATGGATTTCAAGGAGATTATTCCGATATCTGCCCTCCAAGGGAACAATGTTTCCCACCTTGTGGATGTCTTGAGTGATAACCTTGAGGAAGGGTTCCAATATTTTCCAGCGGACCAAATCACCGATCACCCTGAGCGTTTCTTGGTATCAGAGATGATTCGTGAAAAAGTCCTTCAGTTGACACGTGAAGAAATTCCACACTCTGTTGCAGTTGTCATTGATGAGATGAAGCGTGATGAAGACACGGATAAGATTCATATTCGTGCGACAATCATGGTTGAGCGTGACAGCCAAAAAGGTATTGTTATTGGTAAGCAAGGTTCTATGCTCAAGAAAATTGGTACCCTTGCTCGTAAAGATATTGAAGTCATGCTTGGGGATAAGGTCTTCCTTGAAACCTGGGTTAAGGTTAAGAAAAATTGGCGTGATAAAAAACTTGATTTGGCCGATTTTGGTTACAATGAAAAAGAATATTAAAAAGCTGGGCACTTGCTCGGCTTTCTTGCTAGAAGGAGGATCAGATGCCTGAGTTACCTGAGGTAGAAACTGTTAGACGAGGTTTAGAAAGGTTAGTAGTAGGTCGGACCATTTTGTCGCTTGAGGTTAAGGTTCCGAAAATGATCAAGACCTCCTATGATAGTTTTTTGCATGAATTGTCTGGCCAAACAATTCAAGCCATGCGACGTAGAGGCAAGTACTTGATTTTTGACTTTGGACAGTTAATTATGATTTCTCACTTGCGTATGGAAGGAAAATACCTGTTGTTTACAGATCAAGTTCCTACCAACAAGCATTTTCACTTATTTTTTAAGTTAGATGATGGCTCCACCCTCGTCTATCAAGATGTCCGCAAGTTTGGAACCTTTGATTTAATAGCAAAAAATCAAGAAGAAGCTTATTTTACAAAGAAAAAAGTTGGTCCGGAGCCTACTAAAAAGACCTTCAAATACGCCCCGTTTGAGAGGGCCTTGATGATCTCTGTAAAGCCCATTAAAAGTCTCCTTTTGGAGCAGAAATTAGTGGCCGGTTTAGGAAATATCTATGTTGATGAGGTGCTTTGGGCGGCCAAGGTTCATCCTGAAACGCCAGCAAAGGAACTCGGTAAGGCAGCCATGAAGCGGGTCCATGAACAAACGATTGCCATTTTACAGCTTGGAATTGAAAAAGGTGGCTCAACCATAAGGACCTATCGTAATGCCCTTGGTGAGGACGGAACCATGCAGAACTATTTGCAGGTTTACGGAAAGACGGGGCAGCCTTGTCCACGCTGCGCAAGCACAATTGAGAAAATCAAGTTAGGAGGGAGAGGGACGCATTTGTGTCCTCATTGTCAAAAGCGATGATTATTGGGTTAACAGGTGGTATTGCTTCAGGAAAATCAACGGTTGTTGAAATGATTAAAGAGGCAGGTTACAAGGTCATTGATGCTGATCAGCTTGTGCACGACCTGCAGGCCAAAGGGGGGCGTTTGTATCTGGCCTTGCTCGATTGGTTGGGAGAGGGTCTTCTTCTTCCTGATGGAGAACTGAACCGTCCTAAACTGGGGCAACTGATTTTTTCAAATGAAGAGATGCGACGTCTGTCTAATGAGATTCAAGGGACAATCATTCGAGAGGAACTGGCGGCTCAAAGGGATTGTTTGGCCAAGGAAGAAGATGTTTTTTTCATGGATGTTCCCTTGCTCATTGAGAATAGGTATCAGGGTTGGTTTGACCAGATTTGGTTGGTGGCAGTGTCGCCTGAGGTTCAGTGTCAACGTTTGATGAAACGTAATCACTTAAGTTTTGAGGAAGCTAGTATGCGTATCGCTAGCCAAATGCCATTAGAAGAGAAAAAGCCTTATGCCAGCTTGGTTCTTGATAATAATGCTAGTCTCGATGATTTGAAGGAGAAAGTGAAGAGCGCAATAAATGATTTACCTAGCTCCTCATAGCTAGTCATTGTGTTATAATGGATAGTGAATTTTAGAAAGAAGATGATTATTTGCGCCAAAAAGAGCTTGAAACCGCTGATTGGCAACGAAATCTTAAAATTGCTTGGATAGGAACTTTTTTTACTGGGGCTAGTTTTTCTATTGTCATGCCCTTCATGGCTCTCTATGTAGAAGAACTAGGGGTTAAAGGTGCTATGGTAGAATGGTATGCTGGTTTATCTGTTGCCCTATCTGCTTTAGCTTAAGCCTTGGTTTCACCAGTTTGGGGACACTTGGCGGACCGTTATGGTCGAAAGCCCATGATGATTAGAGCCAGTATGGTCATGACCTTTACAATGGGAGGCTTAGCCTCTGTGCCTAATGTCTTCTGGATGCTTTTTTTGAGAATCTTGAATGGATTGTTTGCAGGTTATGTGCCAAATGCAACAGCTTTGATTGCCAGTCAGGTTTCTCAGAACCGTTCTGGCTATGCCCTGGGGACCTTATCCACAGGTCTAACAGCAGGTGTTCTGATTGGCCCTTTGTTAGGTGGTACCTTGTCTGAGACGTTTGGTATGAGGGAAACCTTTTTATTGGTTGGAGTCATTCTATTTATTTGCTGCCTTTTAACTATCTTTAGTTTACGAGATAATTTTCAACCTATTGAGAGGGGGGAGATGATGACTCTTTCTCAGGTTTTTGCGAAAATTCCCAGCAAATCTATGTTGATTGGCCTTTTTGTGACCAGTATGATTATCCAGATTTCTGCCCAATTGATTGCGCCTATGTTGGCCCTTTATATTCGTTATTTAGGTCAGAGGGACAATATCCTTTTTTACTCAGGTTTAATTGTTTCTGCTAAGGGCTTCTCTAGCCTCTTGAGTACCTCTTATCAAAGGAAAATTGGGAGACCGTATTAGGAATCATCGCTTGCTTTTAATAGGACTATTTTATAGTTTCCTCTTGTATTTCCTCTGTGGTTTTGCCGGTTCAGCTTTGCAACTGGGTATCTTACGTTTTGCCTATGGCTTCGGTGTAGGTTGCTCTGATGCCTAGTGTCAATTCGTTATTGACCAATATGATACCCAGAGAAGGAATCTCAAGAATATTTAGCTTTAATCAAAGCTTTTCATACATTGGACAAGTTTTAGGTCCTTTTGTTGGTTCAGCAGTTGCGACTGGACTAGGTTATCGCTGGGTCTTCTTTGTGAACGCAATGATTGTCTTTGAAAATTTTGTGTGGTACTTAATCATCTTTAGAAAATCGCTAGGAGTCAAGAATATAGGTGAGAGTTAAAATCAATTTAAAGTGTAGTGAATGTGGGAGCATCAACTATCTCACAAGTAAAAATAAACAAAATCATCCTGAGAAAATTCAGGTACCCAAATTCTGCCCCAAGGATAGAAAAGTAACCTTACATGTTGAATCTTAAAGGGTTCTATGGTAGAATAAAAAGGACTTTTTCGGAGGAATAACTATGTACGACTTATTATTAACGTTGCTCTTGGTGATGTCAGCTATTATTGTGATTGCGGTATTCATGCAGCCACAAAAAAATCCAAGTAGCAATGTCTTTGATGGTGGTGGGTCAGAAGCACTATTTGAACGTAGTAAACCACGTGGTTTTGAAGCCTTTATGCAACGCTTTACAGGAATCATGGTTTTTCTATGGATTGTAGATGCAATCGTCCTTTCCATTCTCTCAAGTAAGTAATGAGCTGACTGAGGTTGGCTCATTTTTTGCGTTATAGTCAATAAATAAAAGTAAAGGAAATCATGAAAGAATCTATTAAAAATTATTTGAAGGAGCATGGGAAATCCAGTGTAAACGACATTGCCCAGGCTCTTAATCATGCTGGGGGAGAAAAATTCCCTCAGCTTATCAAGACCATATCAGCCATGGAAAGTAAGGGACAGTTGCGTTTTAACAGTGATGGCTCTGTATCCTTGCGTCCTAAGAAAGAAAATCCTAATCAGGTGACTGTTGAGGGTGTCTTCCGTGCCAATAAGAATGGTTTTGGTTTCTTGCATGTCGATGACAGTGAAGACGACATGTTCATCGGTCGTAATGATGTTGGCCATGCCATTGACGGTGATACTGTTGCCGTTGTCATCAAGAAGCCAGCAGACCGTTTGCGTGGGACAGCAGCAGAAGCACGAGTTGTTGAAATTGTAGAGCGTTCGCTTAAGACTGTTGTAGGGAAATTTATCCTTAGCGACGAGAAAGAACCCTATGCGGGTTACATTAAGTCTAAAAACCAAAAAATTCAACAGCCAATTTATATCAAAAAAGAACCAGTTGCCCTAGATGGTACTGAAATTATCAAGGTTGATATTGAAAAATACCCTAACCGTCACTATGATTATTTCGTGGGAAGTGTTCGTGACATTATTGGTCATCAGGGGGATACTGGTATTGATGTCTTGGAAGTCTTGGAATCAATGGATATTGTTTCTGAGTTCCCAGAGGATGTTATGGCGGAAGCAGAAGCTGTACCAGATGCACCGAGTCAGGAAGACCTCCTTGGTCGTGTTGACCTTCGTCAAGAAGTAACCTTCACTATTGACGGAGCTGATGCTAAGGACTTGGACGATGCGGTTCATATCAAACGTTTGCCAAATGGTAACTTTGAACTTGGTGTTCATATTGCCGATGTGTCCTACTATGTCACTGAAGGGTCTGCTCTAAACCGTGAGGCTGTAGCACGTGGGACGTCTGTTTATGTGACAGACCGCGTGGTGCCAATGTTGCCTGAGCGTCTTTCAAATGGTATTTGTTCACTAAATCCCAATGTTGATCGCTTGACGCAGTCAGCCATCATGGAGATTACTCCAAAAGGTAAGGTGGTTAATCATAAGATTTGTCAATCTGTGATTAATACAACTTTCCGTATGACCTACAGTGATGTCAATGAGATGTTGGCTGGAAATACAGAAAAGATTGAGCAGTTTAAACCAATCATGGATTCTGTATCAGCTATGGCAGAATTGCATAAGATTCTAGAAGACATGCGTGAGCGTCGTGGTGCCCTTAACTTTGATACATCTGAAGCTCGTACCTTGGTTAATGAGAAGGGAATGCCAGTGGATATCGTGGTGCGTGAACGTGGAACAGCCGAGCGAATGATTGAATCCTTCATGTTAGCTGCCAATGAATGTGTGGCAGAGCACTTCGCCAAGGCTAAGTTGCCATTTATTTACCGTATCCACGAAGAGCCAAAAGCTGAGAAATTGCAACGCTTCATGGATTATGCCTCTATCTTTGGTGTTCAAATCAAAGGAACTGCCAATAAGATGGATCAACTAGACTTGCAAGAGTTTATGGCCAAAGTTCAAGGGAAACCTGGAGCAGAGGTCATGAACATGATGTTGCTTCGTTCAATGCAACAAGCCCGCTATTCAGAACACAATCATGGACACTATGGACTTGCGGCTCAGTATTATACTCACTTTACTAGTCCTATCCGTCGTTACCCAGACCTCTTGGTTCACCGAATGATTCGTGAGTACACTAACAATATGTCTCAAGAAACGCGTGAACATTTTGAAGAGGTTATTCCTGAGTTAGCGACATCATCTTCAACTCTTGAACGTCGTGCCATTGATGCTGAACGTGTCGTTGAAGCTATGAAAAAAGCGGAATACATGGAAGAGTTTGTTGGACAAGAATTCGATGGTATTATCGGAAGTGTGGTTAAATTCGGTATGTTTGTCGAATTGCCAAATACTATCGAAGGTTTGGTTCACATCACGACCCTTCCAGAATTTTACAATTACAATGAACGTACCATGACACTTCAGGGTGAGAAAACTGGTAAGACTTTCCGAGTTGGTCAGCCTATCCGTGTCAAGTTAACACGTGCGGATAAGGAAACCGGAGATATTGACTTTCAATACCTTCCAAGCGAGTATGATGTCACTGAAAAAGTAGACCACAAGGCTCGTCAGGAACGTGAAGAAAAGGCGAAAGCCTTCCGCAATAGAGGTCCACGTCGTGACCGTCAAAATGGAGACTTCGAACGTCGTGGCAAACGTGGGGATAACCGTAACCGCCAAGATAGCAATGGTCGTAAAGACTCTTATGATGAAAAACGTAAGTCATCTAAGAAACCCGATAAGCGTAAGAATCAAAACCGTCCTCATAATGATAACAAGGGACGTGAGAGTGGCCGTCGTAAGAAGAAGGGGAACAAACCTTTCTACAAGGACGTTGCTAAAAAACGAAAATAGGATGAGAATGGAGGGACTGCTATGCCAACGGGTGAAGGTAATGTTGTTGCTCAGAATAAAAAGGCTAGACACGATTATAGTATCGTTGATACTATTGAAGCAGGTATCGTACTGACAGGAACAGAGATTAAATCTGTTCGTGCGGCTCGTATCCAACTAAAAGATGGCTATGCCCAAATCAAGAATTGTGAGGCTTGGTTAATCAATGTTCATATTGCTCCTTTTGAGCAGGGAAATATTTGGAATCAAGATCCAGACCGTACGAGAAAATTATTGCTTAAGAAGAAGCAAATCACCAAACTTCAAAATGACCTTAAAGGAACAGGTATGACCTTGGTTCCTCTTAAGGTATACCTAAAAAACGGTTTTGCCAAGGTATTGCTTGGTATTGCCAAAGGGAAACACGATTATGATAAACGTGAGTCTACCAAACGTCGTGAACAAGAACGTGATATCAAACGTATTATCAAGAGTGTTAACCGTTAAAACGCCTATCATCTAAGACTGCTATAGTCCTAGATGATTTTTTGTTTTTGGCTTTAAGATATGATATAATGGGAGTGTGCCATACAGTCTTTAGTTAGGATAGTAGTTATACCTAACTCTGGACGTGATACTGTAAAGGAGATTAGCGATGCCAGTAGATGCTAAAACAAAATACAAGGCCAAAAAGACAAAGATTGTTTTCTTCGACATTGACGACACCCTTCGTGTCAAAAAGACAGGCTACATTCCTGAATCTATTAAGACTGTTTTCAAAGGGCTTAAAGAAAAAGGAATTTTGACAGGGATTGCCACAGGACGTGGATACTATGGTGTCGTTGAGGACATTCGAGACCTAGAGCCCGATTATTTTGTAACCATCAATGGAACTTATGTGATTAATCGAAAAGGGGAAGAAATTTATAACCAGCCCCTAGATCGTGAGGTTACAGAAGTTTTTGTTGCTTGGTGTAAGGAGATTGGGATTGCTTGGGGCTTTGCTGGTAAGGATAAGCCAGTTGTCTCAGAGCGTTCAGATTTGATTGATGATGCTATGAAACCAGTCTATGGTCTTTGTGATGTGGAGCCAGACTTCCACTTGTCGAACGATGTTTACCATATGTGGACTTTTTCGGAAAATAATGGTGAGCTTGAGTTACCAGAAGAACTCGCGACACATGTCCGCTTGGTGCCTTGGCACGAACACTCCTCTGACGTCGTAGCAAATGGTATCTCAAAAGCCTCTGGTGTCGAGCGTGTCTTGGAGCACGAAAACCTTAAACCGGTCAATGCTATGATGTTTGGTGATGGTCCAAACGATATGGAAATCTTTGACTATGTTGGACTTAAGATTGCCATGGGTAATGCCACACCGGAATTGAAAGAAAAAGCAGATTACGTTACAGGAACAGTAGAAGAAGATGGCATTTTCAATGCCTTGGAGGAACTCGGATTGGTAGAAAAAGAACTTCATTTCCCACAACTTGACTTGGATGCGGTAGAAGGTCCAGTTGCAACAATTAAAACAAACCATGGTGATTTGGTCATCAAGCTTTTCCCTGATCATGCACCATTAACAGTTACTAACTTTGTTGATTTGGCCAAGAGTGGTTATTACGACGGTGTGATTTTCCACCGTATTATCAAGGACTTTATGATTCAAGGTGGTGACCCAACTGGTACTGGTATGGGTGGTGAGTCAAGCTTCGGTGGTAGCTTCCAGGATGAATTTTCTGAAGAGCTCTATAACCTCCGTGGTGCGCTTTCTATGGCCAATGCTGGACCAGATACAAATGGTAGCCAATTCTTCATCGTTCAAACGCCTGAAATTCCTTATGCTAAAAAGGACCTCAAACGTGGTGGATGGCCAGCACCAATCGCAGAAGCGTATGCTGAAAATGGTGGAACACCTCACCTAGACCGTCGTCACACAGTCTTTGGTCAATTGGTAGATGAAGACTCTTACAAGGTGCTTGATGAGATTGCCAATGTTGAGGTTGGAGCTCAAGATAAGCCACTTGAAGATGTTGTGATTGAAACAGTTGAGATAGTAGACTAAGATGAAAATTGGAGACAAGCTTAGGGGTGTTATCACAGGCATCAAGCCTTACGGTGCCTTTGTTTCATTGGAAAATGGTACCACAGGATTGATTCACATCTCAGAGATTAAGACAGGTTATATTGACAATATCTACAATACCTTAAAGGTAGACCAGGAGGTCTTGGTTCAAGTTGTTGATTTTGATGAATTTACACAAAAGGCCAGTCTTTCTTTGAGAACCCTTGAGGAAGAAAAAAATAAAATTCCTCATCGTTATCGTTTCTCAGATAGCCGTTTGAACTATGGCTTTAAACCCTTGGCAGAAGCAATGCCAGGATGGATTGAAGAAGGACTTGACTATCTTAGACAAGAGCATGAGGATAAATAGCAAAAGCTGACTCTCGATGTGTCAGCTTTTTATATGGCTTTTGAATTTGAGTGCAAACGAAAAGGTCCTCAATTTACTTGAAGACCTTTTTGTCTTACGAAAACCACTAGCTGTGCTAGTGGTTCCGAAAAGCTTTTAGCGATGTATCAAAAAAGTCCCCCTAAAGTGTTATATTAGATAAGGTTTCCCAATCACTAACTAATATACAAAAGAAGGACCCCTTATGAGACAGGATAATAATAGTTTAGCACACACCACATGAAATTGTAAGTATCATATTGTTTTCGCCCCAAAATATAGACGTCAGATAATCTATGGGAAATACAAAGCAAGTATTGGTCACATCTTACGGTTATTATGTGAAAGAAAAGGTGTTGAAATACATGAAGCAGAAGCTTTCCCAGATCATATTCACATGTTGGTGAGTATACCACCGAAACTAAGTATTTATTCATTTATGGGATATTTAAAGGGTAAAAGTATCTTAATGATATTCGACCGACAGGCTAATTTAAAGTATAAATATGGGAATTGCAAATTTTGGTGTCGAGGGTTTTATCTTGATATGGTTGGATGAAATCAGAAGCGAATTGAAGAATATATTGGTAATCAATTACAAGAAGACGTGATACCAGATCAGCCCAGTCTTTTTGAGGAGTATGATCCGTTTACAGGTGAGAAGAATAAAAGAAAATAGTCTTAAAGAGACCCGCTAGACGGGTCAGCTAGCAAAGGTGGTGCTGAAGGAAAACCATTTGGTGGGCCTTTAGGCCTAGGCCAGTAGCAGAGGCTTTCAGCCAAAGAGCAAGTCAATCGTTCTCACGGGTGGTTTTGACTGGATTAATTAAACATCAAAATAGAGCAATTCTTTTGGTGTGTGTGTGAAGACTTCAAAGCCATCTTTTGTCACATAACCACAGTCCTCGATACGAACACCAACTTTTTCAGGAATGTAAATACCTGGTTCAACAGAGAAGCACATTCCTTCTTCGATTACCAAGTCATTTCCTTCCATAATTGAAGGAAACTCGTGGACATCCATACCAATTCCATGTCCCAGACGGTGGTTGAAGTATTCGCCGTAACCAGCTTTTTCAATAACATTACGCGCCGCAGCATCGATTTCGCTGGCAGTTACACCTGGTTTGATAAAATCAAGGGCAGTGAGTTGAGCTTCCAAACAAATATTGTAGATATCTTTCTTGAATTGGTCTGGTTGACCGACAGCTACGGTACGTGTCATATCTGAAGCATAGCCTTGACTAACAGTACCCAAGTCGAAGAGAAGTAGGCTGTCATTTTCAATACGGTTAGTTCCTGGAATACCATGAGGGTTTGCGGCATTGTTACCTGTAAGAACCATCGTTTCAAAGGACATATTGATACCGATTTTCTTCATGCCAAATTCAATTTGAGCAATGATGTCTGTTTCAGTAACGTCGAGAGAGATATTGTCAAAACCGATATTAACAGCTTTATCAGCATAATCACCGGCAACAATCAATTTTTTAATTTCATCAGCTGACTTGATAACGCGCATTTTTTGAATGAATGGTGTCAAGTTTTCAAAGCGACCTTCAAAGACCGTTTGCAATCCTTGAAACTTAGTCACATTGAGATTGTCAAACTCTGCATAAATAATAGGGCTGTCTGTACTTGCTAGGCCAGCCTTAATTTTTTGCCATGGAATTTCAGAGTCCACATAACCAAAGACTGGGAAGTCGAGTACAGCAGAGGCACGTGCAACCTCAAGAGCAGGAACAAAGAGGGCAGGCTCCCGATTTTCGTAGATGAAGAGGAACATTTGGCGTTCATGTGGGTCACAATCAAAACCAGTAAGATAATTGACAGTTACAGGATCTGAAACAATAGCTATCCCTGCTTTATTTTCATTTAAAAAATGACGAATGCAATCAAGTTTAGACATAGAAAAAACTCCTTTTTATTTCTTACACTCATTCTGTCACTTTTATAGGGAAAATGCAAGCTGTTTTTTTGACTTTTCATTAAATCATTTACTTTCATTGAGACTTTTTTAGGCTAGTTTTGCAAGTGATGGTTAGTCATGGAAATGTGAAATGACAGCTCTTTTTCTGAAACGGCTTTCTTCCTTATAACCATAAAGAAGGAATCCCTTTCATTTTTTGTAAAAAATCAGTCAAAATAATTGAAAATGTTTTTAGAATCTGATATAGTTATCATGAAAGAGTAAGCGTGAAATGAGAAAGGAAGTTTTTTATGAATACTGATGAAACAATCACTATTTACGACGTTGCGCGTGAGGCAGGCGTTTCGATGGCGACTGTGTCTCGTGTGGTAAATGGAAATAAAAATGTAAAAGAAAACACCCGAAAAAAAGTGCTTGAGGTCATTGATCGTTTGGATTATCGTCCAAATGCGGTTGCGCGTGGCTTGGCGAGTAAGAAAACCACTACTGTAGGAGTTGTTATTCCAAATATTGCTAATAGTTATTTTGCTACTTTAGCAAGGGGGATTGATGATATTGCAACGATGTACAAGTACAATATTGTCCTTGCTTCTAGTGATGAAAATGACGATCACGAAGTTACTGTCATTAACTCTCTATTTGCCAAACAAGTTGATGGTATCATCTTCATGGGTTATCACTTAACGGAAAAAATTCGTGCAGAATTTTCTCGTACCCGTACGCCGATTGTTCTAGCAGGAACAGTGGACCTCGAACACCAATTACCGAGTGTTAACATCGACTATAAAGCTGCTGCTGAGGATTCTATAACGCAACTTGCTAAAAATAATGAAAAGGTTGCCTTTGTATCAGGACCGCTTATCGATGATATTAATGGTAAGCTCCGTCTAGCTGGTTATAAGGCTGGACTTAAAAAGAATAATTTGAGCTACAATGAAGGCCTTGTCTTTGAAGCTAAATATAGCTATAAAAATGGCTTTGATTTAGCACAACGTGTCTTGAACTCTGGTGCCACTGCTGCCTATGTTGGAGAAGATGAATTGGCTGCAGGTCTCTTGAATGGCCTCTTTGCTGCAGGTAAATCAGTTCCAGAAGACTTCGAAATCATCACAAGCAATGATTCACCAATTACAAGCTACACACGTCCAAATCTTTCTAGTATAAACCATCCTCTCTATGATTTAGGGGCAGTTAGCATGCGTATGTTGACTAAAATCATGAATAAGGAAGAGCTTGAAGAAAAAGATGTTATTCTTAATCATGGTCTTACCTTACGTCAGTCAACAAAATAAAAGAGGAGTTGGGACATAAGTTTGTCTCAACTCCTCTTTTTTAGAAAAAGGGATAACCAGTGACTTTTGAGGATGCTTATTTTAAAAAGAAAGTCCTAAAACCTGCTAGCCAAGAGCCTTCTGGTTTTACAGCTACCGAGCAAGGCTATGAGTTTAGAAAAACACTGATAGCTGAAGAACTTGAAACCCGTTTGCTTATTGATTCAGAAGGTAAGTTGACAGGACAGGTTGTCGATAGTGATTTTGATGAGCCTTATGATATCTTTAGGAGTCCTCAGGCTACCGGAACTTACGTTGGTCAAGTCAGAGAAGCTTATGGAGAACTTCTGTCACAGGTAGCTGATTCTTGTTATGAAGATCAATTATTTTCATCCCCACAAGCTAATCGCCTGGCTAAATTTTTAGTTCAAGAATTTTCAGACCAAGCAGACCATCCTTTCGAGAAGGAACCAAGCTATCTATCTTTTAGAGTTGATGGTAAATGGTACACCTTGTTTTTTCCTCTTAAGGGAGAAAAACTAGGGCTTGGTGGAGAAAGGGCAGAATCAATATATGATGTGGTTAACCTCAAGGTTAATACGAAGCAAATGGATAAACTCTTGAAAATGGATGGCGTTTTTCCTAGCTACCATATGTCCAAGAAGACCTGGGTTAGTCTTGTTTTAGATGAGACATTGCCGGACCAAACCATTTTTGATCTTCTTAGTGAAAGTCGGTCCCTAGTGGCCCTCAAACATCTTAGAAAAGTTTCGGAGCCTCATTATTGGATCATCCTCGTAAATTTGAAATACTACGATATTAGGGAGGAATTTTCCGCAAATGAGGAGATTCTTTGGACACAGAAAGCCAGTATGCAAAAGGGAAATTTTGTGGCTATCTATATTACGGCACCTACCAAAGCCATCCGTTACGTCTGTCAGGTTTTAGAGGGAAATATCTCTAATCAAGGTTATCGTGAAGAGGAGGATATTAAGGAGTTGATGCGGATTAAACCCTTATACACTTTTAATGACACTGACTTTGATAGTGATAGACTAAAGAGTTTAGGTATTAAAACCGTTCGAGGTCCTCGACATATGACAGATGAGTTAGTTCAGGCTTTATCCCTTTACCTAAAAGAAAAATAGAAGGAGGTCATCATGCGAATTTTGATTGCACCTGATTCATTTAAGGAAAGTTTGTCTGCAAAAGAGATCGCTTTAGCTCTTAAATCGGGCTTTGAAAATGCCTTACCCGACGCTGATTTTGACCTCATGCCAATAGGCGACGGTGGCGAAGGCACCTTAGATGCTCTTGTTGAAAATCTAAATCTTGAGAAGAAAACTATCAAGATTCCTCATGCCTATACAAGTGATGGAAGTATTTCTTTTGCCAGCAATGAACAGACTGCCGTTTTTGAAATGGCTGCTATTTGTGGCTTGGAGCAGATTCCTAAGGATAAACGAAACCCTCTAGCTCTAACGACACAAGGTGTAGGTGAACTAATTGTACATTTGGTTCAATCTGGCATCCGAGAGTTTATTATAGGCGTAGGTGGATCTGCTACCAATGATGGTGGTATTGGTATGGCATATGGATTGGGTTATCGTTTTTATGATTCTGAAGGACAGAAGCTTGAGCCAATAGGTATTAATCTTGGTCTTGTTAAAAAGGTATCCTCTAAAAATAAGGTTGATTTGTCTGGTGTCACCATTCGTCTGATTACTGACGTAGATAACCCCTTGTGTGGTCAACATGGAGCGACCTATATTTTTGGTGGACAAAAAGGTCTGGCTCCTTCACAATTTAAAAAAGTTGATCAAGATATGTCACAATTTTACTCTGACTTTGCTCCTGGAGTTTTAAAACTGGCTGGTTCAGGAGCAGGGGGAGGCATGGCTGCAGGACTAGTGGCCTTTGCGGGTGCAGAAATTAAATCGGGGATTGACTTTGTACTTGATTGTGTTGATTTTGACCAACGTGTGAAGTCTGCTGATTTGGTTATAGTAGGAGAAGGACGTATGGATAGCCAGTCCTTGTCTGGTAAGGCACCGGTCGGAGTGGCTAGGCGGACACCATCAGCTATTCCCGTCATTGCTATCTGCGGTAGTCTGAACGATGACTTGCCTGATTTTCCTGTAGCAGGTATTTCAGCTGCCTTTCCCATTATTGGTCAAGTAGCAGACTTAGATCAAGTTTTGGCTACTGCTAAGGAGAATCTCTATCGAACAGGACTCAATATTGGGAATCTCATCAAGCTCAGTAAAACATTGTGATATAATAAAAGCTGACGCAGAGTCAGCTTTTATCTTCCAAATAGTTTAGCAAAAAATAACTTTTTTTCAAGGACTGGTTCCGTTTCCTTAGGAGCAAGGATATCAGGATAGAGTTCTGAAAATAACACATTATCAAGGTTCTCTGCTTCATTACTATGTAGGATAAGACCGTATGGTGAGTGGGCCTTAGCCTCGTCCACGATAGTAGCTGAAATGTTGAGTGCTTGAGCAGCTTTGTTATAGGTAAATTGTATCTGGTCAGCTAATTTTGGCGAAAGCTTGAGACTAAGATTAGGGTGAATGGCTAGCAAGTCTTTTAAAATCTGCGGAAATTGGTCAGTTACAATTTTATCTTCAGCATTTTCCAATAGAACAGCTAGGACTGCACGTTCCGCATAGGTTCCAAATACTGACGAAGTTCATCGGGATTAAGGCATTTTTCGTAACTAGCGCATTGGAGCACTTTGTTTTCAAGTGAAGTCGTATGAATCTCCCGTTAGTTTTCTACTTTTATTATACAATATTTTAAATTCCTTTTCATTTGAGTTGCTTTCTGAGATTTTCAAAAATAATTGAAAATATTTAAAAATTGAAAGTTCTATAATGAAGTT